>JBPYFQ010000229.1:0-33256 GCA_051985625.1 Solirubrobacteraceae bacterium
GGCCCTGTTCGGCGCCGGCGCCTACGCGCTGGCCACCGCCTTTGGCAAGACCGCGCTGGCTCCCCTGCTGATCATGGTGATCGCGCTCGGCGGGCCGGTCTCGATGGCGCTCGCGACGCGCCGCCGCCGCCTGGCGGAGGCCGCGAACGCCTGAGCGGCGCTCGCGACCCGCCGCCATCGTGGTGGGGCGGAGGCCGCGAGCGCCTGAGACCTACGGGGTGTTACCGCCTCCGCCCGCGCCGAGGTTCGGCGTGGAGCTCGGGCGGACGCCCAGCTTGACGTGGATCTGCTTGGTCTGGCCGGCGCGCTGGACCGTCAGCGTCACCGTCTGACCGGGCGAGTAGTTGTCGATGGTGGCGATGAACTGGTCGGTCGTGGCGACCGTCTTGCCGTCGATGGCCGTGATCAGATCGCCCTGCTGCAGCCCGGCGACCGTGGCCGGCGAGTTCTGCTGGACGCTGGAGACCTGAGCCCCGCCCGACGACCCGCCGGACAGCTCGACGCCGACGTAGGCGTGCTGCACCTTCCTGCCGGAGATGATCTGGTTGGCGATCTTGGCGTCGGTGTTGATGGGGGTGGCGAAACCGACGCCGGAGCTGGAGCCCTGGCCGGTCCCGTTCGTGTTGTTGGTCTCGATCTGATCGTTGAGGCCCAGCACCTGCGCGCTGGCGTTCAGTAGCGGCCCGCCGGAGTTGCCGGGGTTGATCGCCGCGTCGGTCTGGATCGCGCCGGGGATCGTGTAGTTGTTCGGCGCCATGATGCTGCGCCCGGTCTGGCTCACAATCCCGGCGGTCACCGTCTGGGGCAGGCTGAACGGGCTGCCGATCGCCACCACCGGGTCGCCCACCTGGGCGACGTCGGAGTTGCCGAGCGGGATCGGGTGCAGCTCCGAGGCGGGCGCGTCGACCTTGATCACGCCGACGTCGGTCGACGGGTCGGTGCCGATCACCCGGGCCGAGGCCTTCTTGCCGTTGCTGAACGTCACCTTGATCGAGCTGGCGTTGGCCACGACGTGCTCGTCGGTGAGGATGTAGCCCGACTTGTTGTAGACGACGCCCGCGCCCTCGCCCTGTTGGGTCTGGCCGCCGCCCCCGAACAAACCGGACGAGGGGTTCTGGCCCTGGCTGGTGACCATGATGTCGACCACGCCCGGACTGGCCGAGCGGTAGATCTGGTTGATCGTCATCCCACCGGTGCTCTTGATGGACGCCGGTTCGCTCGACGCGCTCTGGCTTGTGCCCGTGCTGCCACCGCCGCTCTGCATCACCGTGGTCGTCGTGGTCGTTCCCCCGCTTCCGCCGGCAATGATCAGCGCGATGACTCCCCCGGCTACCGCACCGCCGATGACCGGAATCCATCGGCTCAAACTTTTCATGGTGTGACGTATCTCCCTGTTGGCTTTCCGACCCTAATCGGACCAGCTACCCGTGAGAGCGGTTTCAGATTTCGGGAAGAAGTCCATAAGGACGAGGCTACCCACGCTGGCTCAGGACATCCCCCAGCCGCCGGGCCTCGGCCTCCGGAGCGCCCTGGAGACGGGTCCAGGTGACGCGCAGGGTCGCCCAGCCGGCCTGGAGCGCGCGGGCGTCCCTTTCCCGGTCCTCCTCGAAGCTAGCGCGGTCGCCGTGGAACTCGAATCCGTCCAGTTCCACGATCAGCGTCTGGAGAGCCCCCAGCGCCCGGCCTTACTCCCCCTCTTCGGTGAGCCGCACGAAGTAGTCGAGTGCATCCGGGTTGGCCAGCGACTCCCGCGACGCCGCCTCGTCGGCCGGCGTCCCCATCAGGATCCGCTTGACCGGGACCTCCAGCACCTTCCCGGACAGCGTCCGGGGCACGGCGGCGATCTGGCGGATCTCGTTGGGCACGTGGCGGGGCGAGCAGTCCTCCCGGATCCGGCGGCGGATCTCGGCCACCAGGTCGTCGGACAGCTCCTCCCCCTCCCGCAGCACGACGAACAGCGGCATCCACCCGTCCGTGTCCGCCCGGGGCAGATCGACCACCAGAGCGTCGACGACGGCGTCGATCTCCAGCACCGCCCGGTAGATCTCCGACGTCCCCATCCGCACCCCGCCGCGGTTGATCGTCGAGTCCGAGCGGCCGTAGATGACCGCCGTCCCGCGCGAGGTGATCTTGATCCAGTCGCCGTGGCGCCACACCCCCGGATACATCGAGAAGTACGAGTCGCGCAGGCGCTCGCCGTCCGTGTCGCCCCAGAAGAAGACCGGCATCGACGGCATCGGTTGGGTGATGACCAGTTCCCCCACCTCGTCGGTGAGCGGGCGGCCCTCCTCGTCCCAGGCCTCGACGCTCGCCCCCAGCGCCCGGGCCTGCAGCTCACCCAGGTAAACCGGCAGCGTCGGCACCCCGCCCACGAACGCCGTGCACATGTCGGTCCCGCCGGACGTCGAGAACAGCCAGGTGTCCGAGCCGAGCCGGTCGTAGATCCACCTGAACCCCTCGGGCGACAGCGGCGAGCCCGTCGAGCCCACCGCGCGCAGCCCGCTCAGCCTCCGCCCGCCGGACCGCGGCTCCACCTCGGCCTTCATGCACGAGGAGATGAACGCCGCGCTGGTGCCGAACGTCGTGATGCCGGCCTGTTCGGCCAGGTCCCACAGCGCATCGAGCGACGGGTAACCCGGGTTGCCGTCGAAGAGCACGATTGACGCGTCAGTCAACAGCACGCCGACCAGGAAGTTCCACATCATCCAGCCGGTCGTCGAGAACCAGAACACCCGGTCGCCGGCGTGAGCGTCGAGGTGCAGGTGGCCCATCTTGACCTGCTCCACCAGGATCCCGCCCTGGCCGTGGACGATCGGCTTGGGCAGCCCGGTCGTCCCGGAGCTGTACAGGACCCACAAGGGGTGATCGAACGGCAATGCGGCGAACTCCAGCTCTCCGTCGCGCAGGAACCCGTCCTGCCAGCCGGTGCCGTCCAGGTAGCCCAGCCGGACCACCGCCTCCAGGCCGGGCAGCTCGGCCGCGATACGGTCCACCAGGCCCGTCCGGTCGAAGTCCTTGCCGCCGTACCGGTAGCCGTCGACCGCCAGCAGCACCTTGGGCTCCACCTGGGCGAAGCGGTCGATCACGCTCCGGGCGCCGAACTCCGGCGCCGCCGAGGACCACACCGCGCCGATCGACGCGCAGGCCAGAAAGCACGCCACCGTCTCCGGGATGTTCGGCATGTAGGCGACCACCCGGTCGCCCTCGCCGACGCCCAGCGCGCGCAGGCCGGCTGCCACCCGGGCGGTCTCCGAGCGCAGGCGCCCCCACGTCCACTCGGCCAGCTCCGGCCGCACCTCGGACGCCGACCAGATCGCCACGGCGGAGTCGTCCTTGCCCCGGAAGATGTGCTCGGCATACGAGATCCGCGCGCCCGGGAACCACTCCGCGCCGGGCATCGAACGGTCGCCCAGCACGACGTCGCCGCCCGCGCTGAAGCGCAGGTCGAAGAACTCCGCCAGCGCGGCCCAGAACTCGTCGATCTCCTGGACCGACCAGCGCCACAGCGCGTCGTAGCCGTCAAGGGACCGGCCCCGCTCGTCGGCCAGCCACCGTTCAAATCGGGTCACCGTCGCCTGTTCCAGCCGGTCCCCGGACGGCTCCCACAGCAGCTCCGGCGCCTCGCTCATGGCGGCAATCGTAGACTGCCGCGCGTGGAGACGACACTCGTCGCGCCGTTCGCCGGCACGGTGGTCGCGGTGGCCGGCGAGCGGGTCAGCGCCGGCAGCCCGGTGGTCATCATCGAGGCGATGAAGATGGAGCACGAGGTCGTGGCCGAGAGCGATGCCACGATCGCCCGCCTGGCGGTGGCGGTCGGCGACACGGTGGCCGAGGGGCAGCCGCTCGCCGTCCTCGCTCCCGCCAACGCATCCGGGCCGGCCGCCCCCACCCCCGAGCCGGAGACGCGCGACGACCTGGCGGCGGTACGCGAGCGCCACGAGATCGGCCTGGACCATCGCCGCCCGGAGGCGGTCGACAGGCGCCACGCCGCCGGGCGCCGGACCGCCCGGGAGAACCTGGCCGACCTGCTCGACCCGGGGTCGTTCGTCGAGTACGGGCCGCTCGTGATCGCCGCCCAGGAGCAGCGGCGCTCGCGCCAGGAGCTGATCGAGCGCACCCCGGCCGACGGGCTGGTCGGCGGGGTCGGCAAGGTCGACGGGCGGCCGGTGGCCGCCATGTCCTACGACTACACCGTCCTGGCCGGTACCCAGGGCATGCGCAACCACGTCAAGAAGGACCGCCTGTTCCAGATCGCGCAGCGGCGGCGGCTGCCGGTGGTGCTGTTCGCCGAGGGCGGCGGTGGGCGCCCCGGCGACGTCGACATGCCGATCATCTCCGGACTGGACTGCCGGGCCTTCGGCCTGTTCGCCGAGCTGAGCGGACTGGTGCCGCTGGTCGGCATCGCCTCCGGCTACTGCTTCGCCGGCAACGCCGCGCTGCTCGGCTGCTGCGACGTCGTCATCGCCACCGAGGACGCCAGCATCGGCATGGGCGGCCCGGCGATGATCGAGGGCGGCGGGCTGGGCCGGTTCGCCCCCCAGGAGGTCGGCCCCATCGACGTGCAGTGGGACAACGGCGTCGTCGACCTCCGGGTCTCCGGCGACGCCGAGGCGGTGGCCGCCGCCCGGCGCTACCTGGGCTACTTCGGCCCGCGCCAGGACCCGCCGGCCACGCCGCCGGACCAGACTGCCCTCCGCGACCTGGTTCCCGCCAACCGCAAGCGCATCTACGACGTCCGGGCCGTCCTGGAGACCCTGTGCGACGACGTCCTGGAGCTGCGGCGGGGGTTCGCGCCCGGGATGATCACCGCCCTGGCCCGGGTCGACGGGCGGGCGCTCGGTCTGATCGCCAACGACCCGGCTCACCTGGGCGGCGCCATCGACGCCGACGGCGCCGACAAGGCGGCGCGCTTCATGGGCCTGTGCGACGCCTTCGGCCTCCCGCTGCTGTTCGTGGCCGACACGCCCGGCTTCATGGTCGGCCCGGAGGCCGAGACGACCGCGACCGTCCGCCACGTCAGCCGGATGTTCACCACCGGCGCCAACCTCAGCGTGCCGACCGGAACCGTCGTCGTGCGTAAGGGCTACGGCCTGGGCGCCCAGGCGATGGCGGGAGGCGGGTTCAAGTCGCCGCTGTTCCTGGTCGGCTGGCCGACCTCGGAGTTCGGCGCGATGGGGCTGGAGGGCGCCGTCCGGCTGGGCATGCGCCGGGAGCTGGAGCAGATCGAGGACCCGGTGGCCCGCCACGAGGCATTCGAGCAGATGGTCGCCGTCGCCTACGAGCGCGGGCGCGGCCTCAGCATGGCCGCGTACTTCGAGATCGACGACGTGATCGACCCGGCCGACACGCGCCGGTGGATCGCGACGCTGTTCGACGACGACGCCTCGCCGTGGTGGCAGACCCCGGGCAAGCGCCGGCCGAACGTCGAGACGTGGTGATGGCCCCGAGGTCCGGCGGGCTGGCCCGGGCGGGAGTCGCGGCCCGGACCGCCGCCGGCCTCAGGTTGCGGGGAGGTATCTCCGCCGCATGCGACGAGGCGCACGTTCGCCGCAATCGCCCGGCGTCTGGAGGGAGGAACGGGCCCGACTCGGCGCGGGGATGCCGTGATCAAGCCCACCGCCAACTCTCATACAGTGACACCGGCGCGACATGGGACTGAGCGTACGTCTGAAACCGTCAGCTCTTCGTAAGACGACCCTCAGAATCGGCTGAGGGACCGGGCACCCGGCGCTCGGGCTCTGGCAGGGTGGCCCGCGCCGGCCGCAGTCTGCCCAGGCGGGGCAGCCGCACTCGGACCTCCAGGCCCCCCGCGTCCGGCGCGATCAGCGTCGCCATCCCGTGGTGGGCGCGCGCAATCGACTGGACGATTGAGAGCCCGAGCCCGAAGCCGCGGACCGAACGGTCCATCCGCCGGAACGGCTCGACGAGCTCGGCCACGCGCTCGGGGTCGATCCGCGGCCCGCCGTTGGCCACGACGAGCTCCACATGGTCCTCGTGGGTCCGCGTGCTCACGCGCAGGTAGCCGCGGCTCTCGTTGTGGTGGATCCCGTTGTCGACCAGGTTGGCGATCAGTCGCTCCAGCAGCCCCGGGTCGCCGCTGGTCCAGGCCGGCTCCAGATCGTCCACGATGTGAATGTGGGCCTCCTGGGCGGGCGCCCACAGGTCGGTGATGCAGTCGGCCGCCAGCGCCGCGATGTCGACCGGCTCCTCGTGCCCGGCGGCCGCCTCGCTGCGCGCCAGCAGCAGCAGACTGGCGATCAGTCGCTCGCAGCGATCGACGGTGTCGCGGACCGCCTCCCCCATCTCGCGCAGCTCCTGGGCGCTGGCGTCCGGGTCGGCGAGCGCCACGTCGATCTCGGTTCGCATGATCGCCAGGGGCGTTCGCAGCTCATGCGACGCGCTCGCCACGAAATGGCGCTGGCTGGCGAACGCGCCGTCGAGCCGGGAGAGCATCCCGTCGATCGTGTCGGCCAGCTCCTTGAGCTCGTCGGCCGGCGCCCGCAGATCGATCCGCTCGCCCAGGTTCTCGCCGGAAACCCGGCGGGCGGTGGCGGTGATCTCGCGTAGCGGGGCCAGCGCCCGGCCGGCCAGCAGCCAGCCGATCACCACCGAGGCCGCGGTCATCAGCAGCAGCGCGCCGATGTACTCCAGCAGCAGCCGGTGCAGCGCGCCGCCCAGGATCTGATCCTGGACGGTGTGGATCAATTTGCCGGTGGGCGAGTTGGCCGGGAAGCCGTATTCCCCGCGCGTCGGCTCGATCCCGAGCCGGTGCAGCACGGCCCGCAGGCTGTGGTGGGTGCGCAGGTTGGTGCGCACGAACACATAGCCAAGCGTCAGCAGCGCCCCGCCGGTGATCAGGAAGACGGTTCCGTACAGCGCGGTCAGGCGCAGCCGGATGGTCGGTGCCGGCATGCGGGGGATCCAGCGGCGCCGGGCGGCCATCAGGCCATCCTGTAGCCCACCCCGATCACCGTCTGAACGACCGGCGGGTCGCCGAGCTTGCGCCGCAGGGTCATGATCGTCATGCGCACGACGTTGGTGAACGGGTCGGTGTGCTCGTCCCAGACCCGCTCCAGCAGCTGCTCGGCAGAGACCGTGGCGCCGTCGGCGGCCATCAGGGCCTCCAGCACCGCGAACTCCTTGCGGGCCAGCTCGATCTCCCGGCCGTCCCGCGTCAGTCGCCGCCGGGCCGGGTCGAGCTCCAGGCCCGCGTGGGTCAGGATCGGAGGCCGGCTCGGCGAGGTGCGACGGGCCAGCGCGTGGATGCGGGCCACCAGCTCGGCGAACCGGAACGGCTTGGGCAGGTAGTCGTCGGCGCCGAGCGACAGCCCCTCAATCACGTCCTCCAGCGCCCCGGCCGCCGTCAGCATCAGAATCCCGGTGTCCGGCCGCTCTTCGCGCACCACCCGGCACACGTCGTCGCCGTGCACCCCGGGCAGCTCCCGGTCGAGCACCAGCACGTCGTAGCGGACGACCCGCGACTTGACCAGCGCCTGCTCCCCGTCCGGGGCCAGATCGACCGCAAACCCCTGCCGGCGAAGGCCGCGCGCGATGGCATCGGCCAGGCGGATTTCGTCTTCGGCGATGAGGACGCGCACCCATGGAGCATGACCGGCTCCATGTAAGAGTGCAATAAGTCCGCTCGGGCCTGTCAGATATACGGCAGTGTTCAGCATTACATGGAACGACGTGACAACGAATCGTGCTACGGTCGCGTCATGGCTTCCCCTCCCAACATCGCCGAGCGTGGAATGGCCGTCGGCCTGCGCGCGCTCAACCGGGTCGCGTCGTCGGACGCGATCGACCGGCTGGGCCTGCGTGACCCGGTCGTCAGCTTCATCCACGGGGCCACCAAGACCGGTGCTCGCACCGCCGCCACCGCCGGCCGCAGCTTCGCTGCCGCGCAGCGCCTCTCCCGGCCCGCCCGTCAGCCCCGGGTGCGCCAGAGCGACCTGTTCGACCTGACCCCGTCCGACGAGCAGGCGCTGCTGCGCGATTCCGTCCGTGAGTTCGCGCTCGCGGAACTGCGCAAGGCGGCGCTCGACGCCGACGCCGCGTGTCGCGCCCCGGACGCCCTGCTCGGCCAGGCCAACGAGCTGGGGCTGACCATGATCGGCGTCCCGGAGGAGCTCGGCGGGGCCGTGGCCGAGCGCTCGGCCACGACGACCGTGCTGATGAGCGAGGCCCTCGCCCAGGGCGACATGGGGATCGCCGTGGCCTGCCTGGCGCCGGCCGCGGTGTCCACCGCCATCAGCCTATGGGGCGACGGCCAGCAGGAGGCCACCTACCTGCCGGAGTTCGTCGGCGAGAACGTGCCGGCGGCCGCGCTGGCCATCATGGAGCCGCGCCCGCTGTTCGATCCGTTCAAGCTGGACACCACGGCCCGGGGCAGCGGCGGAGGCTACGTGCTCAACGGCGTCAAGGCGCTCGTCCCGCGCGCCGGTGATGCCGAGGTGTTCGTGGTGGCCGCGGAGCTGGAGGGCACCGGACCCTCGCTGTTCATCGTCGAGCCTCGTAGCGGGGGGATTTCGCTGGAGCCCGAGCCGGGCATGGGCATCCGGGCGTCTGGGACGCAGCGGGTCATCCTGGAGGACGTCCAGGTCCCGGCCACGGCGCTGCTCGGCGGCGGCGAGCGCGAGGTCTACGCCGAATGCGTCGCGCTGTCCCGGCTGGCCTGGTGCGCGCTCGCCGTCGGCACCGGGCAGGCGGTGCTGGACTATGTGAGCGACTACGTCAAGGACCGCAAGGCGTTCGGCGAGCCGGTCTCCAACCGCCAGGCGGTGGCCTTCGCCGTGGCCAACATGGCGATCGAGCTCGACGGGCTGCGCCTGGCCACCTACCGGGCCGCCGCCCGCGTCGACCAGGGCATGCCGTTCCACCGCGAAGTCGCGCTGGCCCGTCGCCTGTGCGCGGACCGCGCCATGGCGATCGGCTCCGAGGGCGTCCAGCTGCTCGGCGGTCACGGCTACGTCAAGGAACATCCGGTCGAGCGCTGGTACAGGGACCTCCGAGCTGCCGGGATCATGGAAGGAGGGTTGTTGGTCTGATGATCAACCTCGAGACCCCCAAGAAGTTCAACCAGCTGATCTCCCAGGCCCACCAGGTCGCCGGCGAGATCCTGCGCACCAACTCGCGCAAGTACGACACGGCGGAGCACGAGTATCCGAAGGAGCTGGACATGCTCGCCGCCGCCATCGACGGCCTCAACGAGGGCGGCGCGCTCGGCGGCGCCGGCGCGGGCGCGGTGGGCAGCAACGGGTCGTCGCCGTCGTCGAAGCAAGGCGACGAGGGCGGAAATCGCAACGGCTCCAACATGGCCTCCCTGCTGGGGCTGATCGAGATGTGCTGGGGCGACGTCGGTCTCCTGCTGGCGATGCCCCGCCAGGGGCTCGGTCAGGCGGCGATCTCCGCCGTGGCCGACGAGGAGCAGCTGAAGCGCTTCGGCGGCAAGTGGGCGGCGATGGCGATCACCGAGCCGGAGGCCGGCTCGGACTCGGCCGCCATCCGGACCACGGCCAAGCTCGACGGCGACGAGTACGTGCTCAACGGCGAGAAGATCTTCGTCACCTCGGGCGACCGGGCCGAGCTGATCGTCGTCTGGGCCTCGCTGGATCCCAAGCAGGGGCGGGCGGCCATCAAGTCCTTTGTGGTGGAGCGCGACAACCCGGGCCTGAAGCTCGATCGCCTGGAGCACAAGCTCGGCATCCGCGCCTCGGACACGGCGAATTTTGTCCTGACGGATTGCCGAGTTCCGAAGGAGAACCTGCTCGGCTCGCCGGAGATCGCCCCCAAGGGCGGCTTCTCGGGCGTCATGCAGACGTTCGACAACACGCGCCCGCTGGTGGCCGGGATGGCCGTGGGCGTCGCCCGCGCCTGCCTCGAGGCCACCAAGGAGCACCTGCGCGAGGCCGGGATCGAGATCGACTACGACACTCCGCCGGCCCTCCAGAGCGCGGCCGCGGCCGAGTACATCGCCATGGAGGCCGACTGGGAGGCCGCCCGGCTCTTGACGCTGCAGGCCGCCTGGATGGCCGACAACAAGAAGCCGAACTCGCTGCAGGCCTCGATGGCCAAGGCCAAGGCCGGCCGGATGGGGACCGACGTGGCGCTGCGCTGCGTTGCCCTGTGCGGGGCCACCGGCTTCGGCGAGGGCGAGCTGATGGAAAAGTGGGCCCGCGACGCCAAGATCCTCGACCTGTTCGAGGGCACCCAGCAGATCCAGCTGCTGATCATCGCCCGCCAGCTGCTGGGCAAGACGTCAGCCGAGCTGAAGTAGCGCTCCGCGAGCTCTCGGACAAGCCGGCTCAGCCGAGCTGAAGTAGCGCCTTCAGGTCGTCGAAGACACCGCGGGGGTCGTGCTCGAACCGGGCGTCGGTGACGCGCATCGGCCGGATGCCGATGCGCTGCAGCTTGGTGTCCTTGAGCCGGTCGCGTTCCATGTCCTGCACGGCCACGTGGTAGGGGCGGCCGTCGAGCTCCAGCGCCACCTTCTGGTCCGGCCACCAGCAGTCGATCTCCCACCCGTCGATGTGGACGTTTTTCAGCGGCTCCGGGATGTCGGGGTGGTTGAGCAGCCAGGTGTCGAAGGCGCGCTCCAGCTCTGATTTGCGGTCCGGCTGTGGCCGGTAGCGGTCGACCACTCGCTTCAGCCGGCCGATCCCGGGTCTCCGTTCGTGTCGCTGGAGGGCTGCTTCCAGCGCGTCGATGTTCAGCAAGCGCTTGCGCACCGCCAGCGTGATCAGGCGGTCGAGTTCGGCGTCGGTCTCGGTCTTGGCGATTTCGACGAACATCCGGGGGACGGAGCTGAAGCGGAGCAGGCCGCGCCGGCGGACCTCGCCGGGCGCGGGCGTCCGGGCTGTGCAGCGGACCCTTAAACCCGGCCGCCGCGGCGCGTTCCCGGCCACGACGGTCACGTCAATCTCCCGCACGTTGATCTTCCGCAGACCATGCACGGCAGCCGCGGTCCGATGGCTCAGAAACGAGTCAGGCCCACACGACAAAACGGCAGCAATGAGGTGGCCCAGCGGCGAGACGTTCCGGTGCCCCACCGCCCAGACATTCTCGTACATAACGTGGAGCTCGCCATTCTTCTCCCGGCGAGCGATCTGCCGGTTCCTGAATCCCGCTTCGTGCAGATCCTGGCGGCTGACCACCCCCTCCTGCCGCCGAGCGACCTCACTTATCTTAATCCGCGACCGTTTTTCGGCCTCAGATTCAGATGAGTCGTCCACCCAACCAGCGTGACAGAAAAAGTGTCACGTGTGTGTGGCAACTGTGTGTCAGTTATCTCTCAGTGAGAGGATGCCGCCCAGAGTTCCGAGGTACTCGGTTCCGCTGCGGCTGAGCGCGATTCCGGCGTAGTTGTTGTTATAGCCGAGGCCGGTGCCGGCCAGTCGCTGGTAGACGGTGCGGCCGGTCTGGAAGTCAAGGGCCGTCCAGTACCAGGGGTCCGAGGAGCCCTTGCCCTTCGTGTACGTGTACACCAGGCCATTCGCGACCGACACCTTCGGAACCACGGTGGGGGCGGCGACCGTCGAGTTGGTCCAGACGCGGTGGCACCCGCGGCCGTTGCGATTGATGTCGACCCGGGCCAACCCGGGGGTGGTCACCCCGCCGCCCTCCACCGATGCCGGGCCGGTGTAGCCGTGGTTGTTCTCCACGATGATCGAGCGGCCGGCGGCGATCAGGGAGTTCTCGGTGTCGGCGGCGCCGCGGGTGAACACCGGAACGCGGCAGACGAGTCGACGCCGGCGCGGGCGGGCGGCCGTTCGATAGACGACGACGTCCATCGGATCTGCATTGTCGGTGATGTTCACGTAGCCGCCGGCCATGACCGTAGGGGTGGTGCCGGTGCCGTCGTCGACCTGGCCGGGCTTCGCCTCGCCGCTGTTGGGATACCGGACCGACCAGACCACCCGGGGGACGCCGCCCCGGCCCGCGCCGAAGCGGTACAGGCGCCGGTTGGTGGCGATGTAGACGCCGCCATGCTGGTCGGCGGCGAACGAGTTCTCGATCTCGCCGTTCGACCCATGGCCGAGGCGGACGACATGGACCGCACCGGTCGCCAGATTCAGCGTCCCGACCACGCCATCGGTCCGCGCCACGAACCACACCAGCCCATGCGAATCCGGCAGCGCCGAGGTGATGTTCTCCGACGACGACAGCACCCCGGTGAGCGGGTAGTCGGCCACCTTCTCGAAGCCGCCGCCGTGCTCGGCGATGACGTAGATGTGGTGGGTGGTCGTCGCCGTCACCACCCGGTCGTGGCGGTCCAGGTAGAAGTAGCCGCCGCCGGTGAAGTCCTGATACACGGTCGCCGGGTTGGGGACGCCCTGGCGCGGCGGCAGGTCGAAGGTGGCCAAAGTAGCCAGCGTGGACGGATCCAGCATGTACAGCTTGGGCCCGGAGAGCCCGATGCAGATCGTGATCAGCCGTCCCCGGGAGTCGAAGGCGATCGACGCGCAGTCGCCCCCCAGCAGGCTGGACGCAACCACCGGCGACCGGCCGAGCGGCCCGCCCCACATGTACGAGTCCGTCTGCCAGGCGTCGTCGTGGATCTCGGACTCGCCGTTGGGCGCCATGAACGGATTCCGCGGCGGCGCCGAGACGCCGTCGATGCGCAGCGGCGAGGCCGGAGCGCCCAGATAGGCCGGCGGCCCGGGCAGCGATGGGATCGGCACCGGCGGCCCTGGCGGCAGCCGAGGTGCCGGAGGCACCGGCGGCGCCGGGACGGGCACCGCGGCGCGCGCGCCCGGGGCCGCCACGCCTGCTACGCCGACAGCGACAGCGACGACGACAGCGACGACCAGCCCAACAACGATGCTCAGAAAACCTGTGTAACGCCGCACACCGCGATCATACGCGACGCGCCTCGCTGCGGAGCAGTTCCCAGGCCCGCCGGATGTCGTCCTCGGTGGTCGACATCTGGCCGATCGCCATCCGCAGGACGTAGCGTCCTTCGAGGACCGCGTGGGAGATGAAGATCTCGCCGGAGGCGTTGACCCGCTCCAGCAGAGCTTTGTTCCGCGAATCGTCACCCTCCAGCCGGAAGCAGACCAGCGAGAAGTGACGCGGCGCGCACACCTCCCACCCGGGCTCTGACTCCACCCACCCCTCGAACGTCGACGCCAGGTCGACGCCGCGCCGGATGTGCTCCTGCAGCCCGCGCCGCCCGTAGCAGCGCAGCACCGCCCACAGCTTCAACGACCGAAACCGCCGCCCCAACGCCGGCCCGTACTCGCTCAAAGACAACGCGTCCTCGGCGTCCGGCGTGCGCAGGTACTCCGGGACCAGACTGAACGCGGCGCGCAGGTCCGCCGGGCGCGAGGTCCACAGCAGCGAGCAGTCCATCGGCGTGAGCAGCCACTTGTGGGGATTGACCACCAGGGAATCCGCGCGCTCGACCCCGGAAAACGCCCACCGGAACTCAGGGCAGACCATCGCCGACCCGGCGTACGCCGCGTCGACGTGCAGCCAGGCCCCCGCCGCCGCACACGCGTCGGCCACGGCCGGCACTGGGTCGACCGACGCGCTGGCCGTCGTCCCCACCGTCGCCACGACGACCGCCGCAGTCGAAAGATCACCCAGCGCGTCGGCGCGCATCCGAAACTCGGAATCACAGGACACGGTGCGCATCGGCATGCCGATCATCCGCGCCGCCTTGGCCACCGACGAGTGGGTCTGCTCGGAGCAGACCACCTCGTTGCGCCCGGTGGCCTCCCGGGCGGCGATCATGGCGGCCAGGGTCGAGGTGGAGGCGCTGTCCTCGATGTGGCCGTGCCAGCCGTCCGGCAACCCCAGCAGCCCCGCGGTCCAGTCCAACACCACGCCCTCCAGCTCGGTCGACGCGGGGGCCGTCCGCCACAACAACGCGATCGAATTGAGTGCCGCGGCCAGCAACTCGGCCAGGATCCCCGGCTCGGCCGCGCTGGTGGCGAAATAGGCGAAGAACCGCGGGTGCTGCCAGTGGGTGACGCCCGGCATCAGGAGCTCGTCGAGGTCGCGCAGAATCGCCGAGAACGGCTCGCCCTCCTCAGGGGCCGAGCGCGGCAGCCGATCCCGGATCTCCCCCGGCGACACCTGGGCCAGCACCGGTCTCTCGCCCACGCCCTCCAGATAGCGGGCGGCCCATTCCAGCACCGCCTCGCCGTCGGCTCTCAGGTCGACGACCGGGCGGCGTTCATCCGACGTGGGCAGTCGCGAACTCATAGTGCACTCCCGTCAGCTCCTCGGATCGATCCCACAGCGCCCGTGCGGCCGTCTCGTCGTAGGCCCGGCGAACGCCCCTCGTCAGACGGGGGTGCCCCCGCATCTCCATGAACCCGTCCGGGCCGACGAACGCGCCCCCGGGCAGGTCCGGCATCGTTGCCGCATAGAGGGCCGGCAGCGCCCCGTCGTCGGCGGTCTGGGCCACCGTCTTGTTCATCGCGCCAAGCGACCATCGCTCCCACGCGGTGGCCGGCCCGGCGAACTGGAGGTTGGTGGCTGCGTAGCCGGGGTGGGCGGCGAGGCTGAGCATGGGAGTGCCCGCGGCGGTGGCCCGGCGCTGGAGCTCGACGGCGAACATCAGGTTGGCCAGCTTGGACTGCCCGTAGGCCAGCCAGTTGACATAGCGGCGTTGCATCTGGAGGTCGTCGAGCCGGAGCCATCCGATGCGATGCACGATGCTCGACTCCGTCACCACCCGCGGCGCCGGAGCAGCCGAGAGCAGCGGCAGCAGCCGCCCGGTGAGCGCGAAGTGACCGAGATGATTGGTGCCGAACTGGCTCTCGAAGCCGTCGACGGTCTCCCGGCGGGGCGGCGCCATGATGCCGGCGTTGTTGACCAGGACGTCGACCCGGTCATGGCTGTAGGAGAGACGCTCGGCGAAGTCCCGGACCGAGCTCAGATCCGCCAGGTCGAGCTGCTCGAGGTGGACGCAGGGCTCGGCGACCTGCCGTCCGATCTCCTCCACCGCACGGAGGCCCTTCTCAAGATTTCGGCAGGCCAGCACCACGCAGGCGCCGGCTCGCGTCAGGTCGCGCGCGGTGGCCAGCCCCAGGCCGCTGTTGGCGCCGGTGACCAGCACCCGCCGGTCGGTCTGGTCCGGGATGTCGGCCGCGGTCCAGCCCGCCATCAGCCGTTCTCGATCGTGGCAAAGCCGATGCCGGCCCGGACCAGCCGGTCGATGAGCGGCTGCCCCATCGCCACCGCCGGGGTGAGCTGGCCGGCCAACTCCGGCAGGTCGTCCTGGGCCAGGCACAGCGCCGACTCGGCCAGCATCTTCGACGTCTCGCCGTAGCCGGGATCGCCGCCGGAGACCTCGGTCACGATCCGCCGGCCGTTCGACGAGCCCTCAAAGCGCACCGTGAACCACGCCTTGGCCCGCTGCTCCGGGGTGGGCCCCTCCCCCGGGTCCTTGAGCTTGAGCAGCAGATCCCGGGTCGGCGGCAGCTGGGCCAGGGCGATCAGCGCTCCCGCCCCGGCCACCAGCCCGGCGAGCATCGGAAGCTGCTTGACGACCAGGTAGTGGCCGTAGGTGAAGTCGGGGCCGTACCGGTCAAGCGCCCGGGCGGAGCGCAGCACCGTCTGCGGGTCGATGGTGGGCAGCGGCAGGACCCACCCGCCGGCGGTCTCGTGGTGGTGCGGAAGGCTCCGCTCGCCGCGCACCCGCCGGCCCACCGGTCGGATCTCCTGGTCGCGACGCTCGCCGGCGACCCGAATCGTCTGGCGCATCCGGCTCATGCCGTGCACCGCGGAGTGGTACGTGCCGCCCGAGAACGTGCCCCCGACCCGCACGAAGCCGTCCAGCTTGATCGGCGCGTTCTCGGGCAACTGCGTCACCGTGTAGAGCGCGCCCAGGTCGTAGGGAATCGAGTCAAAGCCGCATGAGTGGACCAGCCGCGCGCCGGTCCGCTGCGCCTCCTCGTGGTAGCGCAGCCACATGAGGTCGACGAACTCCGGCTCGCCGGTGAGGTCGACGTAGTCGGTCCCGGCGGCGGCGCAAGCGGCCACCATCGGCTCGCCGTAATTGATGTAGGGGCCGACCGTGCTGATCACGACCTTCGCCGACTCGGCGACGCGCCGGACCGATTCGGCGTCGGTCACATCGGCGGTCAGGACGTCCACCTCGGCGCCCAGCCGGTCCCGGACGGCCTCCAGCTTGGAGGGGTTGCGCCCGGCCAGCGCCCAGCGGGTCGTCCCGGCGTTCGCGGCCAGGTACTCGGCGGTGAGGCCCCCGGTGAAGCCCGTCGCGCCGAACAGAACGACGTCGTGCGGGCGTTCACTCGTCGACATGGACCTCCTGGGCCAGCTTGATGGCGCGGTCGAGATCGACGCCGGCCCGGGCGGCCAGCCAGCACGCGACCGGGGCGGCGATGCGCTCGGACGAGTGGGCCGCCTCGGCGGCGAGGTCGAGGACGGTTTTGAGCTCGTCCTTCGTTGGGGGCGGGGTGCCGAGCTTCTCGGCGAAGGCCGCCAGCCAGTCTGGCGCGTTCATATGGTGGGCAGGCTACCTGGCTCGCAGCTACAACGACGGTCCCGGTGGCTGGCTCGCCGGGTGACCGGCTCGCCGCTACCTGGCTCGCCGCCGCGGCGCGGGCGCTGGCAAGATGCCCCACTCACAAGATCACGACTGAAAGGCAGCACAGATGGCAATCCTGGAGGACAAGGTCGCAATCGTCACCGGGTCGGCCCGCGGCATCGGCCGGGCCACCGCGGAGCTGCTCGCCGCGGAGGGGGCGAAGGTCCTCATCAACGATCTCGACGCCGACGTGGCCGAGCAGACCGGCTCGGAGATCGAAGGCGAGACGCTGGTGTTCGGCGGCGACCTGACCAAGCCCGGCGTGTGCGACAAGCTGGTCGAGGCGGTGATCGACCAGTGGGGCAAGGTCGACATCCTGATCAACAACGCCGGCTACACGATCGACCGGCCGATCCACAAGATGAGCGACGACGAGTTCCAGCGGATGATCGACATCCACAACATCGTCCCGTTCCGCATGTGCCGCGCCGTCGCCCCCCACATGCGCGAGCCCGCCAAGCAGGAGCGCGAGCAGGGCGTCGAGTACTTCCGCAAGATCGTCAACGTCTCGTCGATCTCCGGCACGATGGGCAACGCCGGGCAGGCCAACTACTCGTCGGGCAAGTCCGGCGTCGTCGGCCTCACCAAGACGCTGGCCAAGGAGTGGGGCCAGTTCAAGATCAACGTCAACGCGGTGGCGTTCGGCTACATCGAGACGCGGCTGACGGCGGAGAAGGACGACTCCAACACGATGGAGATCGACGGGCAGACGATCCAGCTCGGCATCCCCGGCCAGATGCGCCAACTGGCGGCCAACCTGATCCCGCTGGGCCGCCCCGGCCAGCCGTCGGAGGCCGCCGGCGGCGTGTTCCTGCTGTGCACGCCGTGGGCGAACTACATCACCGGCCAGGTGCTGGGGATCACCGGCGGCCAGTGGGGCGGGATGATCTCGTAGCGCTACGGGCGGCTGACGGCGGGAGGCGGACTGCGGAGGCTGACTGCGGGAGGCGGGCTACGGAGGCTGACTGCGGAAGCGGACGACGGGAGGCGGACCCGCCGGGTCCGCCGCCGGTACGGCTTGCCGCCAGTCGGCGTGTAGGTGACGGTGAGCGCCAGGCGCTTGCCGTCACCGGGCGCGCTGAGCAGTGCCCGCCCGGCGCGGTTCGGCCGCACGGAGACCCGCAGCCGTCCCGCCCTCAGCGCCTTCCGCGTCGACCGGCCGTAGGCCAGCCGGCGGGCGCGCTGCCAGGCCGTGGCCGCTGCCGCCACCCGTCCCGGGCCCGGGAGCTTCAGGGTAAGCGTGGCCACCCCTGTGCGACTGACGGACAGCCGCTTGATCAGGAACCGGTTCGTGGTCGGGATAACCCGGTAGGCCAGCTGCACGCCGTTTGACTGCCCCAGGGCGTCGGTCGCGGTAACGGTGAACGTGTGGGCGCCCGGCGACCGGGTGTTGATCGCCCGGCCGTTGGCGACGCTCCCCACGCAGGACCGCACCGCGGCACCGCCCTGGGCCGGCGAGCATGTGTAGCTGGCCCGGACGACCTGTCCCACCTTGTAACTGGCATCGAACACCGGCGAGGAGACCGCGACGACCGGCAGTTGTGCCAGCGTCGATGTGTAGGTGACGGTCTGCGTCGTGGCCCGACCATCGGTGTCGGTCGCCATCACCGTGAACGCGTGGGTGCCGAGTGCTTGGGGAAGCGGGGTCCCGCCGGCAGAGCCCAGCGCCTTCCCGTCCACGGACGCGATGCATGAGGCCAGCGATCCGTGGGCTCCGGGCGCGCACGTGAACGCGTCGGCCGGGACCGACGCCCAGTAGTAGGACTCGCCGTTGATCGGTGACGTGATCGCGACCGTCGGGGCCCCCGCCACCACTACCGTGTAGTGAATCGCGGTCGTGCTCGTCTGACCATCCTGGCTCGTTGCCGTGACCGAGTACGTGCGCGGCCCCGGGCTCTCGGTGGCCAACGAGCCGGCACTCGGCGAGGCGCCGTTGGAATCGACACACGACCGGATCCCAGGGCCGAATGCCCCGTCGCTACAGGTGAATCTGGTCGGCACCAACTGGCCGACTGCAAACGTTTCCTGATCCTTGGGGGACGTGATCGAGGCGGTCGGCGCGCCCGCCACGGTGTAGGTGCTCTGCGCCGTAGCGGTCGACAGATCCGAGCTGATGCCGGTGACAGTGAGCGTCGAGGTACCCGGCGTGGATGTGTTGACCAGACTCCCGCTCGGTTTGCTGTTCTGATCTAGGCACGAGTTGATGGTAAGGCCGCCGACATCCGTGCACGCGAAGTCCGTGGTCACCGACTGCCCAACCGCGTAGTACTGACCATTAGCTGGCGACGTGATCTGGATCGTCGGGGTGGCCGCCGCGACCGCTGGCGCGGCCAGCACGCCGACCCCCACGACGACTAGTGTCAGCCGCAAGCGCCACCACCATCCCCACCTCTCCGCACGCCAGCCGATGCGCGGCAGGCTAACACTGCGCCGTGGCACGCGCGCTACTCAGGAACGCCGCTGTCCAGCCGGGCCTGGCGCTGCAGCTCGTACAGGTCCTCGCGGTTGCGGATGTACTGGCGGGCGGCGTCGACCTCGGGCTGGTGGTCCCAGGCGGGCGGGCGGCCGTGGCGCAGCGCGCGGGAGATGAGCTGGCGCTCCCGCTGGCTGACGCGGACGCGGCGGTCGATGTCCGGAAGGTCGAGGCGGCGATCAAGCTCGGCGCGCAGCGCGCTCCGGACGGCGGCGTGGTCGGCCGAACCGCTCAGGTCGTCCAGCTCCGACGGGTCGGCGTCGAGGTCATAGAGGAGGTCCGGGTCCTCCAGCGAGGCGATCAGCTTGTGGGGTCCGGAGCGGATCATGGCCGACGGCGCCCGGACCCCCTCGGCGTGGTACTCGGAGATCACCGGGTGGTCGACCGGCGCGCCGTCGAGCGCCGGCGCCAGGCTGACCCCGTCGCCGGTCCCGGCCACCGCGTCGGCCGGAAGGCCGGCCAGTTCCAGCACGGTGGGCGCGAAATCGAGCAGCGAGACCGGCGACGACACCCGCGCTCCGGCCCCGCCCGGCCGGCGGACGATGAACGGCACCCGCGCCGAGTGCTCGAGGAAGGACATCTTGTACCAGAGGCCCCGCTCACCGAGCATCTCGCCGTGGTCGGCGCAGAACAGGACCGCGGTGCTGTCGTCCAGCCCGGAATCGCGCAGGGCACGCAGCACGTCCCCCACCCGCTCGTCCATGTACGAGACGGCCGCGTAATAGCCGTGGCGCGCCCGCCGGATCTGCTCGTCGGTCAGCCCGGCCTCGTCGACCTGACACATCGCCCGCAGCCGCCGGCTGTGGGGGTCGGCCTGATCAAGCGGCAGCGACGGCACCGCCGGAAGATCGATCTCGTCACGCCGGTAGAGGTCCCAGAAGCGCCCTGGGATCTCCCACGGGTCATGGGGGTTGGTGAACGAGACGAAGAGGAAGAACGGCTGACCGTCCCGGTGCCGAGCGATCTCGTACAGCTTCCGGACCGCTTGGAATGCCACCTCCTCGTCGTAGTCGGTCTGCATGGCGGCGTTGCAGATTCCGGGCGTCAGGACGCTCTCCATGGTGTGGTACCAGGGAAACGGGTCGTCCAGCGAACGACTCCAGTCCGGCGTCCAGTCGACGTCGGCGGGGTAGATATCGGTGGTCAGCCGCTCCTCGAAGCCGTGGAGCTGATCCGGTCCCACGAAGTGCATCTTGCCGGCCACGGCGGTGTGGTAGCCCGCGGCGCGCAGGGCGTGGACGACGGTCGGCGCCCCGGCGCGGAGCTCCGCGGCGTTGTCATACACGCCGACCGACGAGGCGAAGCGGCCGGTGAGCATCGACGCGCGGGCCGGCGCGCACAGCGGAAACGGCGTGTACGGGCTGTCGAACACCGTCCCGGACGCGGCCAGCCCGGACAGCGCCGGGACCTGGACGGCGCGGTGGCCGTACATGGGCAGCCACGACGCGGCCAGTTGGTCGGCCATGAGCACGAGGAACGAGGTGGGCGCCACGGGTCGAGCAGAATAGGGATTTCCCCAGCGACAGCCGCGCCGGTCGCTAGGCTGCAGCCAGATGCGCCCAGGTGCGAGCGCGGTCACCCTGTCCGGCGGTGCCCACACCGCTCCTCTGGTCGTCGCCCACCGTGGCGCCTGGGGCCTGGCGCCCCAGAACTCCCTCGACGCGCTCGAGGACGCGATCGCCATCGGCTCCGATGCCATCGAGATCGACGTGCGGCGGACCGCCGACGGACAGATCGTGCTCGTCCACGACGCCAGAGTCCGGCTGCGCACGGTGAACCGCCAGGAGCACCACAAGCTCCAGTCACGGATGGAGGCCGGTCAGGCGCCCCTGCTGGAGGACGCGCTCAAACGGGCCGCCGGGCGGATCCTCGTCGACATCGAGCTCAAGGAGGACGGCTACGTGACGGATGTGATGGACGTCGTCGGGCGCCACCTTCGCCCCGACCAGTACGTGGTCACCTCCTTCCGCGCTCAGGTGCTCGCCCAGGCCAAGCACCACACCCCGGAAGCGAACACCGGCCTGCTTCTGGCACCGCGGCGCCACAAGGACCTGGAGCGGCGCCTCCACGCGGCCGGCGCGACCTTCATCGCACCCCATGTCAGCCTGACCCGGACGTCCATGCTCTCGTGGGCCGCCGGGCACGGCCTGGACGTCTGGGTGTGGACGGTCAACGACCACCGCGCGCTGCGCACTGTGCTCGACGACTGGCGCGTGGCCGCGGTCATCACCGACGAGCCGGAGCGAGCCCTGGTGCTGGCAGGGGTGGTTGACACCGCCGACAGACGGGAGTAGGTTGTCGACAAGTTGGAGGAAAGGTCACCTTGGGGACTCGGCACGGTCAAGCGTCGCTCGACCACTGACCAGGTGCTGCATGAGCTCCGGGCCGCGATCCTGGCGGGTCGCATCAAGCCGGAGGAGCAGCTACCTGAGGCCACGCTTGCCCAGGCCTTCGGCACCGGTCGCAGCGCGATTCGCGAGGCGCTCCGCCACCTGGTGCAGGAGGGCCTCGTCGTCACCGAGATCAACCGCGGCGCCCGGGTGCGCCCGATCTCGATCGAGGACGTCATCGACGTGTATCGCGTGCGGACGGCGATCGAGGTCGCCGCGGTGGGCACCCTGCTGGAACGCGACGACGTCGACCTCTCCCCCCTGCGCAGCGCACAGAAGCTCATCCGGGGGTTCTCATCCGAGAGCGACCGCGAGTCGCCGTCACAGGAGCTGATTGCCGCCGACATCGATTTTCACCGGGCCATGGTGCGGCTCGCGGGGAGCCCGCGCCTCAGCCGGGCGCACGAGCCGCTCGCCGCCGAATCGCAGATGCTCCTCAACTGGCATCCGGTCTATTCGTTGTCGGATTACGTCGCCGATCACCAGCAACTGCTCGAAGCGATCGAGACGCGCGCGCCGGCCGCCGGGGATGTCGTCCGTGCCCACCTGAAGTTGTCAGTCGACTTGATCGTCCAGGAGGCTGGGCGCTACGCCGACCGGCTGGCCAGTACCGAGAGCCTTGTCCAACCACGATGAACACAACGAGGGGAGTCTGGGGTGACTGATTACGACACGACGCATGACGAGGCCGACGGCGGGCTGACCCGCCGTCAGGTGATGCGCGGCGCCATGACCGGCGGAGCGATGCTCAGCGCCGGCGCGCTGCTCGCCGCCTGCGGCGGCAGCAGCAACAACAACAACGCCGCCACCACGGCGCCCGCCGGCCAGGGAGCCAGCACCGGCACGCCGAAGGCGGGCGGCGCCATCTCCGTCGGCGCCACCGGCGGCGGCGCCAAGGACACGATCGACGCCCACCTGCCGACGGTCGACCCGGACATCATGCGCGTCTGGAACCTGTACGAGCCGCTGGCGGTCCGGCCGCCGGACTTCGGGCCGCTGCAGATGATGCTGGCCGAGTCGATGGAGCCCCAGCACGGGAAAGCGGATGCCTGGGTGGTCACGCTGCGCTCCGGAGTCGAGTTCCACAATGGCAAGACGGTGACTCCCGAGGACGTCATGTTCTCCATCAACCGGATCATCGACCCGAAGAGCCCCAAGGTCGGCGCCACCTCGATTGGCTACGTCAACACCAAGGGCATGAAGAAGCTGTCCAACAACCAGGTCCTCATTCCGCTGCACATCGCCAACTCGTCGTTCCCGGACGACATCGGCCAGTACTTCAACGGGATCGTCCCGGTCGGCTACAACCCGGCCAAGCCGGTCGGCACGGGCGCATTCATGTACGAGAGCTTCACGCCCGGCCAGCAGAGCGTGTTCAAGAAGAACCCCCACTACTGGCAGAGCGGCAAGCCGTACCTCGACTCGCTGACGATCATCGACTTCCCCGACCAGACCGCGCGGACCAACGCCCTGCTCGGCGGCCAGGTGCAGGCGATCGACAACCTGCCCGCCGGCCAGATCGCCCAGGTCCAGGGGACGTCCGGGCTCAAGGTGCTCGTCTCGCAGACCGGCGAGTGGCAGCCGTTCACGATGCGCGTCGACCAGCCGCCGTTCTCCGACAACCGGGTGCGGCAGGCGTTCCGGCTGATGGTCAACCGCCCGCAGATGGTGGAACAGGTCCTGTCCGGCCAGGGGCGGATCGCCAACGACATGTACGCGCCGTACGACCCGGCCTACGCCGCGTCGCTGCCCCAACGCCACCAGGACATCGCGCAGGCCAAGTCGCTGCTCAAGCAGGCCGGCCACGAGAACCTGACCGTCACCCTCACCACCGCTGACGTGTTCCAGGGCATCGTCCAGGCGGCCCAGGTGTTCGTCCAGCAGGCCAGCGCGGCCGGGGTCAACGTCAAGCTCCAGAAGGTCGACAGCGGGACGTTCTATGGGCCCAACTACCTGAAGTGGACGTTCGCCCAGGACTTCTGGGCCACCCGCATGTACCTCCCGCAGGTGGCGCAGGGCAGCCTGCCGACCTCGCCGTTCAACGAGACCCACTGGGCCACGAAGGGGGCGGCCGGCAACCCCCAGTTCAACAACCTCATCAATCAGGCCCGGGCGGAACTGGACGCGACCAAGCGCAAGCAGATCCTCCTGGAGGCCCAGACACTGGAGTACAACCAGGGCGGGTACATCATCCCGTATTTCTCCAACCAGATCGATGCCTACAGCACCAAGCTGACCGGCTTCGTGGAGGCCAAGTCCGGGTTCCCGCTCGGCCAGTACTGGTTCAAGAACGTCGGCTACCACGCCTGAGCACACCGAAACGGACGGGAGGCCGGCATATGGCCAGATTCATCATCAAACGGCTCCTGCTGGGGCTCCTGACGCTGTTCCTGGTGTCGGTGGTGGTGTTCGCCGCCACCCAGGCACTGCCGGGGAACGCCGCGCAGGCGATCCTCGGCCGCAACGCCACGCCCGCGCGGCTGGCGGCGCTGACCCGGCAGTTGCACCTCAACGAGTCGGCGGTCGCCCAGTACACGCACTGGCTGGGGAACATCCTGCACGGCAACCTGGGGATCTCGGCGGCGACCCAGCAGGCGGTCACGCACTACATCGGGGGGCGTCTGGCCAACTCCGCATTCCTGGTGCTGGTCTCGGCGATCATCGCCGTGCCGCTATCGATCGCCCTCGGGGTCCTCATGGCCGTGCGGCGCGACAAGCCGACCGACCACGCCTTGTCGCTCACCACCCTGTCGCTGGCCGCACTGCCCGAGTTCGTGATCGGCATCGCGCTGGTGTTGCTGTTCGCCACCAACGTGTCACACGTGCTGCCGGCGGTGTCGATCATCCCCCCGGGTGAACACGCCTGGAACGTGCCCAAGGTGGTCATCCTCCCGGCGGCGACATTGATCATCGCGGTGACGCCGTACATCAGCCGGATCATGCGGGCGTCGATGGTGGAGGTGCTGGAATCCGAGTACGTGACGATGGCCCGGCTGAAGGGCCTGCCGAACCGGACGGTCATCTGGCGCCACGCCGTGCCCAACGCGATCGTCCCGGCCCTCCAGGTGTCGGCTCTGCAGTTGGCGTATATGGCGGGCGGGATCGTGGTCGTGGAGTTCGTGTTCTCCTACCCGGGCGTCGGCACCGCGCTGGTGGACGCGGTGGGCAATCGGGACGTCCCGGTGGTGCAGGCGCTGACTTTGATCATCGCCGCCGTCTATGTGCTGGTGAACCTGGGAGCTGACGTGATGACCGTGCTCGTGACACCGCGACTGAGGACGGCGGCACGATGAGTACCTCAGCCGTCAGCGGCGAGGCACTCGCCACCGCCGCACCTCCGGAAATGCGCCAGCGCCAGTGGCGCGTGCTGCTGGGCGCCACCATGCGCCAGTGGCGGTCACGCATCGGCCTGGCCATCTTTCTCCTGATGGTGTTCATCGCCATCTTTGGACCGCTGATCGCCCCCCATTCGCCGACGGTGTTCGTGTCGGCTCCGAACAGCCCGGCCGGTCAGAACGGTCTGCTGTTCGGCGCCGACTCGCTCGGTCGCGACGTCTGGAGCCGCTTCCTGTACGGCGGGCGCTCGGTCCTGGGCATGTCGGTGGCGTCGACGATCATCGGCGTCGGCCTCGGCCTGACCATCGGCCTGGCCGCGGCCTACTTCAGCGGCTGGGTGGACGAAGTGCTCATGCGCATCTCCGACGTGTTCATGGCCTTCCCGCAGATCGTGCTGGCGCTGCTGCTGGTGGCGGCGTTCGGCCCGAGCGTGCCGCTGATCATCCTGGTCGTCGGGATCTCCACCGCGCCGCGCGTGGCCCGGGTCATCCGGGGCGCCGGCCTGCAGATCGTCGAACGGGACTTCATCAAGTCCGCCGAGGCCGTCGGGGAGCCGCGTCGGCGGATCATCTTCGGCGAGCTGTTGCCCAACGTCACCAGCCCGCTGATGGTGGAGTTGGGCCTACGGCTGACGTACTCCATCGGAGTGATCGCCGCGCTGAGCTTCATCGGCGAAGGGATCCAGCCGCCGCACGCCGACTGGGGCCTGATGATCTACGAGAACCGGCTGGCCGTGACCGTCCAGCCGTGGGGGGTGCTGCTCCCGGTGCTGGCGATCGCCCTGCTGACGATCGGAACCAACCTGCTGACCGACGGCTTCGCACGGGCGGCCATCGGCCTGGACCGAGGAGAGTGAGATGACCGTCGCCGAACCACCCACCACCACCGCGGTCACCGTCCGCCAGCTCAAGATCGATCTGGTCTCCAGCGGCTCGGACATCGTCGACCAGATCGTGCTCGATGTCCGGGCCGGCGAGGTGCTCGGCCTCGTCGGCGAGAGTGGCTCGGGCAAGACGACGGTCGGCATGGCCCTGATGGGGTACACCCGGCCCGGCGGCCGGGTGGCCGGGGGTGAGATCCTCATCGACGGTCGGGAGCTGGACAAGATGGGCGCCAGCGAGCTGCGCAAGCTGCGCGGGGGCACCGTCTCCTACATCCCCCAGGATCCCGGTACAGCGCTCAACCCGGCGCTGCGGATCGGCCGTCAGCTGTCGGAGATGCTCGACGTCCACACCCCCGACAGCAGCGACGAGCAGCGCCAGGCGCGCATCCGGGAGACGCTGGAGGAGGTGGCCCTCCCCAACGACGAGGAGTTCCAGCGCCGCTACCCCCATCAGCTCTCCGGCGGCCAGCAGCAGCGGGTGGCGATCGCCATGGCGTTCGCCTGCCGGCCCCACGTGATCGTGTGCGACGAGCCGACCACCGGGCTGGACGTGACGACCCAGGCGCGCGTGCTGGCGACCGTGCGCGACCTGTGTCACTCCCACAACGTCGCCGCCGTCTACGTCAGCCATGACCTGGCGGTGGTGGCCGAGCTGGCCGACCACGTGGCGGTCATGTACGCCGGACGGATCATCGAGCGCGGGCCCCGCGACGCCATCTTCTCCGCGCCCCGCCATCCCTACACCCGCAAGCTGCTGCGCGCCGTGCCGGACCTGGAGGGCAAGCGCGCCGTGGTCGGCATCGGCGGCCGGGCGCCGCTGCCGGGAAGCCGGCCAACCGGCTGCTTCTTCCATCCCCGGTGCGACCTGGCCACCGACAAATGCCGCGAGGAGTTCCCGCCGGCCACTGGGCTCGGCGGCCATGTTGTCTACTGCTACCACGCAGAGGAAGCGCTGACCGAGCTGCCCACCACCGGCGAGCTGGCGGCCGCGGCCAAGGCGGGTGAGACGGTCCTCAGCGTCGACAACGTCAACGCCACCTACGGCCAGAACCACGTCCTGCACGACATCGATCTGACCGTCCGCCGCAACGAGTGCGTGGCGCTCGTCGGCGAAAGTGGCTCGGGCAAGACGACCATCGCCCGCTGCATCGGCGGGCTGCACTCCCAATGGACGGGAGAGATCAAGCTCAACGACCGCCCGCTGCCGGAGAGCGCCCGCAAGCGCACGGCCGACGCCCGCAAGCAGATCCAGTACGTGTTCCAGAACCCATATGCGTCGCTCAACCCGCGGCGGACGGTGGGACAGACGATCGCCCGCCAGCTCCAGCTGTTCTTCCCGGGCAACCGCCGGGACTCCGGCCGCCGGGTGGCCGAATGCCTGGATCGGGTGGCCTTGTCGACGGCCGCCGCCAACCGCTACCCGGATCAGCTGTCCGGCGGCGAGCGCCAGCGGGTGGCGATCGCCCGGGCCCTGGCCGCCGAGCCGTCGCTGCTCGTCTGCGACGAGATCACCTCGGCGCTCGACGTGTCCGTCCAGGCCGCAATCGTCGAACTGCTCCGGGAGCTGCGCGTCGAGACCGGCCTGAGCATGCTGTTCATCACCCACAACCTGGCCCTCATCCGGACCATCGCCGACCGCGTGATCGTGATGACCGAGGGCAAGATCGTGGAGGACGGAGCGACCATCGACGTGTTCACATCGCCGAAGGCCGACTACACCCGCAAGCTTCTGGCCAACACGCCGACGGTCGAAGCCGCCCTCCAGCGGTGAACACCGAGGCGTTCATCACCTGCGCCGTCACCGGCGCCGGGGACACGACTGCGCGCAGCGACCACGTCCCGGTCACCCCGGAGCAGATCGCCGACAGCGCGCTGGAGGCGGCCCGGGCGGGCGCCGCCGTCGTCCACATCCACGTGCGGGACCCGGCCACCGGACAGGGATCCCGGGACGTGGAGCTATACCGCGGGGCCGTCGACCGGATCCGCGCCGCCGACGTCGACGCCGTGATCAACCTGACCAGCGGGATGGGCGGCGACCTCGTGCTCGGCGGCCCGCAGGCCCCACTCCCCCTCGACGACGCCGGGACCGACATGGTGAGCGCGCACGAGCGGCTGGCCCACGTCCGCGAGCTGCGGCCGGAGATCTGCACGCTGGACTGCGGCACGATGAACTTCGCCGCCGGCGGCGACTACGTGATGACCAACACCCCGGACATGCTCCGGGCGATGGCCCGCGAGATCCAGGAGCTCGGCGTCCGCCCCGAGCTGGAGGTGTTCGACACCGGGCAGATGGTGATGGTCAAGGACCTGATCGCCGAGGGGCTGATCGACGACCCGGCGCTCATCCAGCTGTGCATGGGGATCCGGTACGGCGCGCCGGATGACCCCGCCACGCTGCTCAACCTGGTCGACCTGCTGCCCGACGGCGCCGTGTTCTCGGCGTTCGCGATCGGCCGCATGCAGCTCCCGTACGTGGCGATGGCCGTGCTGGCGGGCGGCAACGTCCGGGTGGGGCTGGAGGACAACCTGTACCTCGGCCCGGGCGAGAAGGCCACCAACGGCCAGCTGGTGGAACGCGCCGCCTCCATCCTGCGCGCCATGAATGTCCGCGTGCTCGGACCGGACGAGGTCCGAGACAGGCTGGGTCTCAACGGCCGTGGCTGAGCCGCGCACCGTCGGGCTGCTCGGCGCCGGGGTGATCGGCGGCGGATGGGCGGCCCGGTTTCTGCTGTCCGGCATCGACGTCCGCCTGTACGACCCATCCCCGGGCGCCGCCGTGGCCGTCGAGCAGACCCTGGAGCGCGCCCGCCGCGCTTGGCGTCGCCTCACGCTGGCGCCGCTGCCGACGGAAGGGCGGCTCGAGTTCGTCGATACCGTCGAGGCCGCCGTCCAGGGCGTCGATCTCGTCCAGGAGTCGGCGCCGGAACGGGAGGACCTCAAGGTCGATCTCCTTGGTCATGCCAGCCGGGCGGCGCCGCCCGAGGCGATCATCGCCACCTCCACGTCAGGGCTGCTGCCATCCCGGCTGGCGCGCGGGCTCGCCCACCCGGAGCGCTTCGTCGTCGGACACCCGTTCAACCCGGTGTACCTGCTCCCGTTGGTCGAAGTCTGCGGCTCCGACCGGACCGCGCCAGAGACGATCGAGCACGCCGCCGATGTGTACCGCCGATTGGGGATGCGCCCGCTCATCGTCCGCAAGGAGATCGACGGGTTCATCGCCGACCGGCTGCTGGAGGCGCTGTGGCGCGAGGCGCTGTGGCTGGTCGCCGACGACGTGGCCACGGTGGAGGAGGTCGACGACGCGATCCGCTTCGGGGCCGGCCTGCGCTGGGCAGCGATGGGAACGTTCCTCACCTATCGGCTCGCCGGCGGAGCCGCGGGCATGCGCCATTTCATGGCGCAGTTCGGGCCGGCGTTGCAGCTGCCATGGACGAGGCTGACCGACGTGCCGGATCTGGACGAGGGCCTCCTCGACAAGCTGGTGGAGCAGTCCGACGCCCAGGCAGGCGGACTGTCGGTGGCCGAACTCGAGGAACTCCGCGACGACTGCCTCATCGCCGTGCTCCGCGGGCTGGCGGGGACCGGCTTCGCGGCCGGAGAGGTGCTGGCTGCCACCGAGCGCGACCTGTACGAGCGCGCCGGGGCCGAGAACGTCGAGCCGCCGCTGGACGATGGCCGTCTGCGACTCCATCAGGTGCACGTCGAGCCGGATTGGATCGACTACAACGGCCACATGACGGAGGGTCGCTACCTCCAGGTCCTCGCGGACGCCACCGACGCGTTCCTACGCCGGATCGGCATTATCGGCCCGTACATCGACACGGGACGCTCGTACTACACCGTCGAGACCCACATCCGCCATCTTGGCGAGGCGCACGCCGGCGACCGGCTCGTCGTCGCCACCCGGCTGCTCGGCCATGACCCCAAGCGGCTGCACCTGTTCCATGAGCTCATGCGGGCCGACGACCACTCGGTCATCGCCACCGGCGAGCACATGCTCCTGCACGTCGACCGAACCGCCGGCAAGACGGTTCCCGCCGCCGAGGACGTCCTGGCCGAGCTCGACGGCATCTTCCAGCTGCACCGGGACCTGCCGTGGCCGGAGGGTGGCGGCAACCGGGTCCGGGGCGTCCGGGTCCCCACGCCCGAGGAATAGGGAGCCGGGCCGGCCGCTGTCGCTCAGCTCGCCGCGCCGAGCACGACCACCCCGGCGATCACGCAGGCCACGCCGATCCATTGCGGCCGGGACGGCCTTTCGTGAAAGAGCGAGACGCCCATAACAATCGGTACCACCGCATACGGGGCCGCCGCGCCGGCGACGATGGCCGCCGGCGCGTGGCCGACTCCGAGGTTGAAGCACACGTAGCCGCCGGTGTCCAGCAGCGCCAACAGGGCAAACACCGCCAGCAGCGCGCGCCGGCCCAGCGGCGCCTCCGCGCCCTCGGGGGCGGCCACCGCGCCCGCGGCGAGCGGACCGCCGCCGGCGGCGATGGCATCGGTCTCGGGCGCCTCGATCGCCTCGGGCTCCAGCCGTGGTGGCATGGAGCGGCGCCGGCGCCCGGCGACCGGCCGGTCCCCGCGCTCAGCCAGCACGTGGCCGAGCACGAACACGGTGGCGAACGCGCGTCCCAGGAAGATGGGCGCCAGCCAGCCCAGGCCGGCCCGGTAGTAGGAGATGCCGAATACGAACGTGCCGAGCAGGGCCATCGCGCACAGGGCGAGCAGGAATCCCAGCCCCGAGCGCCGCTGGAGCTTGGTGTGCCGGATGGCGCGGACGTCGGCCGAGGCCAGCATCGCCCCGGCGATCGTGATCCCGACCGCCACGCCCTCCACCGCCGACAGCGAGTTGCCGGCGAACACGACGGCGAGCAGCACGGTCACCGCCGCGTACCCCGACACGACCGGGCTGAGCACCGAGATCGGCCCGATTGCCAGCGCGCCGTAGAACGCCAGGTAGGACGCCCACCCCACCACCCCCACCCCGACGTAGAACACGACCTCGTGGCCGGTGACCTTGGCCAGCCCGCCGGTGGCCAGCACCAGCACGGTGAGCGGGATGAGGGCGAACAGGTGGAAGCCGAGCACCACGCGCAGCGCGCCGATCCCGCGTGACGCCCGGGCCGCGAAATAGTCCGCCAGGCCCCAGGTGAGCGCGGCGCCCAGCCCCAGTGCAACGCCCACTAGTGGTCACTCCCGCGGACACGCTGGCATTCGAGGCAGCTTACGTGTCGGTGCCGGCACGGGCAGGGGCGGGTGCGATATAACTGCGCCCGAACCGTTTGTACAAATTCGTCACATTGAGGGGTGAGCAGATGTCGACTCAAGGCCTCCACACCACTGCGTTCGACGGCGTTCAGCGAGAGGCGGGAGCGACGTGGACCGACTGGGAAGGATGGGCCTGGGCGGCAGACTTCGGCGACGCGGTCGCCGAGCACAACGCGACCCGGACGGCGTGCAACATGTGGGATGAGTCGCCGCTGCGCAAGTGGATCCTGCGGGGCCCGGACGCGGTGAAGCTGGCTGACACCCTGTTCACCAACAACATGGCGGCGCTCGAGGTCGGTCAGGTGCGCTATGGCGCCATCTGCGACGAGCAGGGCAAGATGATCATGGACGGCACCGTGTTCAAGCTGGCCGACGACCACTGCATGTCGATCACCAGCTACGACTCGGACCTGGACTGGTTCCGGCAGGTCGCGTCCGACCGCGGGTTCGACGTGCAGGTCGAGGACCGCACGGCGGAGATGCCCCATCTCCAGGTCCAGGGGCCCAAGGCCCGCGAGGTGCTGGGGCCGATCACCCAGGGCGCCGACGTCAACGCGCTGCGCTACTTCCGCTTCCTGCACGAGGGAGTCACGGTGGGCGGCGTCCCGTGCTGGCTGTCGCGGACCGGTTACTCGGGCGAACTGGGATTTGAGATCTACTGCTCGGTCGACGACGCCCCCGCCCTCTGGCACGCCGTGATCAAATCCGGCGAGCCTCACGGGATCCAGCCGATCGGTCTGTCGGCGATCGAGACGCTGCGGATCGAATCGGGGCTGCTGTTCCCCGACGTCGACTACTTCCCTCATACCACCGACCCGTTCGAGGTCCGGCTCGACAACGTGGTCAAGGTCGACAAGGCGGGCGATTTCGTCGGCCGCGACGCGCTGCGGGCAATCGCCGAGCAGGGCACGCCGAGGCTGCTGACCACGCTGAGGATCGACGGCAGCGACGTCCCCGAGTACGGGGCCGCCGTCACCCAGAACGGGAACGAGGTGGGGATCGTCCGCAGCCCGTGTCAGAGCCCGAGCTTTGACATGGCGGTGATCGGGATGGCGGCGATCGATCGCGCCCTGGTCTCGGACGGCCAGCGCGTCGAGGTCGCCCTGGGCGACGGCACGGTGGGTGCCACGGTGGCGCCGTTTCCCATCTACGACACCGACAAGCGGCGGCCGCGCAGCTGAGCGGCGCGCCGCCCCGCGGCGGCGACGAACCAGTCGAACACGGCGGCGAACCGGCCGTCGATCCGGTACTCCTCCTGCAGCTCGCACTGCAGGCCGAGGGCCGGGTAACCGTCGAGCTCGATCGCCTCGATCACGCCGTCCGGCGCGGTGGCGGTGGGGCGCAGCCCGTCGCCGAGCCGGTCGACGGCCTGGTGATGGAACGAGTTGACCGAGGCGGTCGGCACCCCGAGGGCCGAGTACAGGATGCTGTCCCGGACCACCGAGATCTCGTGACGTGGGTGCCCCGGGACCTGGCCGCCGTCCAGCGAGGCGCTCTCCACCTCCTTCCACGACCGCCACCCCGGATCCGACGGGTGCCGGCGCATCGGCTCGGACAGGCGCACATCCTGGTGCAGCGTCCCGCCCAGGGCGACGTTGAGCACCTGCATCCCGCGGCAGACGCCGAGCAGCGGCACACCCCGCTCCAGCGCGGCCGGGACGAGGGCGAACTCGAACTCGTCGCGGCGGGGCTCGGTCGGCGCCAGCAGCGGGTCGGGCTCCTGGCCGTAGCGCGCCGGGTCGATGTCGCGGCCGGGCGCCAGCACGACGCCCGCCACGTGCTCCAGGGACGCGTCGATGGCGTCGACCAGCTGGGGCAGCGTGACCGGAACCCCGCCAGCCGCCAGCAGCGGCCGCTGGATGCCGACGCCCCCGTAGTCGCCGAAGTCGTGCAGGCTGGCCGAGATGCCGATCAGGACGCCGGACATCAGGCCGAGACCAGCGCGGCGCTCTGCACCAGCGCCTCCTCGATCAGCTCGGTGAGCTCGCGCAGCTCGATCTGCTCCGCACTGCCCGAGGTCTTGATGGCGTCCTCGTACATGGTCACGTCCTTGGGGCACGAGACCACGAACAGCTCCACCTCGGGGAGGCCGACCGCCTCGCGGATCCGGTTCTCGGAGGGCCGTTCCTGCCCGGGCTTGTCCGGGATCCAGATCCGGCCGCCGCCCGCGCCGCAGCAGAACGAGTTGTCGCGGTTGCGCGGCATCTCGACCAGCGTGCAGCCCAGCAGCTCCATGATCCGCCGCGGCGTGTCGTACTCGCCCTGGAGGCGGCCGAGATGGCACGGGTCGTGGTAGGTGACGCGGTAGTTCAGCCGGCTCTGCACGTCGAGCCGGCCCGATTCGATCA
>JBPYFQ010000230.1:0-17171 GCA_051985625.1 Solirubrobacteraceae bacterium
TCAGCCGGCGACGGCCTCCCAGCGCTCATACAGCTCGGCGACGGCGCGCTTGGCCTCGTCGTGGCGGGCCGTCGAGCGTGCGGTGGCCTCTGGAGTCGACCACGCCGACGGGTCGGCCAGCTCGTCCTCCACGACCCGCAGCGCCGCCTCGGCTGCCTCGATCTCGGCCTCCAGGCTCCGCTGGCCCCGGCCGCCGCTCTTGCCCTTCGGCGGCGTGCGCTTGCGGGGGGCTGCGTCCCCGCTGCCGGCGGGCGCCTCGGCGGGGGTGGACGCCTTGGACGCCTTGGCCGGCTTGGACGGCTTGGACGGCTTGGCCGGAGCCGGGGCCTTGGCCCGCTCGGCCCGGACCCGCAGGTACTCCGGCCACCCGCCGACGTAGCTGTGCAGCTCGGAGTCCTCGAGCGCGATCGTGCGGGTGCCGATGGCATCGAGCAGGGCCCGGTCATGCGACACGAGCAGCAGCGACCCGGGGAAGTCGCGCAGCGCAGATTCCAGCGCCTCGCGGCTCTCCAGATCGAGATGGTTGGTGGGCTCGTCGAGGATCAGGACGTTGGAGCCGGACTGGACCAGGATGGCCAGCGACAGCCGGCGGCGCTCGCCCCCGGACAGGCCGTCCAGCGGCTTCTCGGCGTCCTCGCCGGAGAACAGGAACCGCCCCAGCAGGGCCCGGGCCTTCCCGGGGGTCAGGCCGGTGGCGTGCTGAGCGGCCTCCACCACCGTCCGCGCGCTGCCGGCGTTGAGCTCCTCGGCATGCTGGGAGAGGAACCCGATCTTGACGTTGTGCCCGGTGCGCAGCTTGCCTGCCCGCAACTCGCGCCGCCCGGCCAGCGTCTCGATCAGCGTCGTCTTGCCGGCGCCGTTGGCGCCCACCAGCGACACGTGCTCGCCCCGCTCCAGCCACAGCTCGGCGTCGCGCAGGAGGTGCTTGCCGCCGGCCGAGAGATCGGCGTGCTCGAGCTCGAAGATGACCCGCCCGCTGCGCTCCGGCGGCTTGAAGGCGAACCGAAGCGCGGCCCCATCCTTCGGATCGGCCGAGATCCGCTCCATCTTGTTGAGCTTCTTGACCCGCGACTGGGCCTGGCGGGCGCGAGTGCCGGCCCGGAACCGGGTGACGAAGCGCTCCAGCCGCTCGATCTCGGCCTGCTGGCGCTCGATGGCGCGCCCCAGGGCGAGCTCGCGCGCCGCCTGCTCCCGGCGCCACTCGTGCCAGGTCCCGGAGAAGAACTTGCCCCGGCCGGCCTCCAGCTCCAGCACCGAGGTGCCGACCGACTCCAGAAACCAGCGGTCATGGGCGACGAGCACGATCGCGGTGTCCAGGCTGACCAGGTGCGCCTCCAGCCATTCCAGCGAGGCGATGTCCAGGTGGTTGGTGGGCTCGTCGAGGAGCAGCAGGTCCGGATCTCCGGCCAGCGCCCGGCCGAGCGAGGCGCGGGTCAGCTCGCCGCCGGAGAACGTCTGGAGCGGCCGGTCGAGATCGGTGTCGTCGCGGAAGCCGAGGCCGTGCAGCGTCGACAGCGCCCGCTCGCGCCAGCCGTAGCCGCCGGCGTGCTCCAGCCGCGCCTGGGCGCGCGCGTAGCGCTCGAGCGTGGCCTCGTCGTGCGCGCCGTCGGCCATCGCCCGCTCCAGCGAGGCCAGCTCGTCCTCGATCGCCACCAGCTCCTGGGCGCCGGACAGGACGTAGTCCCGCAGCGACAGGCCGCGGTCCCGCGGCGGCCGCTGGTCGTGGAGCGCGATCTTGGCGCCCTTGCTCAGCACCAGCTCGCCGAAGTCGATCGACGCCTCCCCGGCGAGCATCCGCAGGAGCGTCGTCTTCCCGGCGCCGTTGCGCCCGGACAGGGTCATGCGATCGCGCCGCTCCAGCTTGAACGAGACGCCCCGCAGGAGCGGCTCGCCGGCGACGTCCTTGCCAAGGTCCGATGCGATCACGACCGCCATGCCCCTGATGGTAGGAGGCGGGCACCCCTCGGGTAGGATCGCGCGCGTGCCCCGACTGAGAACCCGCCGCCGCCCCACCTACCCGCCGCTTCCCCCGCGCCCGCTGCCACCGGCCCGGACCGTACTCGTCGGCGACCGCGGCGAGTTCTTCCTCAGGGACTCCGGCCCCACCCACCCCGGGGACGGGCCGCCCATCATGCTCCTGCACGGCTGGCTGGTCAGCGCCGACCTCAACTGGGTCGGGGCGTATGACGCGCTGGTGGACGCCGGCTACCGCGTCCTGGCCATCGACCATCGCGGCCATGGCCGCGGCCTGCGGGCCATGGCCCCGTTCCGGCTGACCGACTGCGCCGCCGACGCTGCCGCCGTCCTGCGGGAGCTGGACATCGAGCCGGCCACGATCGTGGGGTACTCGATGGGCGGCGTGATCGCCCAACTGATGGCGCGTGACCACCACGACGTCGTCGGCGGGCTCGTTCTGAGCGGGACCTGCCAGCACTTCCAGGACCCGGCGACGCGCCGGACGTGGCAGTGGATGGGGCTGATGGGTCTCGTGCTGGGGCTCGCGCCCCGCCCGGTCTACGCCGCCGGCCTGCGCCGCCTGGGGCTCCGGCTGGACGAGCGGACCGCGTGGTGGCTGTCCGAGCTCATGCGCCACGAGGCCCGTGACGTGGCCGAGGCCGGCCGCGAACTGGGGCGCTTCGACTCCCGGCCGTGGCTGCCGGGGATCGCCCCGGTGCCAACCGCGATGGTCTTGACCGCCCGGGACACGGCGGTGGCCCCGGCCAAGCAGCGGGAGCTGGCGGCCGCGGTGGGCGCGCGGGTGTTCGAGGTGGGGCTCGACCATCTCCAACTGGTCGACCGGGCCGCCGAGTACAACCCGGCGCTGCTGGCGGCGATCGCCGAGACCGTGTCCGCCCAGCCGCTCGGGAGCGCTCCAGCCGCCCGGTGATCGGGTACCCTTGATGGCGCGATGCGTCGCTCCCGGATCCTGATCGCCCTCACCACGTTCGTCGGCACGCTGCTCGCCTACGCCACCCCGGCACTGGCCCAGGCCAACGGCGGGACGGGCTGGTTCGGTGAGACGAACGACAAGTCGGTCACGATGGTCATGTTCGCCACCATCGCCTTCTTCCCGGTCGTGATCATCGTCTTCTCACTGCTCCAGTCGTGGCTGACCAAGCGCCATCACGCCCGCGAGGAAGCGGAGCGAGCCCGGGCCACGAGCCCGGAGTGGCGCGGCGGCTGGTAAAGCGGCTCGCAGCCCGCCCGCAGCGCTGGTGGAGCGGCTCGCAGCCCGCCCGCAGGGGCTGGTAGCCCGCGGCGGCGGCCAGTCGACCTACTTCTGAGAGACGTGCGACGGGTCCGGCGCGGGCTCGGCGTCCGGCGCGTGCTCGGCGTCCGGCGCGGGCTCGGCGTCCGGCGCGGGCTCAGCGGCCGGCTCGGACTCCTCCTCGTCGGAGACGATGCCCATGTGGGCCATGGCCCGCGGGGTGAGGATGGGGACGAGCAGGACGGGCACGAGCAGGGGCAGCAGCAGCAGGTGCAGCCAGTCCCACAGCGTGTTGCCGGTGAACCCCGTCCACGCCCACGGGATCGTGTAGCCGGCGATCACCAGGACGAGGAACGTCGCCGCCCCCGCGCCCGCGGCCGTGGCATGACTCCGGCCCCAGCGCCCGCGCAGCTCGATGAACACGGGGATGAGCACGACGGCCAGCGGGAGCGCGGCCAGATTCAGCCAGTCCCACAGGCTGTTGCCCTCAAAGCCGGTCCAGGCCCACGGGATCGTGTAGCCGGCGACGACGATCACGACGAACGCCCCGGCCACCGCCGCCAGGACGATCTTCAGCGCCGGTCCCATCCGGGAGCCGTGGCGTAGCCAGATCGGCAACAGGACGGCGGCGAACGGCAGGAGCAGCAGGTGCAGCCAGTCCCACAGGGTGGCCGTGTGGCCGTTGATCCCGGTCCAGGACCAGTGGTGGCCGTAGCCGCCGTACACCACGACGACGAGCGCCACCAGCGCCAGCGTGATCCACGCCGCAGGCCCCACCGCCGCCGACCGGCTGTCCCGCCCCCCGGGCATGCTCAGATCTTAAACACTGGGAGCAGACGCTGCTCGTGCTCGGCCTCGATCCGAGCGATCACCTCGACGTGCTCCTCCAGCCCGGAGCCGCGGAGCTTGTCGGCCAGGAGCTCGTCGACCTGGAAGATGCCGGCGCTGTTGGACATCAGGATCTCCACGCGCACCGCGCGATCGCGCCCCGGGGAGATCTTGACCTCCTCGATCGCGTAGGCCGAGAGCGAGTGGATGTTGTGCTGGCCGGCCTCGAACGGGATCCGGGAACGCCCCCGGGCCATGTCCAGGGCGTCGGCGACGCGAACGATGCCCGCCTCCACCGTGAACGGCGCCCCATCGGAGCGGTGGCCGATGATGGCGTGCATCGTCTCGGCCACGACGATCGAGCGCTCGGGCTCCTCGTAGGAGTCCGCCAGCAGCGATCCGAGCTTGTCGGCGGCCAGAAACAGGCTGTAGCGCTCGTGATCGGCGCGGTGGATGGACATGCCGATGCAGTGCATGAGGCAGCCGGCGGCGACGACGACCTCGGCGTCGTGGTCGGACAGGGCGAAGTCGGTGACGATGCTCGGCGTCACCCCGCGCCGGAACAGCAGGCGGGCCAACCGCAGCCCGATGTTGAGCACGATCTGGATATGGACCCAGGAGTGGTCGCTCATCCCGAGCCGCCGGCTGGCATTGACCGCCGACACATGCCACCAGGCCTTCAGCTGCTCGTCGGAGTTGGCGGCCTCCAGGAGGCGCTCGAGCCGCCGGTTGCCGCGCGTGGGAGCGCGGAGCCGGACGTCGGCGATCGCCTCGCGCGGGGGGATGGCGGGGTCGGCGCTCACGACGACAGAGCTTCTAGCAGCACTCCCTCGCGGATGCCACCCCGGCCGACTATGACCGGCGTCCCCAGCAGGCGGGCGCTCGCCTCCAGGATGAGCAGGCCGGCGGGCAGGAGCCGAGCCCGCAGCGGATCGACGGCGAAGCGCGTCGCGATCGCTGCGGCGGGCGCGGAGGCGAGCACGTCCAGCGTCTGGGCCAGAGCGGCCGCGTCGAGTACCGGACCGGCCACCCGGGCCAGCGAAGTGGCGCTGCCGCCAACGGCCACCGCGATGGGCGGCCGAGGCGGCCGGCGGCCGGCCAGGGCCCGCTCCACGTCGCCGCGCGCTGCCGCCAGCTCGGCTGCCGCGGGCGGATCGGAGGTGAGGCGGTCCTCGGTCAACACGCCGGATCCGACCGGCAGCGACGACCACCACGTGATCCGGTCCGGCGGCCGGCCGATCACGATCTCCGACGAGCCGCCACCGACGTCGATCACTCCCAGCTCGCGGTCGGGCTCCGCCGCCATCATCACGGTGGCGCCGCGGAACGCCAGCCGCGCCTCCTCCTCGGCGGAGAGGATGGTCACCTCCAGGCCGATCTCGCGGGCGACCGCGTCGACCAGCGCCGACCCGTTGGCGGCGGTCCGCACCGCCGCCGTGGCCACGCCTCGCAGTTCCCCCACGCCCAGCCCGTGGGCGACCTCCACCTGCCGTCGCACGACCGCCACCACCTCGCCGATCTTCGCCTCGGTGATGATGCCGCCCGGCCGCAACCCGTGGCCCAGCCGGGTGAACACCCGGTCTTGGTGGACCTCCACCAGCCCGGCCGCCACGCGGTCGGCGACGAGTAGGCGGGTGGTGTTGGAGCCGATGTCGATGCAGGCGGCGCGCACGCCCTCAGTGTTCGCTCACGTGCGGGCCACTAGCGGCCACTAGTGGTCGCTCACGTGAGTACGTTCGCACCGAGAGGCGCGACTGGCGGATGCCAGGCAAGGACGCAGGAGCCGACGTGTAGCAGCGCTACACGAGGCTCCGAGGACATAGCCTGGCGCCGCCAGGCGTGCCTCGAATGCGAGCGTATTTGCGTGAGCGGCCACTATACGAGCGATTTGCCCCCGGAAACACCGGCCTCCTCGGACTCGGAGTCCGAGGTCGCCGGCGCCGGCGACTCCGGCACGTGGTCACGCGCGGCGGCACTCCCCCGGAGCGCCACCGGCACCGCCAGCGCGAACGCCAGTGAACCGGCGGCGGCCACGCCGAACGCGACCCGCGACGTGGCCAGGGCGGCGATCAGGCCGCCGAGCAGGATGCCCAGGCCGGGCGCCATCTGCGAGATCGACTCGTTCAGGCTCATGACGAGGGCCATCCAGTGATCGGGCGTCTGCTGCTGCACGGCGGTCCTGGCCGCCACCGATTCCACGCCGTTCCCGATGCCGGCCACGACGGCGCCCACCAGGGCCACGGCCAGGGTGGGGGCCACGCCCATGATGGCGAACCCGATCGCCAGCGACAGCCCGCTGCCGCAGATCAGGCTGGCGGCCGACCGACGCCGCCAGCGGGCGAAGGCGGCGCTACCGGCCACCGCGCCGAGCCCCCACGCGCTCAGCAGCGCGCCGTACCCCCCAGGCCCGGCGCGCAGCGCGTGCTGCGCGTACACCACCTCGACGGGGATCGACACCGAGAAGAACACCAGCCCTACCGCCTGGATCGCCAGCAGCCGAGAGAGCAGCCGGTCGCGCCGCACGTGCCCGACGCCGGCGAGCAGCCGGCGCAGGCCGGATCCCGCCGGCACCCGGGCCTCCGGCAGGGCGGTGACCGTCAACAGCAGCGCGATCCCGGCAAACAGGCCGCAGTTGACGAGCAGCGCCGCGACCGTCCCGCCGGCGGCGACGACCAGGCCGCCGATCGCCGGGCCGGCCATGAACGCGCCCGAGAAGCCGAAGTTGGCCACCGCGTTGCCGTCGTGGAGCAGGTCCAGGGGCTTGAGGATCTGGGTCCGGGCGGCCGCGGCCAGGGCGCGGGCGGCGGCGGCGACGACGCCGTCGGCCAGGGCCAGCGCCAGCACTGGGACGAGCGCGAAGTGATGGGTGAACCAGGCCAGGATCCCGAACAGCACGGCCTCCACCGCATAGAGCGCCGGCAGCACCCGGCCCATGGCGTGGAAGTCCAGCCGAGCCACCAGTGCCGGGGACAGGACCGCCGGGAGGAACTGGGCGGAGATGAAGAACGCCGCCGAGCCCAGCGCGCTGTTCGTCTGCCGGTAGACGAGCACCGACAGGGCGACGGTCCCCACCGACCAGGCGAGCTCGTTGAGCACGTAGGCCGTCAGCAACCGCCGGAACGCCGGCAAGCGCAGGCACCTGCTCACGTCGCCTCTCCCCTGCAGTTCAGGCTGGTCTGCACGTTGTTCTCTCTTGTTGGCCCACGCTCCCGCCAGCCCAGGCCCTCTCCCGCTGCGGATGCAACGCCGTAATGCTATAGCCCGCGGCGCGCTGGGGCTATCGGACCGGACGTCAGGACGATTCGAACGCCTGGCGGACCGCCCGCACCCCGGCCCCGGAGGCGTCGGTGAACCCGTAGGTGCCCCGCTCGCGCAGCTCCTGGGCCGCGGCGACCAGCCCCTGGATGGCAGCGAACGCGAACGCCCCGCCGACCGAGATCCGGCTGACTCCCAACCGGGCCAGCTCGGCGACCGGCGGCGAGCCGGCCCGTGCCAGCACGTTGACCGGACGATCGACCGAGGAGACGATCGCCTCGATGTCCTCCGCCCGCGTGGGGCCGGGCGCGTACAGCACGTCGGCTCCGGCCGCCTGGTAGGCCTGCAGACGGGCGATGGTGTCGCCGAGGTCCGGCCGGTCATGCAGGTAGTTCTCGGCACGGCCGGTGACCACGAGCCGCGCCGGGCCCGCGTGCGCCACCTCGACCGCGGCAGCGACGCGCTCGGCCGCCGCGCCGGTCTCGTAGATCGTGCCGCCGTCCGGGGAGAAGTCCTCGATCGAGAACCCGGCCAGGCCGGCGCCGACGGCCAGCCGTGCTGTCTCGGCCACCTCCGCCGGATCGTCGGCGAAGCCGTTCTCCAGGTCGGCCGACACCGGCAGCTCGGTGGCCAACACGATCTGCGCGGCGTGGGCGATCGCCTCGTCGCGGGTGACCGACCCGTCGAGCCGCCCCAGCGTGGCGGCAAAGCCGCTGCTCGTGGTCGCCAGCGCCTCAAATCCGAGCCAGGCCAGCAGGCGGGCCGAGCCCGCATCCCAGGGGTTCGGGATGAGCAGCGGCGACCCCGGCCGGTGCAGCTCCAGGAAGCGGGCCGCCTGGGTCGTCTGGTCAGGCCCGGTCATCGCGGCGACACTACTACGCTGAATGGATGAGCACTCAAGCGCATCCACTCTCCCTGGGGCGCGAGGCGGCCGACGACGGCTCGTTCCGCCGCCAGGAGTCGGCCTTCCGGAACTGGGTCACCGCCGACGGCTCCAGCGGCTTCCCGGTCCAGGCCGGCCGCTACCACCTGTACGCCGCCCGGGCCTGCCCGTGGGCGCACCGCACGCTGATCGGCCGTCGGCTCATGGGCCTGGAGGACGCGATCGGCGTCTCGTTCCTCCATCCCCTGCGCGACGAGCGCGGCTGGGCGTTCACCGGCGACGGCTACTCCGACTCCGTCAACGGGTTTGACTTCCTGGCCGAGGCCTACCGGGCCACCGACCCGGATTACGCGGCCCGGGTGACCGTCCCGGTGCTGTGGGACACGGAGACCGGCACGATCGTCAACAACGAGTCGGCCGACATCCTGCGCATGCTCTCGACCGTGTTCGCGCCGCTGGCCGAGCATCCGGTCGACCTGTATCCGGCGGGCCTGCACGCCGAGATCGACGCCCTCAACGCCCACATCTACGACACGGTCAACAACGCCGTCTACAAGGCCGGATTCGCCACCCGCCAGCCCGTGTACGAGCGCGAGGTGGCGACCCTGTTCGCCACCCTCGACGAGCTCGACGCCCGCCTGGCCGACCGCCGCTTCCTGTTTGGCGAGGAGCCCGTGGAGACCGACTGGCGCCTGTTCACCACGCTGCTGCGGTTCGACGCCGTCTACCAGATCCACTTCAAGTGCTCACTGCGCAAGCTGATCGAATATCCGAGCCTGTGGCCGTATGCGCGTGAGCTCTACCAGTGGCCGGGGGTCGCCCAGACGGTCTCCTTCGAGGAGATCCGCGCCCACTATTACGGGACGCACGCGATGATCAACCCGTCCGGGCTGATTGCGGTGATGCCGGCCGCCAGCTGGGACGAGCCGGCCGGCCGGCGCTAAGCGCGCCCGGCGCGGTCAGCCGCGCTTGCGCAGGAGCCGGAGCGCGACCAGGAAGCCGATCACCAGCGCCACCAGCGGCGCCGGGTTCTTCTTCAGCCGCGACCACGCGACCGAGCCGACGAGGGACAGGCCCTGGATCGGCTCGCTGGCGGTCGGCGTCGCCCCGGGGAACGGCGAGCCGTCGCCGGCCGCGTCCGGGGTGCCCGACGGCGCCCCGGGAGCGGAAACCGGCTCGCCGGCCGGCTGCGCGGCGGGGGCGGCCTCCGGGACGACGGCGGCCAGCTCCGCGGCCGCGGCCGATTCGGACGCCGTCGGAGGCTCGCCGGCGGACCCCGCCGAGGCGGCGGGCTCGGGCGCCGGCGGCGTGACCGACTCGGCGGCAGGCGAAGTGGGCGCCTGGCCGTCGCCGCCGGCCAGCATCTGCTGCAGCGACTTGGCGAACTCGCCGAGCAGCCGGTTGGAGATCTCCTCAATCATCCCGCCGCGTCCGAACCGGGCCAGCCGTCCGGTGATGTGGTAATCGGTCACCACGTTGACCCGGGTCGTCCCGGAGCCGGCTTCGGACACCGACGAGACGATCGTCGCCTTGGCGCCGCCCTGCCCGCGGCGGTCGGTGCCCTGGGCATGCATCGTCGCGGTGTGCGAGCCCTCGTCGATCTGGTCCATGTGCAGCTTGCCGGTGTAGGCGGCCGCGGTCGGCCCGATCTTCACCTTGAAGCTCCCGTCGTAGCTGCCGTCCTCGTTGCGGCCGGTCACCTCGGCGCCGGGCAGGCAGGGGGCGACGCGCTCGACGTCGACCAGCGCCTCCCAGACCCGGTCCAGGGGGGCGTTGACCTCAAACGACTGCTCTAGCTTCATCGCGAATCTCCTCCAGGTCGTCAGGGGTATCGACGTCGCGTCCTGAGCATAAGTGCCCCACCTCGATCACCGCTCCCCCGCGCAGCAGATCGCGGGCGCCGCGGTCGCCGGTCAGGGACATGAGCGCCGCCGCCTCCTCGCGGCCGAGCACGACCGGATGCCCGGGGCGGCCGCCGTAGGTGGCGCGGGTGCGCGGGGGCTCGCCGGCGAACCGGGCGATCACCGCCGAGGTGATCAGCGGCGCGTCGCCCAGCGTCACCACCACCTTGCCCGCGTCCGGCAGCGCGGCCAGGCCGCACCGCAGGGAGGCCGCCTGGCCGGAGGCCCAGTCGTCGCACACCACCGTCTCGGCCCGGCCGAAGCGGACGCGGCGGCCGATCTCCTCGGCGTGAGCGCCGAGCACGACGACGACCCGGCGCAACTCGGGCACCGCGCACTGGGCGTCGACCGCCCACTGCAGCAGCGGCCGGCCGCCGAGGTCGGCCAGGAGCTTGGAGCGCTGCCCGAACCGCGTCCCGCCGCCGGCGGCGAGGATCAGCCCGGCCACCTCGTCTGGACCGGCGCCCGACACCTCAGTCCCGGACCTCGTGGATCGATCCGTTCCCGGCCGTCAGCCGGCCGCCGGCCCGGCCGTGGCGGGCGGCCACGATCTCGCCCAGGATGGAGAGCGCGGTCTCCAGCGCCGTCCGCGCGCCCAGGTCAAGGCCGACGGGGCCGGCCAGGCGGGCCAGCTCGTCGTCGGTCAGCCCGGCGGCCCGCAGACGCTCGCGCCGCGCCGCCTGGGTCCGGCGCGATCCCATCGCGCCGACGAACACCGCGTCGGACCGCAGCGCGATCTCCAGCGCCGGATCGTCGAGCACCGGGTCGTGGGTGAGCACGGCGACGGCGGTCGTCTCGTCGATCCCGCCCACCTGATCAAACGCCTCCTGCGGCCAGGCGGCCAGCACCGCCTCGGCGTCCGGGAACCGCTCGGCGGCCGCGAACCGCTCCCGGGGATCGACCACGTAGGCGCGCCACCCCAGCGCACGGGCCAGGTGGCTGAGCGAGGCGGCCAGCTCGACCGCCCCGAACAGGATCAGCTTGGGGCTGGGCGACTCTGGGTCGGCGAACGCCGGCCCGTGCAGTGGGGAGGTCTGGAGCCACTCGCTCTCGGCGGTCACATCTCCTCCAGGATCTCGGCCAGCTGCTCCAGCGAGGCCAGCGAGTTGCCGGCCAGCAGGCGGTCGGTGTGGGGCACCGCGGCCTGCATGCCGCGGGCCAGCGGCTCGTAGTCCGGATGGGCGGCGAGCGGGTTGAGCCACACCAGCCGGTAGGCGGCGCGCCGCAGGCGGGCCATCTCGACCGCCAGCTCTTCGGGCTCTCCCCGGTCCCAGCCGTCGCTCAGCACCACCACCACCGACCCGCGCCCCAGGCGCCGGCCGTGGACGCGGTTGAGCTCGGCGATCGCCGAGCCGATGCGGGTGCCGCCGGAGAAGTCGGTGACGACCGCGGCGGCCCGCTCCAGCGCACGGTCATGGTCGCGGCCGGCCAGCTCCTGGGTGATCCGGGTCAGGCGGGTCCCGAAGGCAAACGCCTCCACCCGCCGGCGGGCGGCCACGGACGCATGCATGTACTGCAGGAGCATTCGGGCGTACGGCGCCATCGACCCCGAGACGTCGCAGACGAGGACGACCTGGCGCGGGCGCTGCGTCGGGATGCGCCAGCGCCGGTGCAGCGGCTCCCCGCCGGTGCGCAGCGAGTGGTGGACGGTCTGGCGCAGGTCCGGGACATGGCCCCGCCGGCGGGACGAACGGGTGCGGCGCGAGAGCCGGGTGGGGTGCCGGCGGGCCAGCCGGGCGATCAGCTCGCGGGCCACGGCCATCTCGGCGTCGGTGTAGCGGGCGAAATCCTTCTCGCGCAGCAGCTCGATGTCGCTGTAGGCGGCGGGCAGCACCTCGGCCCCCTCCTCCGCCGGGCGGGGGTGGGCGGGATCGGGTGGGAGGGCCATGGTGGGCGGGGCGGCCGTCTGGATCCCACCCAGCTCGGAGAACGGGTCGTCCTCCGGGGGCAGGCGGCCGTCGCCGAACACGGCGGTGAACGCCAGGTCGAACCGCTCCAGGTCGACGTGCTGGGAGCACAGCACGGTGCGCAGCGCGAGGCGCACCTCCTCACGCGAGGTGGCGTCGACCCGCTCCAGGCAGCGAACGGCGGTGAGCAGCTCGCCGACGCCGACCCGGGTGCCCAGCGCCCGCAGCACGCCGGACAGCTCGCCCAACCGCTCCACCATGCCGTCGACGAGCGGATCGAGCAGCGCGCTCGACGCGGTGCGGTCAGACACCTTCCAGCACGCCCCGCTCGCGCACGCGGAGCACGTCCTCGTGCACCTTGAGGGCCACGCCGAGCGTGTCCTCCAGCGAGCCGTCGCCGTCGAGCGCGAGCAGCGCCTGGGCCCAGACGATCGTCTCTCCCACGCCGGGCAGCTTGTACAGGTCGCCCTGCTCGCGCAGGCGGGCCACCGCGGTGACGACCCGGGTCGCGATCGCGTCCGGCATGTTCGGCAGGCGGGCGTGGACGATGTCCCGCTCGCGCTCCGGGGACGGGTAGTCGATCCAGTGGTACAGACAGCGGCGCTTGAGCGCGTCGTGCAACTCCCGGGTGCGATTGGAGGTCAGGATCACGATCGGCCGCCGCTGCGCGGTGATCGTTCCCAGCTCGGGGATGGTGACCGCGAAGTCCGACAGGAACTCCAGCAGGAACGCCTCGAACTCGTCGTCGGCCCGATCGATCTCGTCGATCAGGAGGACCACCGGCTGGTCCGGGTCTGACTCCAGCGCCTCCAGCAACGGCCGGCGTAGTAGGAAGCGACGGTCGAACAGCTCGCCCTCGTCCACGCCGCCTTCGGCGGCGCGCAGAGCCAGCAGCTGGCGGGCGTAGTCCCAGTCGTAGACCGCGTGGTGCAGGTCGATGCCCTCGTGGCACTGGAGGCGAATGAGCCTGGCGCCGGTCGCTGCGGCCAGGGCCCGGGCGACCTCGGTCTTGCCGACGCCGGCCTCGCCCTCCAGCAGCAGCGGCTGCTCGAGCACGCCGGCCAGATGGACGGCCATCGCCAGCTGGCGATCCGCCAGATATCCCTGGGCCGCGAGAGCCTCGCCCGCGGCTCCGACCGACTCAAGCGCCGCGAGCGTCACGTTGTCGTCGATGTTAGTGCGCCGAGCGCGTCACCCGGCCGCGGCGGTCGCGTCGCTGATCGCCCGCTTGGTCAGCACCCGCGCCAGGTGGCGCTTGTACTCGGTGGAGGCGTTGAGGTCCGCCGGCGGGTTGGTGTCGTCGGCGGCGTGCTCGGCCGCCCGCGCAATGTTCTCGGCCGACAGCTCCTGGCCGCGCAGCGCCTCCTCCGCCGCCGTCGCCCGGATCGGGACCGAGCCCATGTTCGTCAGGCCGATCCGCACGTCCTCGCACGTGCCGCCCGACGCCTTGACCACCGCGCACACGCCGACCATCGCCCAATCCTCCGAGCGGCGGTTGAACTTGTGATACGCGTGGCCCCAGCCGTCGAGCGTGGGGATGCGGATCTCGGTCAGCACCTCGTCGGCGCCCACCGCCGTCGTCAGGTAATCCTGGAACAGCTCGGCCGCCGGGAGGCTTCGCTGGCCGCCGGACCCCTGGAGCGTGACCTCGGCCTCGGTGATGAGCATCGCCGCCGGCAGGTCGGACGCGGAGTCCCCGTGCACCAGCGAGCCGCCGATCGTGCCACGGTGCCGGACCTGCGGGTCGGCGATCGTGGCCGCCACCTGGGACACGATCCCCAGGTCCGGCGAGTGCTCCAGAACCGAGTGGGTCGTCATCGCACCCACCCGCCAGTGCCCATCCTGGCGCTCCACTCCGTGCAGCCCGGGAACCTTGCGCAGGTCGACGAGCAGCGTCGGGGCGGCCAGCCGGAGCTTCATCAGCGGGAGGAGCGAGTGGCCGCCCGCCAGCAGCTTGGCGTCCTCGCCGCCCTGGGCCAGCGCGCCGATCGCATCCTGCAGCGACTCCGGCGCGGTGTAGTCGAACTCGGCGGGGATCATGACTGCGGGCCTCCCTCCGGGCTCGCCGGCGGGCGGGCCGGTTGTTGGATCGCCTCCCACACCCGCATGGGCGTGAGCGGCATGTTGATGAACTCGACGCCGAGCGGCCTCAGCGCGTCGTTGACGGCGTTGGTGACTGCCGGCGATGCGGCGATGGTGCCGGCCTCGCCGACGCCCTTGACCCCGAGGGAGTTGACCGGCGACGGCGTCTCGGTCCGATCGGTGACGAAGCTGGGCAGCTCCGCCGCCGTCGGCAGCGCGTAGTCGACGAACGACCCGGTGACAAGCTGGCCGTCCTCGTCGTAGTGGATCCGCTCGTACAGCGCCTGCCCGACGCCGTGGGTGATCCCACCGTGCACCTGGCCGTCGATGAGCAGCGGGTTGATGGCCGGGCCGCAGTCATCGACCGCCACGTAGCGGACGATCCGCACCTTGCCCGTCTCGCCGTCGACATCGACGACGCAGGCGTGGGCGCCGAACGGGAACACGAAGTTCTCCGGGTCGTAGAACGACTGCTCGTCGAGCCCGGGCTCCATACCCTCGGGCAGGTTCTCCGGCACGTAGGCCGCTCCGGCCACCTCGGCCAGCGTCATTCCCTTGTCCGGGGACCCGCGGACGCTGAACTTCCCGTCGGACAGCTCGATGTCGGCCGGGTCGGCCTCGAGCTGGTGGGCGACGATCGCCCTGGCCTTGGCGGCGACCTTCACGGCGGTGCGAGCCACCGCCTCGCCGCCGACGGACAGCGAGCGCGAGCCATAGGTGTCCAGGCCGAACGGACCCATCGCGGTGTCGCCGTGGATGATCTCGACCTGCGACGGATCGACGCCGAGCCGATCGGCCACGATCTGGGCGAATCCGGTCTCGTGGCCCTGCCCGTGCGGCGACGTGCCGGTGTACACCGTCACCGCCCCGCTGGCCAGAACGCGGACCGAGGCCGACTCCCAGCCCCCGGCCTGCAGGCCGAACCCGCTGGGGCCGATGACCCGCGACGGCGCGTTGCCACAGATCTCGGTGTAGGTGGAGAAGCCGATGCCGCGGTAGATGCCGCGCTGGCGCAGCTCCTCGGCCTCGCGGCGCACCTCCGCCGGGTCGATGTGGGTCAGCAGCTTGTCCAGCGCCGCTTCGTAGTTGCCGGAGTCATAGGTGATGCCGATCGGCGTCTCATGGCCGGCCTCGAACGGCGCGATGAAGTTCTTGCGCCGCAGCTCCAGCGGATCCATGTCCAGCTCGCGGGCCAGCTCGTCCATGACGACCTCGATCATGTGGGTCGCCTCCGGGCGGCCCGCCCCCCGGATCGCATCGGTGGCGAACTTGTTGGTCATCACCATCGTGATGTCCGTCTGGACCGCCGGGGTCTTGTAGACGCCGCACATGATGAACCCGCTCGACGGCGGGATCGCCGGCGTGAGCAGCATCTGATAGGCGCCCAGGTCGGCGATGATCTTGGCGTGCCAGGCGGTCAGCGTTCCGTCGCGCTTGGCCCCGACCCGGATGTAGTCGATCTGGTCGCGCCCGTGGTGGGTGACCATCATCCCCTCCGACCGCGTCTCCGCCCACTTCACCGGGCGTCCCAGCTTGCGCGCGGCGGCGGCACAGCCGATCTCCTCGGCGTAGACCTGCAGCTTGGAGCCGAACCCGCCCCCCACCTCGGGGGCGATCACCCGGACCCTGTCCTCGCCCATGCCGAGCAGGATGGCCAGGAACAGCCGCAGGAAATGGGGAACCTGCGTGGAGCTCCACACGGTCAGGCTGCCGGCGCGGTAGTCGGCCACGACACCGCGGGGCTCGATCGCGGCCCCGGCCATGCGGTGGTTGACGACGCGCCGCTCGAGGATGACGTCGGCCTCGGCGAACCCGGCCTCCAGGTCGCCGCCGCCGATCGACCAATCGCACACCTTGTTCGTGCCCAGATGCTCGTGGACGAGCGGCGAGCCGTCCTGGAGCGCCTGCTCAGGATCGACCACCACCGGCAGCGGGTCGTACTCGACGACCACGTCCTCGGCCGCGTCGATCACCCCGTAGCGATCCTGGCCGATCACCAGCGCCACCGGATCGCCCACGTGGTTGACCTCGTCCTTGGCCAGGACCCAATGGTCCGGGGTGTTGACCTCGATCCCGGGCGGGACCCAAGCCATCGGCAGGGCTGCCTCCATGTCGAGGTCCTCGTTGGTGAAGACCGCGACGACGCCGTCACGGGCTTTGGCCGCCGACGTGTCGATCGAGACGATCTTCGCGTGCGCCTCGGGCGAGCGCACCCACGCCGCCCACAGCTGACCGGTCAGGTTGATGTCGTCGACGTAGCTGGCGCGACCGGTGATCAGACGGGGGTCCTCCTTGCGCCGTAAGGCTTGGCCAACGTGGGTCTTGCCGTTGGTCGCCGAGCCATCGGTCGTCGCGCTCATGACGACACCCCTGACTGCTGCGAGACGCTCGCACCCTTCACCTTGGCGGCGTCGAGGACGGCCTTGACGATGTTGTGATAGCCGGTGCAGCGGCACAGGTTGCCCTCGAGCCCGTGGCGCACCTCTTCCTCGGTCGGATTCGGGTTCTCGGCGAGCAGCCCAGCAGCGGCCATGATCATCCCGGGGGTGCAGTAGCCGCACTGCAGGCCGTGGTCGTTCCAGAAGGCCTCCTGCAGCGGATGCAGCTCCGTCTCGGTGCCGAGTCCCTCGATAGTGGTGAGCGACGCACCGTCTGCCTGCACGGCGAGCACGGTGCACGACTTGACGGGCCGTCCGTCCATGTGGATCGTGCAAGCTCCGCAGTTGGACGTGTCGCAGCCCACGTGCGTGCCGGTCAGCCCCAGCTGATCGCGTATCGCGTGGACCAGCAACAGGCGCGGCTCCACCTCCAAGTGGTGCTCGACGCCGTTGACGTTCAAGCGGACGGCAACGGTTTTACTCATGCCTCTCCCTTCCAGGTTTGCTGGGAAGGCGACCATACCCCAATGGGCATATCGCTGTGAAGTGGCGCGCAGCGGCAAGCGCGCTCGTCGGCAGGCGCGGGTGCGCGCACAGACAAAACACGCGCGTCAGCGGTGCGCCAGCACCTGGTAGACCGACGCCCATCCGGTCTCGAAGCCCTGCCTCGCGGCGCGCAGGTACAGCCGCCAGATTCTCGCACGCTCGATGCCCGCGAGGCGCACGGCG
>JBPYFQ010000231.1:0-18588 GCA_051985625.1 Solirubrobacteraceae bacterium
CTGGCCGGGACGCGGCAGATCGACGTGCCGGCGCGCCGGCGGCCGAGCGGCTATGTTCAGATCGAGGGCGCCGCGGAGCACAACCTCCAGCAGATCAACGTGAAGATCCCGCTCGGGGTCCTGTGCTGCATCACGGGCGTTTCGGGATCCGGCAAGTCCACGCTGGTCAACGAGGTGCTTTACAAGGCGGTCTCCAACCGGCTGCACAAGAGCCGGCAGCGGGCGGGGGCGCACCGGCGGATCACCGGCCTCGACCAGCTCGACAAGATCATCTCGGTCGACCAGTCGCCGATCGGGCGCACCCCGCGGTCAAACCCCGCCACCTACATCGGGCTGTTCGACCAGGTCCGCGAGCTGTTCTCCAAGACCCAGGAGGCCCGCGCGCGCGGCTACAAGCCCGGACGGTTCTCGTTCAACGTCAAGGGTGGACGCTGCGAGGTGTGCCGCGGGGACGGCCAGATCAAGATCGAGATGCACTTCCTGCCGGACGTCTACGTGCCGTGCGAGCAGTGCCACGGCAAGCGGTACAACCGGGAGACGCTGGAGGTCCGCTTCAAGGGCAAGACGATCGCCGACGTGCTGGAGATGCCGATCGAGGAGGCGCTGGAGTTCTTCGCGCACATCCCCAAGATCCGCCGGCGGGTCCAGGCGCTCGTCGACGTCGGCCTCGGCTACATGCGCCTGGGGCAGCCGGCGACGACGCTGTCCGGCGGCGAGGCCCAGCGGGTCAAACTGGCCGCGGAGCTGAGCAAGGTCGCGACCGGCCGGACCATGTACATCCTGGACGAGCCGACGACCGGCCTGCATTTCGCGGATATCCAGCGGCTGCTGGAGGTGCTCGACCGCCTCGTGGACGCCGGCAACTCGGTCGTGGTCATCGAGCACAACCTGGACGTGATCAAGGTGTCAGATCGGTTGATCGACCTGGGGCCGGAGGGCGGCGACGAGGGTGGTGCGGTGATCGCCACCGGGACGCCCGAGGAGGTGGCCGCGGTTCCGGAGTCGTACACCGGGCGGTTCCTGGCCGACGTCTTGCCGGTCACGGGCAAGCGCGGGCGGGCCCGGGCCGGGGCGAAGGTGGGGGCCCGCGGCGCCAAGGCGAAGGCCGCCACGAACGGGGCGAAGGCCAACGGGTCCGGCGGTGCCGCGAATGGCACGAAGGCGCCCGCCAAGCGCCGGCGCACCACCGCCAGCCGCTGAGCCCGGCGCCCGCTCTCACCCCCTGAGCCCGCGCTCCGCGGCCCCCGCAACGGCGGCGTGGGATGTTCACCCAGCCAGAGCAGGGAAGCATCCCAACCGCCCACCGAGCCCCGCGCACTCGAGTGGGATGAAACCGGCCAGATACGCCGGAAACGTCCCAACTGACGACCAGGAGCGATCCCAACCAGTCGCCGGGAGCGCGCGTGGGAGAATGCCGCCGTGGCCGAGCACTACAAGAAGCCCGATCCGTTCACCCGGTACGTCTTCAACCCGCTCGTGGCGGGGCTGACCGGGCTGGGTATCAGCGTCATGGGGTCCCGGGTGCTCGAGGTCCGGGGACGCAAGAGCGGCGAGTGGCGCAGCACGCCCGTCAACCTGCTCAGGGTCGGCGGCGACGAGTACCTGGTGGCGCCTCGCGGGCATACCCAGTGGGTGCGCAACATCCGGGTGGCCGGCGGGGGTCGCCTGCGCCTCGGCCGCCGGCTCCAGGACATCCAAGTCTCCGAGCTGGGCGACGAGGCCAAGCCGCCGATCCTCCGCGCCTACCTGAAGAAGTGGGCCTGGGAGACCGGCATGTTCTTCGACGGGGTCAACGCCGCCTCCAGCGACGAGGAGTTGCTGCGGATCGCCCCGGATCACCCGATCTTCCGGCTGGAGTCCCGCTGACGGACCCTGCGCGGGTGACTTCGGCCCAGCTGAGGCTGTGGGCCCAGAAGTGGCGCTGGTATGAGCGCAACACGCTGCCGTGGAACCGGGCCCGGATCCACTGGGAGATGCTGCGCCGGGGCGCCTTCGTCCGCTGGCCGGTCCATGGCAACGTGCTGGAGGCGCTGCGCCAGGACCGCCTCCGCGTCGGCGCCGGGGTGCTGTTCGAACCCGGGGTATGGATCACCGCGCCCGACCCGGCCCGGATCACCATCGGCGACGGCACGTTCCTCAACCTCGGGGTGATGGTGGCGGCCCTCTCGCTGGTCGAGATCGGCCAGCACTGCATGTTCGCCAACGGCTGTTTCGTCACCGACGCCGATCACCGCATCGACGACCCCGTCACCCCGGTCACCTGGCAGGGCTTCACCTCGCGAGGGCCCACCCGGATCGCCGACAACGTCTGGTGCGGCGCCAACGTTGTCGTGACCAGCGGGGTGACGATCGGCGAGCGGTCGGTGATCGGCGCCAACGCCGTCGTCACCCGGGACATCCCGCCATTCTCGGTCGCCGTGGGCGCCCCCGCCCGGGTGATCCGGCAGGTCACCTACGCCGACCCGCTCAGGAGTTCTTGATGACGATGCCCTCGATGATGTTGGCCGCCCGCTCGGCGGCGTCGATCGCCGCCTCCAGCCGCTCGAAGATGTCCTTCCAGCGGATCACCACCATCGGGTCGATCCCGCCGTCGAACAGCGAGGCCACCGCCTCACGCGTGATCCGGTCGCCCTCGTTCTCCAGCCGGTTGACCTCGACCGTGTAGCGCGAGATGTCGCGGAACCCGCGGAGGTTGGGGATCGCCTCGGCGATCTGGGCGCTGGCCTCCTTGAGCACCCGGGCCAGCCAGATGGCCTGGTCCATCGGCGCCTCGATCTTGTACAGGCCCAGGTAGTCGGCGACCTCCTCGATGTAGTCGACGATGTCGTCCAGGGCCGAGGCCAGCGCGAGGATGTCCTCGCGATCGATCGGCGTCACGAACGTGTGGTTGAGCCGATCGATGATGTCGTGGGTGATCCGGTCGCCCTCGTGCTCGAGGTCGAGGATCTCGCCCGCCAGCTGCCGGTTCTCCGGGTAGTCCGACAGCAGCTCGTGGAGCAGGGTGGAGGCCCGCAGGATGTTCTGCCCCGCCTCCTCGAACAGCTCGAAGTAGATCCGGTCCCGGGGAGCGAAGACCTGGGCGAAGCGTGCCATCCGCCCGGATGCTACCGGCGCGGCGGAGCGCGGCGACCCGCCCGGCCGCGAGCCGGCCGCCGCGCCCGCCTCGAGGGTCAGTCCAGGCCGGCCCGGAAGCGCTCCAGTTGCTCGTCGTCGATCGAGTAACAGTGCTCCGGCGCCGGGAACTGCCGGTTGCGGACCTCGGCCGTGTACTCGGCCACGCCGGCGACCATATGGGCCCGGACGTCGGCGAACCGCTTGGCAAACCGGGCGACGTGGCCGTCGTAGATGCCCAGCAGGTCGTGGTAGACGAGGACCTGGCCGTCGGTGGCCGGGCCGGCGCCGATGCCGATCAGCGGGATGTCGACCCGTTCGGCGATCACGGCCGACACCGCGGCGGGGATCGCCTCCAGTACGATCGAGAAGCAGCCGGCCTCCTCCAGCGCGATGGCGTCCTTCGCCACCGTGACGGCCTGCTCGGCCGTCCGGCCCTGCGCGCGATAGCCGCCGAGCGCGGTGGCCGTCTGCGGGGTCAGGCCGACATGGCCCATGACCGGGATCCCGGAATCGACGATCGCCCGCGCCCGCTGGACGCTGGTCCCGCCGCGCTCCAGCTTGACGGCGTCGCAGCCGGCCTCCTTCACGAACCGCTGGGCGGTGGCGATGGCCTGCTCGTCGGAGGCCTCGTACGAGCCGAACGGCAGGTCGCCGACGAGCAGCGGCGTGCGTAGCCCGCGGCGTGCCGCGGCGGCGAGCATCAGCATCTCGTCGGTGGAGACCGGGACCGTCGACGGGTAGCCGAGTACGGTCATCGCGCCGGAGTCGCCGACGAGCACCACGTCGACGCCCGCCTCCTCGGCGACCTGGGCCGACGGGAAGTCGTACGCGGTGATCATCACAATCGGCTCGCCCAGCCGCTTCTTCTCGGCCAGCCGGGGGAGCGTCATCGGCAGCTGGCCCTCCAGGCCCTGCGGGACCGGCGTGTGCGGGGTTGCAGACATGGGGATTACGCCTCCTGGGGATGGTTGGCGCCCCGCGCGGGGGTCGCCACCTCGTTGGGGGTGGTCGTCATGGTCGGATGGCTCCTGTGAGCCTCGTCGGTCCCTGGATTGCGGTGACGCTGACCGGCACGTTGTCGATCAGGCGCACGGCGCCGATTCGCGCCGCCGTCACCACCAGCACGTCGCCTTCAATTCGCTGCACCGGCTCCATCGTCTCCGCCGAGACGATTGAAAGGTATTCCGGCTCCACGCCGGCCTCGGCCAGTTCGGCGCGGGCGTCCTCGGTGGCGGCATCCGGATCCCGCCGGCCGTCGGCGATCGCGCTCTCGACGAGGCGCAGGGCGCGGTGCAGGGCGGTGGCACGGCGGCGGTCGGAGTCCGGCAGGAGCACGTTGCGGCTCGACAGCGCCAGTCCGTCGGGGTCGCGCACGGTGGGGCAGGTCTGGATCTCGACCGGAATATTGAGGTCGCGCACCATCCGGCGGACGACGGCTACCTGCTGGGCGTCCTTCTGGCCAAAGAACGCGATATCCGGCCCCACCATGTTCAGCAGCTTGGCCACGACGGTGGTGACGCCGTCGAAATGGCCGCGGCCCCGCGATGCCCCCTCCAGATCCTCGGTCAGGCCGCTGACCGAGACGGTGGTGGCAAATCCGTCCGGGTACACCTCGTCGACCGGCGGGGCGAACAGGTAATCGACGCCCAGGCCGGCCGCCTGCTCTGCGTCGCGCGCCTCGTCCCGGGGGTAGACAGCGAGGTCGCCGGCGTCGTTGAACTGCCTGGGGTTGACGAACAGCGATACGACGACGACGTCGCAGCGGCGCCGCGCCTCCCGCACCAACGACAGGTGCCCCTCGTGGAGCGCGCCCATCGTCGGCACCAGGCCGATCACGCGCCCGTCCCGGCGCGGTCCGGCCAGCGCGGCGCGGAGTTCGGCGATTGAGCGGACCGTCTGCATCAGACCGCCGCCTCCGTGCCGGCCAGGGCGCGGGTGGCGTCGACGAGCGCGTCGAACAGGGGGAGAAGCTCCGGCGCCCGCTCGGCGACGGCGTCGCGCTGGGCGGTCACCGTCGCCTCGTCGCCCCGCGCCACCGGGCCGGTCAGCGCGCGCTCCGGGCCAAGGCGGCCCCAGTTCTCAACGCTGGCACGCACGAGCGGCAGCAGGTCGGCCCGGTCCACGCCGACGGCGGCGGCCAGGCGCTCGGCGGCAGCCTCCAGCGTGATCAGGAAGTTGGACGCGATCGAAGCCGCAGCGTGGTAGGCGGTCCGGTCGGCGGGGGCGATCTCGATCGGCCGCATGCCGAGCCGGATCGCCAGGGCCCGGGCCAGCGCCAGGCCGGTGTCGCCGGTGCCGGCCACCGCCGCCCCGGCGCCGGTGAAGATCCCCGGGTCGGCGTCGGGCGGGATCGTCATCAGGGGATGGATGGAAAACGCCTCGTGGGGAGCGAGTTCGTCCAGTCCGGTCGCGCCGGAGCAATGGCCCACCGGGGCGCCGGCGGGGATGAGGGCGGCCGCCCGGGCGATCTCGTGGTCGGGCACGCACAGGAGCACGGCATCGGCGTTCCGCGGGGCGGCTCCCCGGGGGAGCGGCCCGTCCACCTGGTCCCCGGCGTGGCGCAAGGCCCGGGCCAGGGCGTTACCGGCCCGACCGTTGCCGACGACCGCCACCCGGATGGGCTGGGCGAACGCGTGCGCAGTGGGTGGCCGAGGATGCCGGTCCAGTTCCCGCATTGAGATACCGGTCGGAGAAAGGGGGTGGGGTGGTTTTTGAGGTCCGTCCCGTGGGGGTGACGGCCTCGCCTCGGAGGATACCCCGTCTGGCCCGGCCTCTAGCATGCACCTCCGTGATAAGCGCCACAGAGCGCCGGGAGCAGCTCAAGGCGGTCTATGAGGAGGCGCGGAACTGCACTCGCTGCCCGCTTCACCAGACCCGCACGACCGTGGTGTTCGGCTCCGGCAACGCGGACGCCGATCTCATGTTCATCGGCGAGGCCCCCGGCGCCAACGAGGACAAGCAGGGCCTGCCGTTCGTCGGCCAGGCAGGAAAGCTGCTGGAGAAGCTCCTGGGCGAGATCGGCCTGGAGCGCGGCCACGTGTTCATCGCCAACACCGTCAAGTGCCGCCCGCCCAACAACCGGGACCCGCACCCCAACGAGATCGAGTCCTGCAACGAGTACCTCCGCCGCCAGGTCGAGCTGATCCAGCCGACCGTCATCTGCACCCTGGGGAACTTCGCCACCAAGCTGCTGCGCAACGACACCACCGGCATCTCCCGCCTGCACGGCCAGGCGGAGGTCCGGATCCTGGGAGTCCGGGCGGTCCGGCTGTACCCGCTGTACCACCCGGCGGCGGCGCTGTACACGCCGAGGACGCTCGAGATCCTGCGGGCCGATTTCCACCGGATCCCGGATCTGCTGGCGCTGGGCGCGCCCGAGCAGCCGGCCCCCGTGGAGGAGGTGCCCGAGCCCGCCGAGGAAGAGGAGGCTCCGGCCCCGCCGGAGGTCTCCGAGCCCGACGTCTCGCAGCTCGGGCTGTTCTAGGACCTAGGCGACCGGCTCGGGGATCGGCTCTTCGCTGAGCGCGTCCGGGGTGCTCGGCGGCTGCGTCTCCGGCGGATTGCGGTCCGGCCACAAGGCGAAACCGAACGCCACCACGGCGCCGAGCAGCTGCACCGCCAGCACCACGGCCGCAAAGCTCGTCGGCTTGTGTGAGGCGTTGAGCAGGGCGATCGGCTCGATAATGGCCACCGCGGCCATGGCGACGAGGAACCAGGTGCGCCGCAGCGCCAGCATGTACTGGATCGCCAGGTACGTGCAGGCGAGCACGGCGAACGCCAGCCCGAGCATGAACAGCGAGCCGGCCGCACTCGTCTTGTTGGCGCCGAAGGCGAGCTTGATCAGCGGCTCGGAGCCGAAGGCGTAGATGAGCAGCACCGGGACCGCGCACACGGCAATGATCGCCAGGGCCTTGGCCAGGATTGGCCGCGTGTCCTCACCGGTCGCCCGGCGCCGGGAGACCTCGGGCACGAGGTAGAGGGCGGCGCCCATGGCCACCCAGATGAGCACCTTGCCGGCCACGGCCACCGCGCTGTAGGAGCTCGCGACGTGGGTGCCGAACCGGTGCTTGGCGGCGATGATGTCCATGTTCTGGAGCAGGGCGATGATGATCAGCCCCGCGATCGGCGCCCACGCGCGCTTCACCTGCGTCCAGAGGCTCAACACGGCAGGTGGGGTCTTCGTGACCGCGCCGCTCGGCTCCGCCTCCACCCTCTCCACGTAACGGTGCAGGCAGTACAGGCAGTACGCCCCCATGACCAGGAACGAGATCGGCGTTCCCAGGTAGGCGCCGGTCACGCCCAGACCAATCGCGGCGAGCAGCGCGCCGCTCACCAGGCGCGCCCCCTGCTCGCCGATCAGGCTCAGGCCCACGCCCTTGTAATCGCCGACTCCCTGCAGCATGCCCCGCAGCACCGACAGGGCAAGCCACAGCGCCGCCGCCGGCAGGCCGATGGCGGCCGCCCACTCATCGTGCTTGCCCACGCCGACCGCCGATGCGATGGGGGCGCGCAGCAGCACCGAGATCACGGTCACGATCAGGGTGAAGATCAACAGGCCCCGCATCCAACGTCGGACCGTCACCATCAGCCCGGCGCCGACGCCGAGATGGCCGAGCACGCCCTCGCGGGCGGTCGCCACCTGGAGAGCCTGGCCGATGACCGACAGGATCAGGAAGTAGCTGACGAGAGCGGCCAGCGAGCCATAGCCCCCGCCCTGGTTGTCCTTGAGCAGCCGGGCGAACACGATCGTCGAGCCGAGCGCGATGACGTTGTTGGCGATCATCGATCCGGCCAGCCCCGCGGCCTTGGCCGTCTCGGAGCCGCGGAGCGCTGTCAACGACGATGGTTGGACGCGCCCCCCGGACAGGCGTCCGAGGAGCGAGACGAGACGGCCCGGGGCCGCCTCGGGCGAGGGATCGGTCATGACGCCCACCCACGGTAGCGAAAGGCGGGGCGGATGCGCGCTCTACAGTTCGCCCTGTGCAGGGACGATTTCACTCCGACGGCGCCGCCGAGACCGAGGCTTTGGGCGGTCGTCTGGCGGCCGAGCTGTCGCCCGGCGACGTCGTGCTGGTGAAGGGGGAGCTGGGCGCCGGCAAGACGACGTTCGTGCGCGGGGCCTGCCGCCGGCTCGGCGTGACCGCCCCCGTCACCAGCCCCACGTTCACCATCGGCCAGCGCTACTCGGCCGCCGGTACGGCCCCGGTCGTCGCCCATCTGGACCTGTATCGGCTCGTGTCGCTGGCCGGCGAGGACCCGGATCTGCTCGCCGATTACCTGGGGCCGGACACGATCGCGTTCGTCGAGTGGCCGGAAGCCGGGGAGCAGGAGGTGACCGAACTGGCCCACGTGGCGGCGCGGGTCCACCTGGATCACGCCGGCGGCGACCGTCGAGCGATCGAGGTCCGGTAATGATCCTCGGATTCGACACCGCGACGCCGGCCACCGTGGTCGCGCTCCTCGACGACGCCCGCGGCACGGCGGTCGAGGCCCGGGACGACCCGGACACCGACCCCGCCCACCCAAGGCGCCCGCGGCATATGACGGCGCTGCTGGCGCTGGTCGACGAGCAGATGCGGGCGCTGCGGGCCGGCTGGGAGGACATCGAGCGGATCGCCGTCGGCGTGGGACCCGGCACGTTCACCGGCCTGCGCATCGGCGTGGCGACGGCCCAGGCCCTCTCACGCGCCCGTGACATCGACCTGGTCGGCGTCTCCACGCTGCATTCGCTGGCGCTCGGGGCGGCGCGGGAGGCCGAAGCCGGCGAGGACGCCGCGCTGGCCGTCATCGACGCCCGCCGGGGCGAGGTCTTCGCCGCCGGCTGGTCGCTCGCCGACGTCGCCGTCGCCTCGGCGGAGCCCCTGCTGGCGCCGCAGGCGATCCCCGTCGGCGACCTGGCCGAGGCCCTGCGCGACCACGGTCTCGGCTGGGTGGCGGCCGGCGACGGGTCGGTAGCATTCAGGACAGCTCTCGAGCGCTCGGGAGCCCGGATTCCGAAGGACGACTCAGAGCGCAACCGCGTCAGCGCGATCGACCATTGCCGACTGGCGCTCGGCCTGTCGCCAGAGCCCCCGGACGGCGTCCGCCCTGAGTACCTGCGTCTTCCCGACGCCGAGATCAACCTCGGTGCGGCTCGGCAACCATGACCTCCGATCGCTTCACGATTCGCAACCTCGGCTACTCCGATCTGCCGCAGGTGATCGCCATCGAGCGCCGGGCCTTCACGACGCCCTGGTCGCTGGCGATGTTCGTGCTGGAGCTGTCCAAGCCGTCCGGGATGTGCCTGGCTGCCGTCGACGACAACGACCGGCTGCTCGGATACGCCATCTGCGCCCGGTACGACACGGTCTGGCACCTGATGAACATCGCGGTCGACCCGGCCCAGCGCCGGCGGGGGATCGCCTGGGCCCTGCTGGCCAAGATGATCGAGCGGGCCGGACCCGACGCCGAGTACACCTTGGAGGTACGGACCTCCAACGCGCCGGCCATCGCCCTGTACGAGCGCTTCGGCTTCCGCTCGGCCGGCACCCGCCCCCGCTACTACCGGGACAACGGGGAGGATGCGGTGATCATGTGGCGTACCCTCCAGACCACCTCCCCCTCCGGCGCGGCGTGATCCTGGCCCTGGAAACGAGCTGCGACGACACGTGCGCGGCGGTGGTCAGCGCCGAAGGCGAGATCCGCTCCAACGTCATCTCGTCGCAGGGCATCCACGACCGCTACGGCGGCGTCGTCCCGGAGATCGCGTCGCGGCACCATCTGGAGCTCATCGGCGCGGCCGTGGCCGACGCGCTGCGCCAGGCCGAGACCGGGCTCGACGGCGTGGAGCTGATCGCGGTCACCCGGGGCCCGGGGCTCGTCGCCGCCCTGCTGGTGGGCATGGCGACCGCCAAGGCAATGGCCGCCGCCCACGAGCTCCCGCTGGCGCCGGTCGACCATCTGCACGGCCACATCGCGGCCGCGTTCCTGGCGCCGGATCCGCTCGAGCCGCCGTTTTTAAGCCTGATCGCCAGCGGCGGCCACACGTTCCTGGCCCGCGTCACCGGCCACGGCCCGGACTACGAGGTGCTCGGCCAGACGCTGGACGACGCGGCCGGCGAGGCGTTCGACAAGGGCGCCCGCCTGCTCGGCCTCGGCTACCCGGGCGGCGCCGCCCTGGAGAAGCTGGCTCGCGACGGCGACCCGCAGGCCTTCCCGTTCCCGTCCGGCGCGCGGATGCCGGGATTGGATTTCTCGTTCGCCGGACTCAAGACCGCGCTCCTGTACCGGGTCCGCGACCTCGGCCCGGAGGAGAGCGAACGCCGACGGGCCGACCTGGCGGCGTCCTACCAGCACGCGATCGTCGAGTCGCTCGCCCTGCGCGTGGAGCGCGCGTTGACCGAGACCGGCGCTACGCAACTCGCCATCGGCGGCGGGGTCGCCGCCAACGGGCCGCTGCGTGAGCGCCTGGGCCGGGTGGGCGTGCCGCTCGCCGTGCCCGACCGCCGCCTGTGCACCGACAACGCGGCGATGATCGGCAGCGCCGCCCGCTTTGTCGAGCCGCTCCGCTTTCCCGACTACCTGGACGTCGACGTGTATGCCACCGGTGAGCGCGCCTTGGCGGGCGAGCGGGTCGGATGACGCGCGATGTCGTCCTGTACGGCCGCGACGGCTGCTGCCTGTGCGACGACGCCCGCGCGCTGCTGCTGAGGGTCCGCGCCGAGCGGCCGTTCAACTTCAGCGAGCGCGACATCGATCGCGACGACGGGTTGCTGCACCGATATCTGGAGCGAATCCCGGTCGTCACCATCGACGGGGCCGAGGCGTTCGAGCTGTTCGTCGACGAGTCCGAGCTGCGGGCGCGCCTTGGCTGAACCTGCGCCCGCAAGCCGCCCGGCGCAACCGACTAGAGTTGAGCCACCCATGAGTTACACGGTTGGCCGCGGTACCGAGCCGACGGGTCCGGGCTTCGACAAGCCGGGAGAGAAGCTCTCCCTCGGGGTCGCGGCGCGGCTGTCCCGGTACCTCCAGGTGCTCACGCAGGCACGCAAGATCGGTAAGGAGACGATCTCCTCTCAGGAGCTCGCCGACTACACGCACGTCAACTCCACCCAGATTCGCCGCGACCTGTCTGGATTTGGCAAGTTCGGCAAGCGCGGGGTCGGCTACAACGTCGAATCGCTCGTCAGCCAGATCCGCAAGATCCTGCGGACCGCCGGCCAGCACAACATCGCGCTGTTCGGCGCCGGCCATCTGGGCACGGCGATCGCCACCTCCGACATCTTCGCCGACCACGGCTTCCGCGTCGTCGCCATCTTCGACGTCGACGCCGAACGCGTCGGCACCCGGATCGGGCCGCTGTCGGTCCGCCATAACTCCGAGCTGCGCTCGGTCGTCGAGGAGCAGGACATCGTCGTCGCCGTCCTGGCCGTGCCGTCCGCGGCGGCGCAGAAACTGGCCGACGAGCTCGTGGACGCGGGGGTCAAGATCATCTTCAACTACTCGGACGCGCTCCTCCAGGTCCCGCCCGAGGTCACCGTGCATACCTCCAGCCCGGCCGTCGATCTGCTGTACGCGCTGTACTTCTATCTGACCTAGTGGCCTGCCGGCCCCTTCCGCACCCCGTGGAGATCGACATTGACAACGCCCGCGAGGCCTTCGACTGTTCGACCGATTTCACGGTCGGCCTGGAGGAGGAGTTCGCCCTCCTCGATCCGACCGGTCTCGGCCTGATCGGCCGGTTCGAGCAGCTACGCGACGCCGCCGCCTCCGACGAGCGGCTGGCGCAGGCGATCGCCGGGGAGCTGATCTCCTCGGAGATCGAGATCCGGTCCGGTCGGGGCGAGGACCTGGCCGCCGCGCGTCACGCCCAGCGGGACCTGCGCCGGCGCCTGTTCGCAGTCGCCGGAGCGAACGAGGTGGAGCTTGGGGCCACCGGCACCCACCCGTGGTCGGACTATCGCCAGCAGCACATCATCGACACCGAGCACTACCGGCGCGTCGAGGATGGCCTCAAGTACGTCGCCTGGCGCAACAACACCTTCTCCCTCCACGTCCACGTGGGCATCCGCGGCCCGGACCGCGCCGTGGAGGTCTGCGACCGCCTACGACCGGTGCTGCCCGTCCTCCTCGCCATCTCGGCCAACTCCCCCTTCCTGGACGGGTCGGACTCCGGTCTGCACACTGCCCGCACCCAGATCTTCACGAAGAGCTTCCCCCGCTGCGGGGTCCCGGATGCGTTCGGCAGCTGGGACGCGTTCGCCGACTACATCGCCCTGCTGATCGATACGCGCTCGATCGTCGAATACACCCAGGTCTGGTGGTCGATCCGGCCGCACTTCACGTTCGGCACGGTGGAGGTGAGGATCTGCGATGCCCAGTCGACGGCGGCGGAATCCGACGGCCTGGCCGCCCTGATCGTGGCCTGCGTGGCGCAGGCCGCTCGGGATGCCGACGAGCAGGTGCCCTACACCGACCTCCCCCACCGGCTCATCGAGGAGAACGTGTGGCGGGCCATCCGTCACGGGCTCGATGGCGACCTGCTCGACCTGGAGCGCCGCGAGCCATATCCGGCAGCGGCCGCGCTGGACCGTCTCCTGGACTGGACCGCGCCGGTGCGGGCCGAGCTGGGACTGGAGGTCAGCCTGCCGGCGCTCAACGGCGCGCAGCGTCAGCGCCGGATGCTCCAATCCGGGATGAGCCTGGCCGAGGTGTACGCCGCGGTGCAGGCCGAGACACGAGATACCTACTCTGGAGTGCTGGAGACGCCCCGGCGGTGAGACGCCGCCCCAAAGCGAGGTGAAGCAGACCCCATGAGCACTGGCGATCGACCATCAGAGGAGGAGCTCCGGGCCGCCTACGAGGCCGAGCTCAAGAAGATCCGCGTCGAACAGATCGTGCTGGAGCAGGTCGTCACGCTGGTCAATCTCGGCATGCGCCGGACCGGTCTCGCGCCCGGCACCGAGGACGAGCGCGACCCGGCGCAGGTGAGGCTGGCCATCGAGGCCGTCCGGGCCCTGGCGCCGCTGGTCGACCAGTCGGCGCCCGAGCAGGCGGGCGCCATCCGCGACGCCCTGTCCCAGCTTCAGATGGCCTATGTGCGGATCGGGGGAGCGGCCGAGGCGGGAGCGCCCGGAGCGCCTTCCCCGCCGTCTGGCGAGGCTCCGCCGCCACCGGACCAACCGGCGCCCGAGGCGGCCCAGGAGCCCGGCGAGCAACCGGCCCCACCCGCCTCGGAGCCGGCCAAGCCGGGCGAGCCGGGACCGGCCCAGCGCAGTGGCCGCCTCTGGATCCCCGGTCAATAGTCCGAAATTTCGAGCCTCTCCGGGGAGGGGCGGGATGACCGACGTCCGACACGCTGTCGCGATAGACTCGCGCCCGGGCTTTATGCCGGGGCCTCCGTTCTACATCAAGCGCGGGGCCCTTTTTGCCGTTGTGATGGCGCGTCGTCGCGCTTGAAACCGAGAGCTTTCCCCGGAGGACCTTCTTGACTAGCTTCCTGACGCACCACGGCGTCATCGTTGCGCTCGTGTGTGCGGCGTGCGCCGTGCTGTATGGCGTACTTACATCCCGTTCGCTGCTGGCGCTGTCGCCCGGCAACGATCGAATGCGCACGATCTCGGCCGCCGTCCAGGAGGGCGCGCGGGCGTACCTGAACCGGCAGTACACGACGATCGCCGCCGTCGGCGTCGTCCTGTTCATCGTGCTCATCCCGCTCCAGAACATCCGAGTGGCGATCGGCTTCGCCATCGGTGGCGCGTTGTCGGCGTCGGCAGGCTACATCGGCATGAACGTCTCGGTGCGGGCCAACGCCCGCGTTGCCGAGGCCGCCCGGGGCGGCGTCGGCAAGGCGCTGGACGTGGCGTTCCGCGGGGGCGCGGTCACCGGCCTGCTCGTGGTCGGACTGGCACTGATCGGCGTCTCCGGCTACTACGGGATCCTCACCTGGATTGCCGGCGAGACCCCGCGTCAGGCGGTCGATGCGCTTATCGGCCTCGGCTTCGGCGGGTCACTGATCTCGGTGTTCGCCCGTCTCGGCGGCGGCATCTTCACCAAGGGCGCCGACGTGGGCGCCGACCTGGTGGGCAAGATCGAGGCCGGCATCCCCGAGGACGATCCCCGCAACCCGGCCGTCATCGCCGACAACGTGGGCGACAACGTCGGCGACTGCGCCGGCATGGCCGCCGACCTGTTCGAGACCTACGCTGTCACCGCCGTGGCCGTGATGCTGCTCGGCGTCCTGCTCTTCCGCCAGTCGGCGGAGGTGGCCATGTACCCGCTCGTCCTGGGCGGGATCTCCATCATCGCCTCCATCATCGGCACGTTCGCGGTCAAGTCCCGCGTCGGCAACGTGGAGCGGGCGCTCTACCAGGGGCTGATCGTCTCGGGTCTCCTCGCCGGCCTGGCGTTCATCCCCATCACCTACTGGCTGATGCACGGGGTCACGTACCTCGACGGCTCCTCCGGTCCGGCCTGGTGGAAGTTCTACCTGTGTGCCCTGATCGGCATCGGCGTCACCGCCTGCCTGTTCGTCATCACCGACTACTACACCTCGACGCGGTTTTCGCCGGTGAAGAGCACGGCCCGCGCCTCCCAGACCGGCCACGCCACCAACATCATCCAGGGCCTCGCCCAGGGTTACCAGGCCACCGCGGCCCCGGCGATCGTCATCGCCCTCGGGATCCTCGGCTCCTGGAAGCTGGCCGGCGGCGGCACGAGCGGCATCTACGGCATCGGTGTGGCGGTCATGGCGCAGCTGTCGCTGACCGGCCTGATCGTCGCCCTGGACGCCTTCGGCCCGATCACCGACAACGCCGGCGGCATCGCCGAGATGGCCGAGCTGCCCGAGGAGGTCCGCAACGTCACCGATCCGCTCGACGCGGTCGGCAACACCACGAAGGCGGTGACCAAGGGGTACGCCATCGGATCGGCGGCCCTCGCCGCGCTGGTCCTGTTCGACGCCTTCTCCCGTGAGGTCGGCTCTCACATCACGTTCTCGATCGGCAACCCGCCGGTGCTCATCGGACTGCTCATCGGCGGGCTGATGGTCTACCTGTTCGCCGCCCTCTCGATGGAGGCCGTGGGCCGGGCCGGCGGCGCCGTCGTGGAGGAGGTGCGCCGCCAGTTCCGGGAGAAGCCCGGGATCATGGAGGGCACCGAGGAGCCCGAGTACGGCACCGCGGTGGCATTGGTCACCCGGGCGGCCCAGCGGGAGATGATCCTGCCGGCGCTCATCCCCATCCTGGTGCCGTTCGTGGTCGGGCTGATCAGCGTCGAGGCGCTCGGTGGCCTGCTCATCGGCGTCATCGTGGTCGGGCTGTTCGTCGCGATCTCGATGACCTCCGGCGGCGGGGCGTGGGACAACGCCAAGAAGCTGATCGAGGACGGCGCGTTCGGCGGCAAGGGGTCCGAGGCCCATGCCGCGGCGGTGACCGGCGACACGGTCGGCGATCCCTACAAGGACACGGCCGGTCCGGCGATCAACCCCATGATCAAGGTCGCCAACATCGTGGCGCTGTTGATCATTCCGCTGATTACGTGAGGTTTGTGTGCGGCGCCGGTAGGCCGGCACCGCTCATCCCCGGGCACCGGGGTTGACGTGACCCGAGTGGTGGCGTCAATCTGTCCCGAGTGCCTTGGGATGAGCGTGCCGGCCTCCGTCGCCGCCTGATTCTGTGTGCCAGCGTCCTGCTGGCAGCGCTGCCGGTCGTTGGCTGTGGAAGCGCCGGTGGCCCGACGCGTGCGTCGACAGCGCACGCCTCGCGGGCGGCCGCAGCGCAGGTCGTGAAGGTGGCCGCTCCGCCGCCCGTGTGCTCGGCGAAGGCGAAGGCGGCGATTGTGCGCGTGGAGCACCTGTCGGCGGGCGCGCTCTCGATGCGGGCGGCGAAGGCTGCCTCGGGGTATCCGGAATGTAAGTTCACGCTGCGGATCCCGCATCGCCGCGCGGTGCGGCTGACCGTTGAGGACGACAACGGGCCCGACGCCTATGCCGTGCTCGAGCGCACCGTCGACGAGGCCGTCCAGATCTGGCCGGTTCGCTTCCAAAGGCCGCCGCAGCACATCGACCACCTGGGCATCGACGCCGACTGGTTCCCGGAAGAGCAGCACCTGATGACCACCGACGCGGTGCACCTGATCACGGCCACCGTCATCTGGCCGAAGGGGACGCGAAACCAGAAGGTGGCGCTGGCGGTGACCGCGGCGCGCACGTACCTGGGCCCGAATGAGCTGAAGCTGGCCCGGGGGCCCGCCCCGTGACCTCAGGCCGCTACCCTGTGCCGCCGATGCCCGTGAGCCATGACGCCTGACCGCTACCCGAACCCTTAGAGTTGGCGCCATGTTCATTCTGATCGTCGGTGCCGGCCGCGTGGGGTCGGCGGTCGCCAAGCGGGCGCTGGACGCCGGACATGACGTGTCGGTGCTGGACTCCGACCCACTCTCGCACGAGCGGCTGGACAAGGATCAGTCGATCAGCTGGGAGGACGCCGGCGGGCGGTTCACCGTCGGGGCGGCGCTGGAGATCGACGGCCTGATCGAGGCCGGGATCGAGCACGCCGACGTGTTCATGGCCGCCACCAGCGGAGACAACACCAACCTCGTCATCGCGCAGCTGGCCCAGCGCCGCTTCCGGGTCCCGCGCGTGGTGGTGCGGGTGGCGGACCCGGCCCGCGCCTCGTGGTATGCGGAGCAGGGGCTGCTGACGATCTGCCCGACCCAGCACGCGATCGACCAGGCCCAGCAAGTGGTCCTCGGAGTCTGAGTTCAATGGACAGCCAGATGTACGTCATCATCGCTGGGGCCGGCAAGGTGGGGTGGAACCTGGCCCGCGAGCTCATCGCCAAGGACCGGGAGGTGACCCTGATAGAGGGTGACCATCGCCGCTATCGGGTTGTGGAGGAGGAGCTCGAGCACGCCGTCCAGTACGGCGACGCCACCGAGATGTGGGTCCTGGAGCGGGCCGGGATCCAGCGCGCCGACCTGGTGATCGCCGTGACCGGCGACGATGAGGACAACATCCTGATCAGCCAGGTGGCCAAGGAGAAGTACGGCGTCGACCGGATCGTGGCCCGGGTCAACAACCCGCGCAACCTCGACCACTTCAAGACGCTCGGGGTCCAGCCCGCGGTCTCGGCCACCGACCTCATCCTCCGCCTGATCGAGCACGAGGTCCCGGAGTACGGCCTCGTCCAGCTGCTCGCCCTGGAGGAGGAGCACCTGGAGATCATCGAGCTGGAGGTGGGGGATGGCTCGCCCGTGGCGGGCCGGCGTGTCCACGAGGTGGAGCTTCCCGAGGGCGCGCTGATCATCTCCGTGCTCCGCGACGGCGCCGGGTTCGTGCCCAAGGCCGACTCGGTCATCAACGCGGGCGATCAGGTGCTGCTCATTCTTGACCCGGGCCTCGAGGGCGAGATCACGCCCCGGTTCGCTCCCAACGAGGCCGCTTCATCGTCCCGCTGAGGAGGCGCTGATGGCCGACCGTGACGTCGAATACCTGCTGATCGGCGGCGGTCTGGCCGCCGGCAACTGCGCGCGCTGGCTGCGCAAGTCCGGCGCCGACGGCTCGATCCTCATGGTCGGCCGCGAGCCGGACCTCCCCTACGACCGCCCGCCCCTGTCCAAGGGCTACCTGCGAGGCCAGGAGACGCGCCAGTCGGCCCTGTTCCAGGGCGCCGACTGGTATGCCGAGCAGGGGATCGAGGCTCTGACCCGGACGTCGGCGATGAAGCTCGATCTCGCCCAGCGCACGGTCAAGCTCTCCAACAAGGAGGAGGTCGGCTTCGGCCAGGCGCTCCTCGCCACCGGCGCCAACGTGAAGCGGCTCGATATCCCGGGCGACGAGCTGGACGGGATCCACTACCTGCGGACGTTCGCCAACAGCGACGCCATCCGCGAGGACGCGGCCGGCAAGCGGGTCGTGATGATCGGCGGCTCCTACATCGCCAGCGAGGTCGCCGCCTCGCTGACCGAGCTGGGCAGCACCTGCGCGATGGTCATGATGGAGCCGGTCGCGATGAGCCGCACGTTCGGCCCCGAGGCCGCGCAGTTCTTCCATGACCTCCTGGAGGACCACGGGATCGAGATCCACGGCGAGGACGAGCCCGAGCGCTTCGAGGGCGTCGACGGCCGGATCACGACGGTGGTGACGAAAGCCGGGCGCCGGCTGCCCGCCGACTCGGTCATCATCGGCGCCGGCGTCCACCCGGACATCATGCTCGCCCGCAGCGCCGGCCTGGAACTGGGGGACACCGGCGGCATCCGCGTCGACGCCCGCCTGGAGACCGGCACGCCGGGCGTCTACGCCGCCGGCGACGTGGCCGAGTACGAGAGCCTGGTCCACGGCGGACAGCGGATCCGCGTCGAGCACTGGGACGTCGCCTTCAACCATGGCAAGACCGTCGCGCTCAACATGCTCGGCAAGCGCACGCCCCACGAGGCCGTCCCCTACTTCTTCTCCGACCTGTCCGACTGGGCGGCGATGGAGTACGTCGGCCCGGC
>JBPYFQ010000232.1:0-13938 GCA_051985625.1 Solirubrobacteraceae bacterium
CTCCTATCGGCGGTGTGGAACCGATCACGTCTTGCATGGGATTTCGGCAGGCCACGGTGTCCTCTCCATGTGGGTGGACGGCAGGTGGACTTTTCGGCAAGCGTCCAGTGTGCACATTGTGCTGGCCTGGGAGGACGTTGCCGACCGGGCCGGTCAGGACGTTGCCGACCGGGCCGGTCAGGACGTTGCTGACCGGGCCGGTCAGGCTGCTGCCGAGCGGGCGGGCCCGAGCGGCCGCACCGACCGCAGCCGCGCGAACACGATCAGCCGCTGGGCCGCGCTGTAGAGCGGGGTGCAGGCCGACAGCACCAGGCGCTCGTAGCCGACGTCGTCGATCACCGCGACGTCCGTCGGCTGGACGATCTTCAGGCCCTGCACGACGTAGGTGAACCGGCCGTACGGCATCGTGACGGTGATCCGATCGCCCGGCCGCAGATCGTTGAGGTACCGAAACGGGGCCAGGTACGTGGTGCGGTGCCCGGCGATGGCGACGGTCCGCCCCATGCCGGGCAACGCCGTCGACGGGTAGTGGCCGGGCCCGGCCTCCAGATCGACCTCGTCGGTGCCCTGCACCACCGTGTAGGAGGCGCCGAGGCGGGGGATCTCGATCCGGCCAATGGCATCGCCGCCGCCCACCCGGCGGCGCTCCCGCCGGGCCAGGTAGGCGATCCGCTGGTTCTGCGCCCGGATGTCGTTCAGCGCCTGCACGTCGGTCGTGCTCAGCGGGGCGGTGTGGAAACTGAGGTAGCGCTTGTCGACCTGGCCGCGCATGACGATGCCGATCGCCGCCGTGACCGGCTCCTGCCAGACCAGCGTGACGCCGGCATCGACCACCAGCAACAGGCCGGCCAGGATCAGGACCGACGAGAGGTCGCGGAGCAGACGTCGCGCCATCGGCAGATGGTAGGCCCGGGTGGCTTCAGCGACGCATGGCCGACTTTGTCCCGCCCAGCGATCCCGGGCCGGCGTACGTGACCGGACCGCGCACGGTGACCGGCATCGGCGCCTCCCGCCGGTGGCTCTGCGCGGCGAGAACGGCCAGGGCGGCGGCGGCCGCGAGACAGCCCAGCAGCAGGCACCATTCGAGGGCCGCGACGAGGCTGACGCCGTGCCCGGCGAACAGCAGCGTCGCCTGCCAGAGCAGCCCCAGCGGCCCGTAGCCGAGGCCGTTGGCGTAGTACACGACGATCAACGCCACCGGAGCCAGGCCCACCCCGATCAGCACCGCGCGCACCGCCAGCGGCATCCGCAGGTCCGGGCTGACCGCCCACATCCACAGGTGCAGCGCCGGCAACATGAGCAGCGCGGCGAACGGGTTGCTCAGCCAGATGACGAACGTCGCGACGCACATCACGAGCAGGAGGCCGGCCACGGCGCCCTCGGTGCCGGCGCCGCTGTCCGCCGGGCGGCGCCGGGCGTCGGCCCGGCGGGCCGGAATGCGCTGGGCGGCCGACGCGGCCCCCCACGCGGTCCCGAGGAAGGCCAGTCCGGCCAGGATCAGGACGGTGATGCCGGAACCCTGCAACGGGACCGTCCCGGCGGGGACGGGTCCGGGCGGCGCGATCCCGATCCCGCCGACGAGACGGGCGATCAGCACCACGAGTCCCGCGACGGCAAACGGAGCCGCCGACAACAGGATGGCGACAACCGAGCGCCAGATCGTGTACCCCCGGCGGCGGGCCCGCGCGACGCCGTCGAGCGTCGTCATGGCGACCGGCACGAGCAGCGCCAGCACGAACAGCGAGACCGCCCACCCCGGCACGACCTTCCCGCTGAGCAGGAGATAGGACGAGGGCGCCGCGACGGCGGGACCGCCGTCGAGGGCCGAGATCGTCTCCAGGACGGTGCGGCCCATGCCGGTGATCGTGGACAGGCTGACCGCCTCGTCGGCGCCCGGCGGCTGCTCGCCGGAGGTCGACACCTCGACCGCCGGGATCCCCTGGGCGTTGAAGGGGCCCTGCTGTCCGAGCGTCAACGGGAACGCCAGATGGGCGAACTGGCCGGCCAGCCCGGTGCCCAGGTCGGTGAACGGCGTCTGGGCCGCCAGGGCCGAGGCGACCGTGTTGCGCAGGGCCGCGGGCGCCACCGTGTGGTCCGCCGACCATGGGAGGACGATCGGCTGGCGCGGGTGGGAACTGCCCAGGTCTCCGAGGACGACGACCGCATCGATGGGCTGGGCCAGCGAGCGGGCGAGCTGGATCGCGCCCGAGGCCCCGCTCGACCCGCTGGTCGAGGCCAGGACGATCGTGTGGTTGAGCGTCTCCCCCTGCAGGTCGTTGGCGAGCTCCATCAGCGTCGCCGTGCCGGTCAGGCTGGCCGGCGCCGGACTGGACAGGGCATCACGCGAGGCCACCACGACGATGCTCCCGCTCTTCATCCCGGGGCGGACGCCGACCACGTTCTCCAGCGTGCGGGTGCCGTCAACGGTCCGGCCGCTGAAGGTGGTCGTCGTCGGCGTGAAGCCGTTGCGGCCGAACGTCGACGCGACCTGGGTGGCCAGGGAGCTGTCGCCGTCGGAGCCGGGCCGGCGGCTGGGATCCTGGGCGGCCAGGGTGGCGATCGACGTGTAGACGTTGTGGCCGTTGAAGGCGTCCGGGGCGAGCGTCGGGTTCAGCGCCGCCGGCTGGTCGGAAAGCGAGAACGCCAGCACCACCAGAGCCAACGCAGTGACGATCAGACCGGTCCGGTAGATCCGCGGATCGAGCATGCGGCGAGACAGATTACCCCGGTCGCGGGCGGCCGTTGAGGGCTAGCGACGAAATTCCTGCTGGCTTTGACGGCGTCTGGACGCGCCTGACGCCACCCGTGGGAATCGCCGATGCTTCGGCATCGACTCATCCCACGTCCGACGCCAGTCACGCCCATCCACTCGTCAAACTCCATCACTAATTCCGCCGCTAGCCCTTACTCTTACTCGAGTTGGCGGAGAGCACGGTGCCCGAACGCAGCCCGCGGATTCTGCTCGTCGACGACGAGCAGTCGATCCAGACGCTGCTCTCCTACCCCCTCCGCAAGGAGGGCTACGACGTGGTCCAGGCCACCGACGGCCGCCAGGCCCTGGAGCGTTTCGAGGAGCAGCCGTTCGACCTGGTGGTGCTGGACCTCATGCTTCCCAGCATCGACGGCCTGGAGGTGTGCCGGCGGCTGCGCAGCCGCAGCTCGGTGCCGATCATCATGCTGACCGCCAAGTCCGAGGAGATCGACAAGGTGGTGGGGCTGGAGTTGGGGGCCGACGACTACATCACCAAGCCGTTCTCGCTGCGCGAGTTCTCCAGCCGGATCAAGGCGGCCCTGCGCCGGGCGGAGATGAGCCGGCCGGACCAGACGATGCCGGACGAGGCGCCGCTGGTCATCCGCGACCTGCGGATCGACTTCCCGAAGCGACTGGTGCGGGTGCGCGGCGAGGACGCCCCGCTGACCTACGTCGAGTTCGAGATCCTGTCGGTGCTGGCCCGGGCCCCCGGCCGGGTCTTCACCCGGGACATGCTGCTGGCCCGCATCTGGGGCGACTCCGCCTACCGCGACCCGCGGACCATCGACGTCCACATCCGCCACCTGCGCGAGAAGATCGAGCGCGATCCCAAGGACCCGGAGTACCTGTTCACGGTCCGCGGGGTCGGCTACCGGTTCCGCGACACCGACCCCTAGACCGCCACTCGGACCACGACTCATGAGGCTGTCGCTGCGCAACCGGCTGGCGCTGGTTTTCTTCGCCATCACGCTCTTGGCGGTGGGCGCCCTGTACCTGTACGTGGCGCCCGGGCTGGAGAGCCGGCTGACCGGCGAGAAGCTGACGTCGCTCGTCGCCACCGCCCGGACCCACGCCCGCCCGCTGCGGCGGGCGCTGGGGAGCTCGACCCCCCTCCCCCGCGTGCGCCGGCTGGTGGACGCCATCGCCCAGTCCTCCGGCGACCGGGTGACGCTGCTGGCGGTCAACCAGTCCCAGGGCGTGACCCAGCTCTCGGTCCTGGCCGACTCCGGTGGGGTGGGCGGGGCGACGTCCCCGGCGGGGTTCGATCTCGCCCACCGGGCCGCGGCCGTCCGCCGCCTGGAGAGCGGGACGGCGTCGACCCGCTCCGGGACGATCGCCCATGCCGCCGATCCGGTGCTCGTCGGCCGCGGGCAGGTGGGGTGGGTGGTCATCTACTCGGCGTCGCTGGCCGACGTGATGCGGACGGTCAGCACCGTCCGCCACGAGATCCTGGTGGCGGGCGCCATCGCTCTGCTGCTGGCGCTGGTGGCGGGCTGGCTGGTGGCGCGGGCTCTGGCCCAGCGCGTCAAGCGGCTGGAGCTGGCGGCCAAGCGCGCCGCCAGCGGCGACTTCGAGAACCCCATCCCGGTCGACTCCAGCGACGAGCTGGGGCAGCTGGCCGAGGCGTTCAACGAGATGCAGCAGCAGCTCCTCCAGCTGGAGCGCACGCGCAAGAAGTTCATCGCCACCGCCTCCCATGAGCTGCGCACGCCCGTGTTCTCCCTGGGCGGGTTCGTCGAGCTGCTGGAGGACGAGGATCTGGACCCGGAGACCCGGCGGCGCTTCCTGGGCCAGGTCCGCGACCAGGTCCAGCGCCTGGGCAAGCTCTCGGTCGACCTGCTCGATCTCTCGCGGCTGGAGGCGGGATCCCTGGAGCTGCGCCCCGAGGAGGTCGACCTGGGCGAGCTGACGCGCTCGGTCTCCGGCGAATTCGAGCCGACGCTGGCCCAGCACGACTCCCGCCTGGAGCTGCGCCTGCCGAGCGGCCGGGACTCGATCTCGGCCCAGTGCGACCCGGTGCGGGTGGCCCAGATCATGCGGATCCTGATCGACAACGCGCTCACCCACACCCCGCCGGGGACCCGCATCGTGGTCACCGCCGGCCGGGACAACGGCCGGTTGCGCCTGGCGGTACGCGATGACGGCGAGGGCATCGACGGCCCCGCCATGGAACGGATCTTCGAGCCCTTCTACACCGCCGACGACGCCCAGGGGTCCGGGCTGGGACTGGCCATCGCCTCCGAGCTGGCCGACCGGATGGCCGGGCGGCTGTCGGTGGACTCGGCGCCGGGCGAGACGACGTTCACGCTGGACATCCCAGCCTGAGGGCCGCTGCCACGCTGCCAGCCTCGGCCCGAGCGCCGCGACCGGTGACGGCTTACTTGACCTCGCGCAGACGCCCGGTCTCGACCTCGTAGACGAACCCGCGCACACCGTCCTTGCGCGGGATGAACGGTGACGCCTGAATGCGGGCGATGGACTGGCGAACATCGGCGTCGAGGTCGCCGAAGGCCTCGGGCGCCCAGGGCGGCCGGATCCCCGTGTCCTGCTCGATCGCGGCCCGGAAGTCATCGTCGGCGAAGCTCAGCATCCCGCAGCCGGTGTGGTGGATCAGGATGATCTCCTCGGTGCCGAGCAGCCGCTGGGAGATGGCCAGCGACCGGATGGCGTCGTCGGTCACCACGCCGCCCGCGTTGCGGATGACGTGGGCATCTCCCTCGTCCAGGCCCAGGATCCCGTACACGTTGAGCCGGGCGTCCATGCAGGCCACCACCGCCACCTTGCGCCCCGGGGGCGCCGGCAGGTCACCCTTGTCGAAGGACGACGCGTAGCTCTCGTTGTTGGCCAGCAGGTCGTCGGTGGTGCTCACGGGGTCTCCCTTGCGTGTCGGTGGCCGAGCCTGCACCGTATCAAGGCAACTGATCTTGTCGACTTTGGGGCCCGGCGGTGCCGGCGTCGGCGAGCCCAGTAGCGTGCGGCCCGTGCCCCCTCGCCTGGCCACCGCGACCGACCGGCGGCGGCTCGTGCGCGACCTCGCCGTCGAGCTGCGCCAACGGGTCGCCCCGGAGCTGGGACGCTTCACCGGGCGACGCCACGAGCAGGCCGGCGCGGGCGGCGACGTGACGTTCGCGATCGATGCGGTCGCCGAGGAGGCCCTGGCGCGGTTTCTGGCGGAGCGAGCGCCGGACGTGGCGTGGTACTCCGAGGACCGGGGGCTGGTGGCCGCGCCCGACGCCCGGTATGTGCTCGTCGTCGATCCGATCGACGGCACGCGCCCGGCGCTGGCCGGGCTGGAGTCGGCGTGCGTGGCGGTGGCCCTGGCGCCGTTGGGCGACGGCGACCCGGTGATGGGCGACGTCAGCGACGCGTGTGTCGTCGCGATCAAGTCCGGGGAGCTGTTCCTGGCCTCGGCGGGCGCCGGCGTGGTGGAGGCGACGCGCCCGGTGGCGCTGAGCGAGAACCGCGACGTGACGCGGATGTTCTGGGCCTACGGCTTCCGGGGCCGCCCGGCCCGGCCGACGGCGGAGCTGCTGGCCGAGCTCATCGACAGCTCGTCGGTCGGCGGCGGCACGTTTGAGCTCGGATCGCAGGCGTTCGTCATGACCCGAGTGGCCACCGGCCAGCTCGACGCGGTGGTGGAGGTCGGGTCGCGGATGATCGATGAGATCCCCGGGCTGCGGGCGGAGTTCGAGCGGCTGGGGGGCGGCCACGTGCTCAACAACTCGCCGTACGACCTGGCCGCCCCGTGGCTGTGCCTGCGCGAGGCGGGTGGCGTCGTGACCGACGGCTGGGGCCGGTCGCTGGAGGACCGCCGCCTGCTGGGCACCGGCCATGAGTTTCAGATGTCCTCGATCTCGGCCGCCAACGCCGACCTGCATCGGCAGCTGGTGGCCGCGGTCGACGCCGGGATCGAGCGGGTGCGAGGTGGGTGGCGATGACGGTCCAGTTATCGTCTGGGACCTGATGTCGTCAGAGCTCGAGACCGACACGCCGCTCGTCCTCGTCTCCAACCGGGGGCCGGTCACCTACCAGCCCAACGGCGAGATCAAGCGCGGCACCGGCGGGCTGGTGACGGCCCTGATCGGCCTGGCCTCGCACCGGCCGGTCACCTGGGTCGCCTCCGCGATGACCGACGAGGACATCGCCCAGGCCGAGCAGAACGACGGCCGGCCGTTCCCGGTCCGTACCCCGGAGGGCGAGGAGTACCGGGTCAAGCTCGTCGCGTCAGACGCCACCGCCTACGACGGCTTCTACAACATCATCGCCAACCCGCTGCTGTGGTTCATCCAGCACTACCTGTGGGATTTGAGTAACGCGCCGGACATCCGCCGCAACGAGACCGAGGCGTTCGAGTTCGGCTACAACGCGGTCAACGAGGACCTGGCCCGCGCGGTCCTCGAGGAGGTGGAGGACCTCGAGAAGCCGGTGGTCATGGTTCATGACTACCACCTGTACACGCTGCCGGGGCTCATCCGCCGCGAGCGGCCCGACGCCTTCCTCCACCACTTCGTGCACATACCCTGGAGCCAGTCGGACTCCTGGCGGGTGCTGCCGAAGGTCATCCGGAACGAGATCTACAGCGGGATCCTGTCCAACGACATCATCGGGTTCCACACGTTCTCGTATCGCAACAACTTCCTGCAGTGCTGCCGGGACCTGATGGGGTTCGAGGTCGACTTCGAGGGCGGCGTGGTCCACTGCGAGGACCGCGAGGTGTGGGTGCGGGCGTACCCGCTGCCCATCGACGCGAGCGCCGTCCAGGCGGTGGCCCGCCGGCCGCGGGTGGCCGAGTTCGAGGCCGAGTTGCTGCGCCGCCGCCGAGACCACCTGATCCTGCGGGTCGACCGGGCGGATCTCTCGAAGAACGTCCTGCGTGGGTTCAGCGCGTTCGACACGTTCCTGGAGCAGCATCCCGAGTTCCACGAGCGGGTCACGTTCATCGCCCAGCTCATGCCATCGCGGACCGACGTGCCGGAGTACGCCGAGTACCTGGAGCGGATCGAGGCCGTGGTGGCGGTCGTCAACCATCGCCACGGCTCGCCGGACTGGATGCCGATCCAGCTCAAGTTGCGCGATGACCTGGAGGAGGCCGTCGCCGCCTACAAGCACTACGACGTCCTGATGGTCAACGCCATGTTCGACGGGATGAACCTGGTCGCCAAGGAGGGCCCCATGGTCAACGAGCGGGCCGGCGTCTCGGTCCTGTCGGAGAACACGGGCGCGCACGAGGAGCTCGGCGACTACGCGCTGTCGGTCAACCCGTTCGACATCCAGGAGCTCGCCGACTCGCTGCACGCCGCGCTCACCATGGACCTGGAGGAGCGCAAGCGCCGCCACGAGGGCCTGATCTCGATCGTCACCGGCCGCGACCCGGGAGACTGGATCGACGAGCAGCTGGCTGACATCCGGGCCAAGGAGCGGGCGCTCGAGGCGTCGTAGGGGCGGGCCGCGCGGGTCCTGTCCCGGGCGTCGCCCCGGAGGAGGTTTGGGGGCTCAGTACGTCATAGGCACACTCAGGCCCCACGACCCTAGTCGAGCGTCTGGCCCTTGCGCAGCAGCTCGATGTAGGTGTCGATCCGCCGCCGGCGGGCCTCGGGCCGCTTGACGTTGTGGAGGCGGTACAGGAACGCGTACCGGCGCATCCCGGTCAGGGTCTCGAAGAACTGGCGGGCCGCCGGATCGGCGTCGAGCGCCTGCTGGAAGTCGTCCGGCACGGTGGCGCGGCTGGACGGCGCGTAGGCGTCCTCCCAACGGCCGTCGGCCTGGGCGGCCTGGACCTGGGCATGACCAGCCGGACGCATGCGACCGGCGGCGATGAGGCGCTCGGCCTTCTCACGGTTGATCTGCGACCACCGGCTACGCGGGCCGCGCGGGGTGAACCGCTGGAGATAGTGGGTGGCGTCGAGCCCACGCGCCTGCCCGTCGATCCAGCCGAAGCAGATCGCCGTCTCCAGGGCCTGGGCGTAGGTGACCGTCGCCACGGGCGCGCCCCGCTTGGCGAACCGCAGCCAGATGCCCCGCGCGCCCGCGTGGTTGTCCTCCAGCCATTGCTCCCAGTCCAGGTCGGAGGCGAACTCCAGGATGGGCAGTTCATCTCCGGGCATTGGAGGATGGTGACAGCGAGGGCCGCGTGAGGTGAGCAAACACCCGCTATAGTCGGCCGCCGCCGTTCCCGGCACCGACACAACGCCCGTTTTCATGTCCAGTCACCCGCGCCTATACGACCTCGTTCTCGTCATCTCCACCACGGCGGAGGACGAGCGCCGAGCCAAGATCCTGGCCGACGTCGAGGCCCAGATCACCGGCGCCGGCGGGACCGTGGAGCGCCAGGACGACTGGCACACGCGGCCGCTGGCCTTCGAGATCCGTCATCAGAAGGAGGGCGAGTATCACCTCCTTCAGTTCACGGGTCCGACGTCGCTGCTGGAGACCCTGTCGCACAGCCTGCGCATCGACGATGCCGTGCTGCGCTTCCGGATCATCCGGGTCCTGCCGGGCACGCCGCCTCCGCCGGAGTCGCCTCCGCCGGTCGTCGCTGGTGTCCAGGCCGCCCCGCCGGCTGCCCCGGCTGCCCCGGCGGCCCCGGCCGCCATCGAAGCCTAGACCCGCGGCCACCCCGGCCACCCCGGCCACCCCGGCCTAGACCCGCGGCCACCGCAGTCGTCCCGGGACCGTCACGTTCGTGGCGGGACCGTGCCGGCCGCGTAGAGATTCATCCAATTTCCGCCGTCGCTCCCGGGATGCCGTCTGGCGCGCCCATACACTCGGTTGCGAGTCTCCGAAGAGTCTGAGAAAGGAGCCATGTCATGGCTGGAGGCAACATCAACCGGGTCGTCCTCACCGGCAATCTCACCCGTGATCCAGAGCTGCGCGCGACGGGCGGCGGAACGCCGGTCTGCTCGCTGCGCCTGGCCTGCAACGGGCGGCGCAAGAACAACGAGACGAACCAGTGGGAGGACGCGCCCAACTACTTCGACATCACCGTGTGGGGCGCCCAGGGCGAGAACTGCCACCGGTACCTGAGCAAGGGCCGCGGCGTGGCCATCGACGGGCGGCTGCAGTGGCGGGAGTTCACCGACCGCGAAGGCAACAAGCGCCAGGCGGTGGATATAGTCGCGGAGAACGTGCAGTTCCTCGGCGGTCGCGACGACGCCGGCAATGGGAACGGATTCTCGTCGAGCGCCCGCGCGGCCGAGAGCGACGTCCCCATCGACACCGGCGACTTCGAGCGCACGCCCGTGGGGACTGGAGCGGACGAGGACATTCCCTTCTAACGACGATTAACGAGCAAGCACGCTAGGCTGATCTCCGTGGCAAAGCAACGCAGAAGACCGGTACGCCGGCGCGACCGCAAGGGCGGGACGACATCGACCCGTCGCAAGTCGTGTCCGTACTGCCGTGAAAAGGTCGAGCAGGTCGACTACAAGGACGTCTCCATGCTGCGCCGGTTCATCTCGGACCGGGGCAAGATCCGCTCGCGGCGGATCACCGGAGCGTGCCGCCGGCATCAGAGCCAGGTGGCACGAGCGATCAAGCGCGCCCGTGAACTTGCGTTGCTGCCGTACGTCGCCGAGGGCGGCGGAGATCATCGCGGCGGTCGTGGCGACCGCGGTGACCGCGGCGACCGCGACCGGTAGACCCGGGGGGACCAGATGCCGCAGGCAATCCTGCTTCAAGATGTCGCGACGCTCGGTGAGAAGGGGACCGTGGTCGACGTGTCGGCCGGGTACCTCCGCAACTACCTGCAGCCGCGCAAGCTGGCCGAGCCGGCGACCGAGTCGTCGATCAGGGTGGCCGAGCGCCACCGCGAGGACGTCGAGCGCGCCGAGCGCGAGGCCGAGGAGCGCTCACGGGAGAGCGCCGCGGTCCTGGGCCGGACGGTGCTGACGATCGCCCAGCAGGCCGGCGAGGACGGCCGTCTGTTCGGCTCAGTGACGACGCAGGACATCGCCGACGCGATCCGCGACGCGCGGAACCTGAAGATCGATCGCCGCAAGGTCCACCTGGACGAGCCGATTCGTCATGTCGGCACGTACATGGTTGTGGTGGAGGTCGCCGACGGCGTGACCGCGGCGGTCAAGACCATGGTCGTCGCTGCCTAGCAGGTTCTGTTCGCGGCCCCGGCGGGCGAGTGCGCTCCGCCCCCGGCGCACGGCGCGCGGATCACAGGGACGGAGCGTCACGGCTACTCGGCGCGAGTGCGCCGGTGACGGACGCCTCGCCCCCCGGCCCGCGCTGGGCGTTGGCTGCGACCCCATGGTCTTGCCTGCCGCGTGACCCCGCGGCTCTGAAGCGCCGCGGGCTCGGGAGCTCTCATAAGGAAGCGACGTGAGCTGGATGACGACACGGCGGCGTTGGTGGTTCGGACCGGCGGTGGCGCTGGGCCCGGACGCTACGCGATGGGGAGCGAGTCGGGTGAGGGCGCGGCCGGGTGACGACGGCGGCGGGGACAGCTGCCCCGGCCATGCTCGCGTCGCCTCACACAACGGAGCGGACGCGGCCCGGCGATGAGCATTCGCATGGCCGGGAGAGCTTGTCCCGGCCGCCGGCGGCCACACACACATCCGTCCAACCCCAACAAACGAATCACCCGCTGATTGCGGGATCGACCGCAGCGCCGCCGCCGGGCCGAAACTTAGACTCGATTCAACCGTGAGCGCCGTCCAGAACATCGCCGTTCCGCCCCACAACCTGGAGGCCGAGAAGTCGGTCCTGGGGGCGATCCTGCTCGACGAGCGACACCTGCACTCGCTGATCGTGGAGGAGCAACTGCGGCCGGAGCACTTCTACCGGGAGCAGCACGGGGCGGTGTTCGCCGCGATGCTGGAGCTCTACGAGGGCGACAACAAGATCGACCACCTGACGGTCGCCGAGCGGCTGCGCCATCACGGCAAGCTCGACGAGGTCGGCGGCCCGGCGGCGATCGACGAGCTGGCCGGCTGGGTGCCGGCGGCCGGGCATGCCCGGGAGTACGGGCGGATCGTCCACGACAACTTCAAGCTCCGGGCGCTGCTGACGACCTCGTACGAGATACAGGCCAGCGTGCTGTCCCGGGAGGCGCCGGCCCGGGAGCTGGTGGAGCGGGCCGAGCGGTCGGTGCTGGAGGTGGCCACCGACGACCGGCAGAAGAAGATCCGGTCGATCGCGGACATCCTCCACGAGGAGACCGACAAGCTGCACCGGCTGTCGGTGTCCAAGACGGCGCTCACCGGGACGCCGTCCGGGTTCAAGGACCTCGACGAGAAGACCGGCGGCTTTCAGCCGGGCAACCTGATCATCCTGGCCGCCCGGCCGTCGATGGGCAAGTCGGCGCTGGTGACGAACATGGCCGAGAACGCGGCCCTGGCCGGCAAGGCGATCGCGCTGTTCTCATTGGAGATGTCCGAGTCCGAGCTCGCCCAGCGGTTCGTCGCCTCCCAGGCGCGGATCAAGGGTGAGGACCTGCGCCGGGGCAAGGTGGCCGCCGACCGCTGGCCGAAGATCCTGGAGGCCTGCGATCGCCTGGGCCAGGCGCCCCTCTATGTCGATGACTCCTCCGACACCGGCGTGCTGGAGGTGCGGGCCAAGTGCCGGCGGCTGCACGCCCAGGTCCCGGGCGGCCTGGGCCTGATCGTCATCGACTATCTGCAGCTCATGCGCTCCGAGGGCCACATCGAAAGCCGGGTGGAGCAGGTCGGCCAGATCAGCCGCGGGCTCAAGGGCCTGGCCCGGGAGCTCAACGTGCCGGTCATCGCGCTCTCACAGCTCAGCCGCGCGGTCGAGCAGCGCGGCAAGGAGGACAAGAAGCCGATTCTGTCCGACCTTCGCGAGTCCGGCCAGATTGAGCAGGACGCCGACCTGGTCATGTTCATCTACCGCGACGAGTACTACAACCAGGACTCCGAGCGCGAGGGCGAGGCCGACATCATCATCGCCAAACACCGCAACGGGCCGATCGGCGAGGTCGTCCTCACCTTCCAGAAGGAGTACCCGAAGTTCGCCAACTACGCCGGGGAGCGGTTCGCGGCATGAGGGCCGACGACGCCGAGGAAGCCGGTCGCGGCGTGGGCGCCGAGTTCGCCGGGGAGCGGTTCGCCGCATGAGCGCCTGCCCGTTCGATCTGTGTGACGGGTCCGGGTTCGTCTTCGACGTGGAGTCGAACACCGCGTATGACTGCCAGTGCCGTGCCCAGCGCCAAGCGCGGGCGCGGGCCCGCAACCTGTCGGCGGTCATCCCCCGCCGCTACCGCGACGTGTCGTTCGAGCGGCCCCCGGTCACCGACATCGACCCGGCCATCGTCGCCGCCACCCGCCGGTTTGCGGTCACCATCGACGCCCAGCTGGACGCCGGACGCGGCCTGTGGTTCATGGGCCCGCCCGGGACGGGCAAGACGACGCTGGCCATGCTCGTCTCCAAGGCGGCCTCGGACGCCGGCCGGACCGTCGCGATCTACTCCCTCCCGCGGCTGCTCAACGAGATCCGCGACACCCACCGGGCCGAGCGCTCACACATCGACCTACTCGACCGGCTGACCGGGGTCGACCTGCTCCACATCGACGACGTGGGCGCCGAGCGATCGACCGACTGGGTGCTGGAGGAGCTGTACTCCATCGTCAACGCGCGCTACGAGGAGCAACGGTCGGTGGTCATCACCACCAACATCCTGGACCGCGACGAGCTGTGCGAGCAGATCACGCCGCGCACCGTCTCCCGGCTGACCGAGATGTGCGACGAGCTGCCGCTCCTCGGCCACGACCACCGGATGGACCTGCGCACGGCCTGAGCCGCCGGCGCACGGCCTGAGCCGCCGGCGCACGGCCTGAGCCGCCGGCCGGCACCGCCGCCGCCTGGCGCGCCCGGACCTGCCCTCCGGAGAGGCGACTTGGGCGGTTGCCCTGCTATAGCTGGGTGAACATCCCATGCCGCTGGCTGGAGCGGAAGGGTGCGCTGCGTGGCGAGCGTCGGCTCAGGTCGAGACCGACCCGCCGGACGCGCCGCCGGGGCGCCACAGCCCCAGGTAGGGCCCCAGAACCGCGAAGCCGATCAGGCAGGCCCCCGCGTCCAACAGGCCGCGCGCCGTGCCGTCGAACACGTCCTGGGCGGGCACGGCCGCCACCGTGATGAGCGCGGCGATCGCAAAGGCGAACCAGGTGGCGAACCGCCAGGGATGCCCGCGCAGCCCGGCCGGCGCCAGGGGACCGAGATCG
>JBPYFQ010000233.1:0-10319 GCA_051985625.1 Solirubrobacteraceae bacterium
ATCGCCAGCGCCAGCAGCACCAGCCGCCGGTGGTCGTGGGCGCGGACCGCGTTGATGGCCACGCCGGTCAGGTACGGGATCAGCACGGTGCCGACCAGCGCGCCGAACGCGAGCACGAACGACCAGATCACCCCCCGGCGATAGGGGCGAAGGAATCCGAGCAGCCTCCAGAAGGTCGACATTACTTTATAAAGTATAGTGACTCATGCGAGATGAAAACGCCCGCCCGCTCGGCCCCGCGGCGGAAGGGCTTGAGCCTCATGTTAGGTTGGCGGCTGATGCTCGAAGCGGAGAAGGAGGCGGTGGCTGCCGCGGCGCGCCGCCTGGCACACGAGGGACTGGTGCTGGGGTCTGCGGGCAACGTCTCGGTGCTCCGCGACGGGCTGGTGGCGGTGACGCCGACGGGCGCCATCCTGCGCGATGCCCGCGCCGAGGACGTGGCGGTCGTCGACCTCGACGGCCGGCAGGTCGACGGCGGCCCGGCGCCCACCTCGGAGCTGCCGCTCCACCTCGGGGCGTATGCCCGGTGCGGGGCGGGCGCCGTCGTGCACACGCACGCCCCGGTGGCCACGGCCGTCTCGTGCGTGGTCGACGAGCTGCCGGTGGTGCACTACCAGATGGTCGCGCTCGGGGGCTCGGTGCGGGTGGCGCCGTACGCCACGTTCGGCACCCAGGAGCTCGCCAAGGTGACCCTCGACGCGATGGCCGAGCGCTCGGCCGCGCTCATGTCCAACCACGGCACGCTGTGCATCGGCGCCGACCTGCCCGCCGCGGTCGACAACTCGCTGTTGCTGGAGTGGGCGGCGACGATCTACTGGCGCGCGGCGCTCATTGGGACGCCGCGGGTTCTCGACGCCGATCAGATCGCCGACTACCGGCGGACGATCGCCGAACGGGGCTACCGGCCGCTTCAGAGCACCCGGGCGTGACCGCGCCGGGCGCCGGGCCGCCTCCGAGGCCCTCGCCGCCCTGTGACCGATCTGACGTAGGGTTCGCCGATGGCCACCGTTCGTGAAGCGACCTTCGACCTCCTGCGCGCCCACGGGATGACGACGATCTTCGGCAACCCGGGCTCCACCGAGCTGCCGATGCTCGCCGACTTCCCGGACGATTTCACCTACGTGCTCGGCCTGCAGGAGCTCGTCGTGGTGGGCATGGCCGACGGGTATGCCCAGGCGACCGGCCGGCCCACCCACGTCAACCTCCACACCGCCCCCGGGGTTGGCAACGCGGTGGGCGGGATCTTCAACGCCCAGGCCAACAAGGCGCCGCTCGTGATCACCGCCGGCCAGCAGGTCCGCCCCCAGATCACGATCGAGGCCAACCTGACCAACCGCGACGCGATCGTCGGCCCACAGCCGTACGTCAAGTGGAGCCACGAGCCGCCGCGGGCCCAGGACGTCCCCGGCGCGCTGGCCCGCGCCATCCACCACGCCTCGCTGCCCCCGAAGGGCCCGGCGTTCGTGTCGATCCCGATGGACGACTGGGGGGCGGAGGCCGACGCCGACCGCACCGCGGCCGCGATCGCTCGCCGGGTGACCGGGCGCACGGCGCCGGACGCCGACGCCCTGGCGGCGCTGGCACGGCGGATCGAGCAGGCGCGCTCGCCGGTGCTCGTGGCCGGGCCGGACATCGACGCGGCCGGGGGGTGGGACGCGGCGGTGGCCCTGAGCGAGAAGCAGCGGCTCCCCGTCTGGGCCACCCCGCCCACCGGCGGCTCGCGGATCGGCTTTCCGGAGCGCCACCCGCACTTCACCGGGATCCTGCCGCCGGCCATCGGCCCGGTGTCCGAGACGCTCAAGGCCCACGACCTCGTCGTCGTGGCCGGCTCGTCGGTATTCCCCTACTACCCGTACATCCCCGGCCCCCTGCTCGGGCCCGACACCGAGCTGGTCCTGCTCACGAGCGACCCGGGCGAGGCGGCCCGCGCGCCGATGGGGGAGGCGCTCGTCGGCGACGTCGGGCTGGCTCTCCACCGCCTCGTCGACCTGGTCGGCGAGACCGAGCGGGCCGGGCCGGAGGCGCGGCCGGAGCCGGCCGATCCCCCGGCCGCCGACCCGCCGGACCGGCTGAGCGGAGCGGAGGCGATGGCGGCCCTGGCCGACGCCTGGCCCGACGACGGCATCGCCGTGGTGGAGGCCCCCTCGTCCACCCTGGCGCTGCGCAACCGGCTCCGCATCTCCCGGCCGGGCAGCTATTACTTCTGCGCTAGCGGCGGCCTCGGCTTCGGCATCGCCGCCGCCGTGGGAGTCCAGCTGGCGCAACCGGAGCGACCGGTGGTCTGCGTGCTGGGGGAGGGCTCGGCACAGTACGGGATCACCGCGCTGTGGAGCGCGCTGGCCCACCGGATGCCGGTGACGTTCCTCGTCCTGCGCAACGACGAGTACATGATCCTCAAGGCGTTCGCGATGCTCGAGCAGGTGGCCGGCGCTCCCGGGCTTGACCTGCCGGGGCTCGACGTCGCCGCGGTCGCCCGCGGGTACGGGATGCCGGCCCAGGAGGTCAGCGGCCGCGAGGAGCTGACCGAGGCGCTGCGTGAGGCGATCGCGGCCGACGACGGCCCCCGGCTTGTGCAGGTGCCCGTCGCCTCCGGGATGTGGATGGAGTGACCGCGGACAGGCCGGACGCGATCGTGGTCGGCGCCGGACTGGCCGGCCTGGTCGCGACGTACGAGCTCGTCCGGGCAGGGCGGACGGTCCTCGTCCTCGACCAGGAGAACCGCAACAACCTTGGCGGCCAGGCCTTCTGGTCGCTCGGCGGCCTGTTCCTCGTCGATACCCCCGAGCAGCGGCGGATGGGGATCCGGGACTCGCTGGACCTGGCTCTCCAGGATTGGCTCGGCTCGGCCGGCTTCGACCGTAACGAGGACCACTGGCCGCGGCGCTGGGCCGAGGCCTACGTTCGGTTCGCCGCCACCGAGAAGCGCGACTACCTGCGCGGGCTCGGCCTCCGCGTCGTGCCCTTCGTGGGCTGGGCTGAGCGCGGCGACGGGCGCGCGCTGGGGCACGGCAACTCGGTGCCTCGGTTCCACCTGACCTGGGGCACCGGGCCCGAGGTGGTCCGTGTGTTCGCAGAGCCCGTGTTGGCCGCCGAACGGCACGGGCTGGTCCGCTTCGGGTTCCGCCACCGGGTCGACGAGCTGATCGTGGAGGACGGGGCGGTGGCCGGCGTGCGGGGCACCATCCTGGAGGCGACCGGCCTGGAGCGCGGCGTGGCATCGCCCCGCGTCGAGACCGGGCAGTTCGAGCACCGCGCGGCCGCCGTGCTGGTCAGCTCCGGCGGCATCGGCCACAACCATGACCTGGTCCGCCGCAACTGGCCGGCCGACCGACTCGGGCCCGCGCCGGAGCACATGATCCCGGGAGTGCCCGCCTACGTCGACGGCCGGATGCTGCAGATCTCCGAGCGGGCGGGCGCCAGCATCGTCAACCGCGACCGCATGTGGCACTACGTGGAGGGGATCCACAACTGGGACCCGGTCTGGCCCGACCACGCCATCCGGATCATCCCCGGGCCCTCATCGCTGTGGCTCGACGCCACCGGCCGGCGCCTCGATCCGCCCAACTTCCCCGGCTTCGACACTCTGCGGAGCCTGCGAGCGATCCTGGCCACGGGCCACGACTACTCCTGGTTCGTGCTCAACCAGACGATCATCGAGAAGGAGTTCACGCTGTCAGGTTCCGAGCAGAACCCCGACGTCACCGGCAAGGACCCCCGGCTGCTGCTGCGCGAACGCGTGTCCCGCGGGGCCACCGGCCCGGTCGAGGCGTTCAAGCAGCGGGGCGTCGACTTCGTCGTCCGCGACACGCTCCGCGAGCTCGTCGCCGGCATGAACGCCATCGCCCGCGGACCGGCGCTGGACCACGACCGAGTGGAGCGCGAGATCGTCGCGCGCGACCGGGAGGTCGGCAACCGCTACTCCAAGGACGCGCAGATCATGGCGATCCACAACGCGCGCGCCTACCGGCCCGACGGGCTGATGCGGATCGCCAAACCCCACCGGCTGCTCGACCCGGCGCACGGCCCGCTGATCGCCGTCCGGCTCAACATCCTCACCCGCAAGACGCTCGGCGGCCTGGAGACGAACCTCAGCTCCCAGGTCATACGCCCCGGCGGCGACGCGTTTGGTGGCCTGTACGCGGCCGGGGAGGTGGCCGGCTTCGGAGGCGGCGGCGTGCACGGCTACAACGCGCTGGAGGGCACCTTCCTCGGCGGCTGCATCTTCTCCGGCCGGGCCGCCGGCCGGGCGATGGCAGCGCTCCCGCGGTCATGACGGATCGGCCCGCGGCACCGCCGACCGGGCTGTGCGACCGCTGCCGCCACCAGCAGATCGTGCGCAACACCCGGGGCTCGGTCTTCTCCCTGTGCCGGCGCTCCCGCGACGAGCCGGACCGGTTCCCGCGCTACCCGCGGCTGCCCGTGCTGAGCTGCCCCGGGTTTCAGCCGGTCACTGGGGAGGAAGCGGATCCAGCACGATGAGCCGGCTGCCGTCCTGGGCCTGCTGGAGCTGCTCGGAGAACAGCCCGCGTGCCGTCACCTGATCGACCAGCCCGGCCTCGGGCGCGTTCGGCATCTGGGTCACGGTCGGCGGAACCTGCTCGGGCAGCGACGACCGCAACGGCTGGTTGAGCATCGGCGCCAGCTCCTGGCGCTCGAACAGCACCGCGATGTCGATCGGCTGCGAGGTGGACGAGCCGTTCGTGGTCGGCAGGCTCTTCGACAGCGTGCTCGTCACCTGCGTATGCCCCGGCGGCAGGATCGCCACGACGTTCTCGGTCCCCTTGATGTACTTGAACGTGTACAGCGCCAGCTCCAGGGCCTCGCGGCGCAGCAGCAGCTCGCGGCTCGTCGACGGCTGGCCGACGCCGATCGCGCAGTTCTTGCCCCCGATGCCGCACAGGTTGAAGGCGATGGTGCTGCCGGTCAACAGCGACACCGCGCTGGACCTCGGGCTCGGCCGGACGGCGATCTGAAGGCCGCTGCTCGGCGACGGGGTCGTGCCGTTGGCGGCGGCCGCCTGGGCGGCCGTGGCGGCGGACTGGCTCTCCAGGTTGACCACCGTGACCAGCGACAGCTGATCGGTGGAGGAGATCCGGTAGAACGGCGCCAGGTAGTCGGCGATCTCGGTCGCTCCCTGCGTGCCGCTGTCCACGGGCGACCAGGCCGACCATTGCGGCCCGTGGGCCGTCGTCGACCGGCCGGTGACGGCCACCGCCGCCGCGACGACGAGCGCGCCGACGGCGAGTCCCACCAGGACCGCGGTCACGATCCGAAACCGGCCGGCGTGGGGCGAGGAACCGTCCGCCGAGCGCCGCTTGGAGCGCCGGCGCGTCCGCGCCTTGGCCGACACGCCGGCGCCGAGCGCGCCGTCGTCGGAGGAGGAGGAGCGGGTGATGGGTGGCCGGCCGGTCATACGTGCGGCCAGCTCACCGGGTCGGTCAGATCGAGCTCCGGGCGGGTCAGGTGGACGCTGTCGAGCAGGTCGACGACCTCGTCGCCGTGGAGCTCCTTGCGGTCGACGAGGATCTCGGCGATCTGCTCGATCTTGTCCCGGTTGGTGGCGATCAGCGTGTACGCGGTCACGTACGCCTGGCCGAGCAACTGGGCGGCGGCGCGCCGCTTCTCCGGGTCGCCGAGCACGGCCGCGATGGGGTCGCCCATCATCGGCGAGCCGCCGCTGGCCCGGTTCATGATCCGCGCGCCGATCCGCTCCAGGCGCTGCTCGACGCCCGGCTCCTCGTCCGGCAGATCGGCCTGGATGTCGATGGCGACGGCGTCCGGGCCCATGCCCCACATCCCGACCATCGCCGCGGCGGTGGCGGTGGCGCTCTGCAGATCGCCGCTCACCCCCTGGGAGTTCTCGCCGTAGAACACGTGCTCGGCGGCCATCGCCCCGAGGGTCATGACCAGGCTCCCGAACACCCGGCCGCGGAAATGGCTGAAGCGCTCGTCCTTCTCCATCCCCTGGTAGTGGCCGAGCGAGCTGCCGCGCTTGCGGATCGACAGGCGGGTGGAGAGGATCTCCTTCTCCAGGAACACGTGCCCGGCGGCGGCGTGCCCGGCCTCGTGGATGGCGACGGCGCGCGTCTCCTCCGGGACGTACTCGATGTTCTGGGCGGTGCCGGCCTCGACCGTCGTCATCGCCTCGACGATGTCGCGCCAGGCGAACTGGCGCCGCCCCTCGGCGTGGGCGATGGTCAGCGCCATCGAGCAGCACTGCTCGATCATCGACGGCGAGTAGCCGTTGGTGATGCGCGCCAGCTCGTCGCGGCGGTGGTCGGTGTCGAGGTCGGGCTCGTGCGCCACCTTGGCCATGTAGAGGTCGAAGATGTCCTGGCGGTCGTCCTTGGTCGGCGTCCGGAACCAGATGTGGCGGCCCATCCGGCCGGGGCGGGTGAGCGCCGGGTCGAGCACGGTGATGGGGACGTTGCAGGCGCCGATGAAGTAGATCTCCTCCGTGCGCGGCTTGGGCGTGGGGAGGCGCAGGCGCAGGCGTCCGATCTTGGACGGGATGAAGAACATCGCGTCCAGGAACGTGTTGGTCCGGTTGGTCACGAACTTCCGGAACACCGGGGGTTCGCCCATGCCGTCCATCACCACCAGCAGCTGGTTGAGCGCCTGGCCCTGATAGCCCATGGCGCCCATCCCGGGGAAGGCCACGTTGACCCGCTTGGCCACGCCGGCCAGGAATCCCTGGCGGTGCGCAGTGGGTGCGTCACGCTGGGCGAACAGCTGCTCGCGCCACTGGCGGCTCTCGATCACGATGTCCCCGGTCGGCGTCAGCGAGCCGTTGGGGCCGAAGAAGCACAGCTCATTGAGCGTGGTCGGATTGGCGTCGCCCGAGGCGCCGGCGCCGCTGAAGCTCTCCTGGAGCGCCTGGCGCCGCATGCCGACAGCGTCGATCTCGTCGATGAAGACGATGCACTGCCCGCCCCACTTGCGGGCCAGCTTGCGCGCCTTGTGGGCCAGCAGCTGGACGACGAGCGCATCCATGCCCATGAACATCTGGGCGAACCCGGAGCCGGGGATGGTGACGAACGGGCAGTTGAAGTTGGTGGCGATCGCCTTGGAGATCATCGTCTTCCCGGTGCCCGGCGCGCCCAGGAACAGCAGGCCGCGCTCACGCTTGCCGCCGGCCCGCTCGAAGTCCTCGCCGGACTCCCACAGGGTGATGACCCGGGTGATCTCCTCCTTGGCCTCCGCCTGGCCGCGGACGTCGTCGATCTTCACGCCCCAGCTGGCGTCGCCGGGCTCATAGCTCCGGATGCCCCGCGCGGCCATGAACAGGAACGGGCCAAACAGGATGAAGACGTTGATGAACAGCAGCAGCGGCAGCTGGACGAACACCAGGGCCAGCTGGGGGAGGGTGCTCGGTGGGAAGATCTGGCGCAGGCCCTCAAACGGATGGAAAAACGGTGCGCTGACGCCGGCGAACGCGAACAGCAGCTGGCAGAGAAGCAGTAGCGCCACGATGGCCAGGATCCACATGGGAAGCCGGCGGAACTTCGTGCGCCAGAACCAGTACCGGCGGCGCGCCACCAGATCCTGCTCCATCAGCTTCTGATCGGCCCCGTACAAGCTGGGGGACGGGATCAGCTTGCGGACGATGACCTCCACCAGCCCCCGGAACACGACCACGCCCGCGATCGTGATGATCAGCGACCAGACGAAGCCGAGCCGGTCGGAGTCGTAGAGGACCAGGAAGAACGCGGGGGCGGTTAGCAGCGACACAAACGTCGCCGCGCGCCCCAGGCGCCGCCACTCGGCCGCGAGTGCGGGCGCGTGCTCGTTGATGGACCCCGAAATCCCCGGACTCTCTTCCGCGTACGCCATGGCGTCAGATTGAATGTACATGTAGCGGCGCAGAAGGCGAAAAGGATGCCCGTGACGTCGTCCACATTGCCGACCGCCGGCAACACGATCGACTCCGGGGGAAAAGCGGCAGAAAAACGGCCGGATCTCCCCCGAAGTCGCCGCAACCGGCCCGGACTCTCAGCGCCAGAGCCGGGCCAGCGGCCCGTCAGCCCCGTGCACGGGATCGGCGTTCGGCAGCGGCACTGTTGAGATCGTGCGCTGCGCCGCCTCGTATTCATCGGGGTCGCCGCGGCGGAGGTCCCAGTCCATTCCGTCCGGATACGCGCCGACGACCAGGAAGTCGCCGCTGGAGCCCGCGTTGCGATGCCCGGTCCCGGCCGGGAGCACCAGCACGTCGCCGCGGCCCACCTTAAGCGTCTGGCCGTCCGGTCCGCCGAGCGTCACGCGGGCGTCGCCGCCGACGATCGCCAGCACCTCATGGGCGGTGGAGTGGAAGTGATGGAAGGAGAAGATGCCGTCGCGCCAGGCGCCGAGCCAGCCGTGGGCGGCGAACGCCTCCTCGGCGTGGGCGGCGTCCCGGGCCAGGTCCACGCCGCGGTAGACGAGCACGGGCAGCGGGGAATTCGGAAACGCGCCGTCGCCGGAGAACTCGAGGGTCTCGGGCTCGGCGCCGGTCACGAACCGGCCGCCAGGCCGCCGGACCCGTCGGCGGCCCCCGCGTTGCGCGGGGTCGGCTGGGCCCGGACATCGCCCCAGCCCGGTGCCAGGCGCACGCTGAGCCCCAGCAGCACGGCCACGGGCAGCATGAACGCGCCGACCGAGGTGATGGCCAGGAGCGCGACGACGGCGAGCACGCCGACCGCCGACCAGGCCGCCGGCAGCGCCCAGCGGGCGTCCGCGCGGCGACGCTGCACGAGCGCCCGCGCCACCACTCCGCAGGCGATCAGCGGAACGGCGACCAGCACAAGCGCCCAGACGCCCTGGTTCTGGACGAACGTCTGCTCGGTCAGCGTGGCCACGCCGGCCGAGGTCGTGTCGCCGTCGGAGGTGGGCAGCAGGAGCGCCGCCAGCAGCAGGCCCAGGGAGCACACGCCGGCCGCCGCCGTCATGCGGACGGCCAAGTGCCACCGACGCTCGGCCCGCTTCGCGCTCATTGCTCCTCAGACTAGAGCGGGCCGGTGGGGCTTCGCGCCGGTCGGGGCCGCGCGGCGCCGGGGGTCCGCCGCCGCTCCGACCCACTCCTGTTGCTTGCCGGGTGCGCGAATCGCCGCTATCTTCCCGCGCAGGCACTGATCCGGCCACCGGGCTGCGGATCGGCGCCTTGAGTTGGAGGCAGGTTCTGGCGGGCTGCGGGGCCCGCGCTTGGCTTGTCGGGATGAATCCTTGTCAGGGAGGCTCGATGACCGACGAAAGCCATGTCCGCTGCCCGCATTGCCGGCGAGCGGCACCCCGCGTCCTGGTATGGGCGACCAACGGCTGCTGCCCGTCGTGCCACCGGTGGCTGCCGGTTGGGTCGGACGGGGGCGGGAGTGTGGCGAAATCCGCCCGGGTAGGCGCGCGCGTGGCGACGTCCACCCGGCCGGGCGCGAGTACCCCGGCACGCATCCCGGCGCCCCCCAGCTGACCCGGCCTTGACGAGTAGGGGGCGCGGTGGGCCGCGCGCCGTGCGGGACGGCGCGCGGCCTCCCTGTGGCTAGTGGCCTGATTCGCAAATTCGGTGGCAGCCTCGCGGCGTCTGGACGCGCCTGACGAGCGGCGACGACCACGCCGGACCACCAGTACGACTTAGGTCGTCGCCGCACGCCAGCCACGCCCAGCCGCTCCCGAGACTGCTCACGAATTTCCGCCTCAGACCACTACAGGTTGACTGCCACGTACTTGGTCTCCAGGTACTCCTCGATGCCCTCCGGACCGCCCTCGCGGCCGAACCCGGACTGCTTGACGCCGCCGAACGGCGCCTGGGCGTTGGAGACGATTCCCTGGTTGAGTCCGATCATCCCCGTCTCGAGCCGCTCGCAGACCCGCAGGGCCCGCTTCAGGTCACGGGTGAACACGTAGGCCACGAGCCCGTACTCGGTGTGGTTGGCCGCGGCGATCGCCTCGTCCTCGTCGGTGAAGCCCTTGACCGGCGCCACCGGACCGAAGATCTCCTCGTTGAGCAGCTGGGCGTCGTCGGGGACGTCGGTGAGCACCGTGGGGTTGTAGAAGTAGCCGGCGCCCTCCCGGGCCTGTCCGCCGACGACCGCGGTGGCGCCCCGCCCCAGGGCGTCCTCCACCAGGCTGGCCACCTTGCCGCGCTGGTCGTCGTCGATCAGCGGGCCGACGTCGACACTCTCGTCGACTCCCCGGCCCAGCTTCATCGCGCCCATCTTCTCCGCCAGCTTGTCGGCGAACTGCTCGGCGACGGGGGCGGCGATGTGGAAGCGGTTGGCCGACGTGCAGGCCTCGCCGATGTTGCGCATCTTGGCCAGCATCGCGCCCTGGACGGCGGCGTCGATGTCCGC
>JBPYFQ010000234.1:0-5217 GCA_051985625.1 Solirubrobacteraceae bacterium
ACGCCTCATCCCCCCTCTGCTGAAACGCTCCACCGGGGTCAGCGCCCAGGCGACGATGCTCAGGCCCACTGGGACGAGCAGCGAAACGCCTCGGTAAAGGAGTACCGCGCCCGTGGTGGGAAGCAGCGGCGCTCCGTACAGCAGCAACGCCCCGATGAGTCCGCCTTCGGCCGCGCCGATCCCCGCCGGGAGTGGGACGAGTGATCCGAGCGAGCCGACGAGGTAGCCCATGACGACGACGCTCAGCGAGGGGGTTCCCCCGTACGCGTGATAGGCCGCCCACAGCACGGCGTTGTCGAACGCGTAGTAGCCGAGCGCCCCACCAACCTTCCAGCCTCCGGTCGCCACGTGGTGTCGGGTCTGCCGGACGCCGTCCTGGGCAACGGCGATGACGCCGCCCAGCCGCAGCGTCAACGCGCGCCCCGTCGGTTGAGAGCGTGCCACGCACGACCGGGCCGGCGTGGGGATGGACAGCACGACGGCGACGGCGGTGAGCGCGACGGCCACGGCCGGCAGAGTGCGGCCGACGTCATGAGGACCAGGCACGAGGCCGAGCCACAAGCCGAACGCCACGGCTCCGAGGACGACCAGGGCGGGCAGCGCGACGAGGAGCGCAAACGCGACGCTCGATTGCGATATGCGCCGACGGCTGACGTCGACAGACGAGGATCGGGCGCCGAGCGCGGGGCCGATCAACGTCCCCGCGGGCAGCAAGCTTGTGGCACCCACGGCGCGCAGACCCGCGCCCAGGTTCTGGCGCCAGCTCATCCGCTGACCGAACACCAGCTTGAAGACAGTCACGAACCCGAGCACCGAGAGAACCTCCAGGCCGACCGCAGCCGCGACCCACGTGGCGCACGCGGTTGTGAACCGCCCCGGGATCCCGGCGAGCGCGACCGCCAGGAACACCAGCGCGACCGCCGGCACCGCCAACCGGGATGCCAGACCAACCGAGCCGGGCCCGGGCTTGACGCGCGGCGTCAACCGAGACACTAGTGCCCGACCGGCGGCGGATCGGGAGCGTCGAGCTTCGCAGTGGCACCGGCGGTCGCACGGCGCCGAGGCCCCCGGTTCGGGCTCTGGATGCCGGCGACGCTGGCGGATAGCGCCACAAGCAGCAATCCGGTGACGAGCTCGTTGACCCAGGCCAGGTTGTTGGTGGCATAGCCGAGGATCCAGGGACTCAGCCCAAGCCAGACGCCGGCGGCAATCGTGATGAAGGCGGCAGGCCGCAGCGCAACGAGCATCAGCGCCAGCGGGCCGATGCCCAGGACGATCGACACGTGGTTGGCGACGGCGGGGCCGCTGTCGGCGAAACCCCACAGCCATGGGGACACCGCAATCCAGAAGATCACGGCACCGGCGACGAACGGGCGAGCGTCTCGATATGGGGGTATTTGTGTCATTGGGTGGCCTCCGGGACGGCACGTCCGAACATCCAGAACAGGAGGTAGAGCGCGGGAAGAACGGCGAGCAGGACGACCGCGACCGCGATAGAGATCGCCACCAACCCGGCATGGGTCGCGGCAGCGGCGTGGATGGTCAGCCTGGGTCCGATCAGGTGGGGGGACTGGGCGAGGAACCATCCCCAGATCAGAGCGGCGCCGCTCACGAGGGTCCCCGCGCGGGCCAGGAGATAGCGCCGACGGGCAAGAGCGGCCAGCGACAGTCCCATCGCCGCCAGCCCGGCGATAAGGATCGGGAGCGAGACGGTGGTCAGCCGGTGAGCCAGCGCGGGCGCTGATGAGTTCGCGATCACCAGCCCGGCGATGCTGAGGAAAAGCACTGAGGCCCCGGCCGCGAGACCGCGGCGACGGAACCGTTCGGCGGCGCCGACTTGCCGTTGCGCCTCCAGGCGCGCGGTCAGAACGGTGGTGGCCAATTGGAGGCAGAGTCCGGTGGCCAGCAGCCCGGTAGTGACGGCGAAGGTCCCCGCCCACGGAATCGACGGCCTACCACCGGACACGATCGCGGTGGATGTGGAGGCTTGTGCGACCCCGCCCGCGACCGCGCCCAACGCGAGCGGGGCGACGAGACTGGCGGCGCCGAACAGCCGGCTGAGCTGTGCGTAGGACCGTGTCTGCGGGTCGTACCCCGACCGCAGGCCCCACGCGGCGCCGCGCAGCACGATGGCGATCAGGGCGACGGTCATCGGCGCCAGCAGCGCGGTGCCCAGCGCGGAGAACGCCACCGGGAACGCCGAAAAGAGGATGGTGATGGAGAAGATCAGCCAGACGTGATTGGCCTCCCAGACCGGCCCGATCGCGGTCGCGATCGCCGTTCGGTCCGCGGCTGCCTCGCCACAGAGCAGGTCGAGAATCCCCGCTCCGAAGTCGGCGCCGCCCAGCAGCGCGTAGATGGTCAGCGACAGGCCGAGCAGAACACTAAGGAGGGCCGGGAGGCTCATGTCAGACCCCGCTCAGGGCCGGCCGGGGCAGACCCTCGATCGGCCGAGCCGCGATGTGGCGCGCGCTCCAGACCGTGAGGATGGTGAGGCCGATGTAAATGAGCGTGAATGCCGTGAAGGTGGCTCCGAGCCCAGGCGCGGTCGTGATCCCGGCCGACGTGCGGAACACGCCGTAGACAATCCAGGGCTGGCGGCCCAGCTCGGTCGTCAGCCAGCCCAGCTCGTTGGCCACAAACGCCGCTGGCCCTGCCGCGGCGACCGCCATCAGCGTGACGCGGTCCTCGGGTCCGACCGCTCCGCGCCGCCTGCGAAGCCAGTACCACAAGCTGAGTGCGACGAGTCCCGTGCCGATGCCGACCATCCCGATGAACGCCAGACGCACGGGACCGGCCAGAGGCGTGCGGTCAGCCCGGGCGAAGGTGTCCAGACCGCGCACTGTGGCGTTGGGCCGGTCAAACGCAAGCAGGCTCAGCAGGTGTGGGACCTTGACATTGAGCACGTCGCCGTTGTGCCCCGGCAGTGGGAACCCGCCCACATTGAGCCCGGCGCCGTGCTCGGTGTGGTCCAGTCCCTCGATGGCGGCCAGCGTGGCCGGCTGGTGCGCGGCCACGGTCCGACCGAGGAGATCGCCGACGCCGACCTGCAGCGGAGCCAGGATCGCCGCCAACGACAGCCCAAGCGACAGAGCCTTTCGGTGATACGCGTTCCGTCGCCCTCGCAGCATCCCGGTGGCGTAGACGCTGGCGATCCCGAACGCGGTGGCCAGGTAGGCGCCGAGCACCATATGCGAGGTCTCAGTCGCCCACGCCGGATTGAACATCGCCGCCAGCGGATCCACGTGGGTGACCCGACCACCGACGATCTGAAACCCGCGCGGGACGTTCATCCAGGCATTGGCAGTGACGATGAAGAACGCCGAAGCGACGGCTGAGAACGCGATCGGAAGCCCCGAGAGCCAATGGGCTCGCGGCGTCAAGCGATCCCAGCCGTAGAGGTACACGCCAACGAAGATCGCCTCGATGAAGAAGGCCGCCCCCTCCAGCGAGAACGGGAGGCCGATTATCCCGCCGGCATAGGCCATGAACCGCGGGAACAGCAACCCCAGTTCGAAGCTGATGATGGTTCCTGACGCTGCCCCCACCGCGAACAGGACCGCGAACACCTTCGACCACCGCCGGGCCAGCGCCCGCCACACCGGATCGCCGGTCCGTAGGTGCATGCCCTCGGCCACCAGCATCATCAGCGGCAGGCCCACGCCGAGCACGGCGAAGAACAGGTGAAAGCTCAGCGACGTGCCGATCTGCGACCGACCGGCCGCGAGGTGGCTGACCGCGCCAAAGGAAACCAGGACATGATCCAACATCTCCGACGCAGCGTAGTTGACCTCGGCTTCGTTGTCAACTACAAGCCGTAGCAGGTGCAGGTCTGGTTCCCCCGACCAGCTGACCGCAGCGACACCGGGCCCCCGACCCCGCTCCCCACCCTCACCGAGCCCCGGCCCCTGGGACGAGACGACTGCTCGGTAAGGCGGGGCTCCCCCCGAAGGCTCCCCAACTCACGAGTTGGAGCCGAATTCAGGGAACCTCAGCGGCACTCGCGGCCGCCTCCAGTGTTGGCGCAGCACGCGCAGCGCGTTGGCGCTGCAAATCATCTCCGCCGTATCAGCCCCGTAGCGATCTGTCAGCCCCGCCTGCAGCGCGGTCATCTGGCTCATGTCCTGCAGGCCAGGCAGCGCCGGCTTGATGTACCCGTCGAGATCAGATCCGATCGCGATGTACGCGTAACTGCCGGTGAGATCATGAATCCTGTCGATGTGGCGCGTCAGCGCCTTCATCGAGCCTTCAGCCGAGTTGGGCACGCGGCCCAGGCCGCTCGTGATGTAGTGCTCGCAGAGAATCAGCCCGCACACACCGCCCCGCTTGGCGATCGCCACAATCGTCGGGTTATCCAGGCAGTACTCAAGGCCGCCAAAGCGGCACGCCATGTGCGTGGCGATGATCGGAACCGTCTGAGCCGGATCCAGCTCGTCAAGCAGCGCGAGGACGTCGTGGATCGCCTGAGATTTCATATGCGTGACATCGACGAGGATGCCCTCATCGATCATCGCCTCGACCAGCTCGCGTCCCAGTGCCGTTAAGCCCTCGCCGGACGGCTGATCGAAGACCGAGTTGTAGACCCAATCAGGGAGGAACGGAAGCGCCGGGGCGCTCGTCGCCACTTGGCGAAAGAAGAGGTGCGCGAGCGTGATGTAGGCGATTCCGGCGTCAGCCAGCTTCCGAACGTTCGCCCGCACTTCGGACGCGCCAGCGGCGACTTGAAAGCCTCCTTCGACCGCGTGGATGAGCACGGGCCGCCTCCCGTCCATCAGAGCGTCGAGCTCGTCCGGGGAGTGGGCGATCGCGATTTTGTCGGCGTGACCCGCGACGTAGTCCTCGACCGTCTGACGTTGGTCGAGCAGGTCAGTGAAGTAGCTCGCCCGAGGTGGCGCCGCGTACGGCTGGGTGAGGTCCATCTCATCGAACGGCTGATAGAGCATCGACAGCGCAACCCCGACGCCGCCCCGGGCCATCAGCGCTTCGGTCACGCTCGGCTCCCCGCCCGGTCCCTGGTAGTTGGCAAAGCGCGATATGACGTCGACCACGCGACCCTGCCACCGCTGACGCCACCAGACACGCGCACGCTCATGAGACCGCTGTTGGTGATCGGCGAGCAGGTGCATCGGGAAGTGAGCGTGCAGGTCGACAATCACATCGGTCAGACCCTATTCCTGCCGGCCAGGTGAGTCCACCCTGTCGCGCGCGAGAACGCGT
>JBPYFQ010000235.1:0-21720 GCA_051985625.1 Solirubrobacteraceae bacterium
CCAGGCAACCGTTAACTAGCCCGCACCCACGGATCACTATCCCTCCGGTTCGGGGAGTGCGCGGACGGCCGAGCCTTCGATGTTGAAGTGGGGCAGTCGGGCGTCAACCCGACCGGGCAGACGCCAGGTGGTCGGGCCCAGCAGCTTGAGCACAGCTGGGAGCAGTACGCAGCGGACCAGGAGGGCGTCGAGGAACACGGCGAACGCCAGGCTGAAGCCGAACTCCTTGATCGTTCGCTGGTTACCGAGCATGAACGAGAGAAACACGCAGATCATGATCGCCGCGGCTGCGGTGATGACTCGACCGGTGAAGCTGATGCCGTCCGCGACAGCCGCTGATGCGTCGTGGCGGCGGATCCACTCCTCGCGGATCCGGGAGATCAGGAAGACCTCGTAGTCCATCGACAGGCCGAACACGACGGCGAAGATGAGCACGGGGATCCAGGGCTCGACGGGTCCCGGCGTAACCCCAATCACCCCCGCCAGCCAGCCGTTCTGGAACACGGCCACGGTCACCCCCAGGGCGCCGCCGATGCTGATCAGGTTCATGATCGCCGCCTGCACCGGGATCACCAGCGACCGGAAGATGACGAACAGCAGCACCATCGAGAGCACGACGACAATGCCGATGAACAGCGGCAGCTTGGCCGCCAGCACGCGTGAGAAGTCGATGGAGCCGGCGGTGAAGCCTCCCACCAGGGGCCGCGAGCCGAACGTGTGCCCGAACGGGGGCAGCACCGTGTCGCGCAGGTGGTTGACCAGATCGCTCGTCGCCGCCGCCTGGGGGGCCGACTTCGGATAGGCCTCCATCACCGCCACCCGACCCGACGGTGAGATCCGCGGCGCGGTCACCGCCGCCACGTCCGCCGTCCGCCCCACCGCCGCGCGCACCGCCGGCACCTCGGCGCGCTGGGCCGGATTCGTCATCTGGACCGCGATGAGCAGGGGACCGTTGAACCCGGGGCCGAACCCGCGCGAGATCATGTTGAACGCCTGGTAGGTGGTGGTGCTCGACGGATCGTTGCCGGCATCGCTGGACTCGAGCCGCATGCCGAGGACGGGCAGGACGAACACCAGCATGACCACCGTCGACGCGATCGCCAGCCGCCACGGATGCGTCGCGACCACCCGGCTCCAGCGGCGCCAGGCCGAGGGCTGCGGTGGCCGTCCGGCCGCCTCGCGCCGGCGCGCGCGCCGGCTCGGCCGCGCCACCTTCTCGCCGAACGCCGCCAGCAGGGCGGGGAGCACGGTGAGCGAGGCGCACAGCACCATGAGCACGGCGAGCACCGAGGTGATCGACAGCCCGTACAGGAACGTCACGCCGGTGGCGAACATCCCCAGCAGGGCGATGATCACCGTGGTGCCGGCGAGCAGGATGGCCCGCCCGGAGGTGTCCATCGCGCCGATCACCGCGCTCGGCACGTCGGCCGTGCGGGCATAGTTCTCCCGGAAGCGGGTGACGATGAACAGCGCGTAGTCGACGCCGACCCCCAGCCCGATCATGATGGCCAGCTCCGGCGCCACCTGGGGCACGCTGGTGATGTGGGTGGACAGACCGACGAGCGCGATCCCGGTGATCAGGCCGAGCCCGGCGGTGATCAGCGGCATGCCGGCGGCGATCAGCGAGCCGAACGTCAGCAGCAGGATGATCATGGCGGCGATCACTCCGACCGTCGTGGCCGGCCCGACGCTGAAGCCCTGGGCGTTCTCGATCACCTGACCCCCGGCGGCGATCCGCAGCCCCGGCACGTGGACGGCGTTGATCGCCGAGATGACCGGCTGTCCGGTGCTGTTGGGCAGCAGGTTGGCGCGCTGGGAGTAGTTGATCGTGGCAAACGCGGTGCGGCCGTCACGGGAGATCGCGAAATCGCCCGCCGGCCCGTAGGGGCTGATCACGCTCACGACGTGGGGCATCCGGCTGACGTGCGCCAGCAGCGGCTCGATGGCGGCGCGCACCTGCGGTGACCGGACGGTCCCCTGCGACGTGTGGAAGACGATCGTGTCGACGTCGCCCTTCTGGGCCGAGAACTCGCTGTCGAGCAGATTCACCACCCGCTGCGCCTCGGTCCCCGGCAGCGTGAAGTTGTTGGCGTACTGGCGGCCGACCGCGGTAGCGACCACGGTGGTGACAATCGCCACCAGGATCCATCCGCTCACCACCCATCGGCGATGTGCGATGCACCAACGAGTTAGCCGGATCATGTCGTCACTCCCGGGTCCGCCTGCGCCGAGTGCCCAACTGTACCTAACCGGACCGGTCGGTCCTGTGACGGAGAGGAAAACGAGTTCGCCCGGCCGCTCGCGCCAGGGGGCGGCTACCCCGTGGCGACCTCGTGCGGCTTCGCCGCCGGGCGGCAAGCCGCTACTCGGGGGCCACCTCAAGCATCAGCTTGCCCGTGTTCTCGCCCCGGAACAGCCGCAGGAACGTCTCCGGGAACGCCTGGACGCCGCCGGGCACGATGTCCTCGAAGGTCTTCAGACGGCCGTCGGCCAGCCACCCGGCCATCTCGGCGGCCGCCTCCGCATACCGATCGAAGTAGTCGAAGACGAGGAACCCGGTCATGCTGGCCCGGTTGACGAGCAGCGACATGTAGTTGGCCGGGCCGCGCATGGCCTCGGTGGCGTTGTACTGCGAGATCGCCCCGCAGATGACGACCCGGGCGTGCCGGGCGAGGGCGGCCAGCGCGGCGTCGAGGATCTCCCCGCCCACGTTGTCGAAGTAGACGTCGATCCCGTCCGGGCAGTTCTGGTGCAGCGCCCGGCCGACGTTCTCCGCCTTGTAGTCGATGCACGCGTCGAAGCCGAGGTCCTCGACGACGTGTCGGCACTTCTCCGGGCCGCCGGCGATCCCGACCGCCCGGCACTCCTTGATCTTGGCGATCTGCCCCACCGTGCCTCCGACCGCGCCGGCCGCCCCGGACACGACGACGGTGTCCCCCGGGCGCGGCCGGCCGACGTCAAGCAGGCCGAAGTAGGCGGTCAACCCGGTCATCCCCAGCGATCCCACGTAGACCGGCAGGGGCGCCCGGGCGGGATCGACCTTGATCAGCCCGGCGCCGGGAACCGTCGCGTACTCCTGCACCCCGGTGGTCCCGGCGACGAAGTCGCCCGCGGCCAGGCCGGGATAATTTGACGCCAGCACCTCGCCGACGCCTCCGGCCCGCATCACCTCGCCCAGCCCCACTGGGGGCATGTACGAGCGCGCGTCGTTCATCCACCCGCGCATCGCCGGGTCCAGCGACAGGTAGCGGACCTTGACCAGCACCTCGCCGTCGCCCGGATCGGCGACCGGCTCTGAGGTGTGCTCCCAGTCGGTGTCCTTGGGCAGACCGACCGGGCGAGCGGCCAGACGGACTTGGTGGTTGACGGCATCCATGGGTTTCTCCTTGGCTGAGGAATGTGCGGCTAGCGTGGGCCGATCGCGACCACCGGGTCGTGCCCGGGCCGCCACAGCCCGCGGGGCATGGCCGCGGTGACGAACGGCAGCGCGGCGTCGCCCTGTGCGTCGACGGCGATCATGCCGCCCTGTCCGCCGAGCGCGCCCACGTCGGCGAGCACGGCCGCGCATGCCTCGCCCAGCCCGGTTCCCCGCGCCACCAGGCCGGCGACGCTGTGGGCGGCGGCGGCGCGCACGAACATCTCGCCGTCTCCCGTGCAGGACACCGCGACGTGATCGTCGGCCCACGTGCCGGAGCCGATCAATGGAGAATCTCCCACCCGGCCGGGCGGCTGTCCGCTGATGCCGCCGGTCGAGGTCGCGGCCGCCAGCCCGCCGCGGGCGTCCAGACAGACGGCGCCGACGGTGCCGTGCGCCTCCTCGGCCCCGGCCAGCCGGTCCTCCAGGAACTCGCGCTGACGATCGGTGATGAAGTAGTCGTTGTCGACCTGCTCGACGCCCAGCGACGCGGCGAACCGGTCCCCGTGCTCGCCGATCAGCAGCACCTGGTCGGATTTGAGCACCCAGGCGGCGGCGTCGATCGGACGGCGCGTCTGGCGCAGCGCGGCCACGGCCCCGGCCGCCCGGTCCGATCCGCGCATGATCGCCGCGCTCAGCTCGGCCGATCCGTCCGAGCACAGGGCAGCGCCGTGCCCGGCGTTGAACAGGTCGAAATCCTCCAGGACCCGGACCGCGGCCTGAGCGGCCGTGGTGGCATCCGCGCCGGACTCCACCGCATCGCGCGCGCACTCCAGCGCCGCGCGCAGCGCCTCATGGCAGCGCTCCCCCTGGGCCAGCACGGCGCGCCCGGCGCCGGCTCCGGCGTGGATGGCGACGACGGGGCCGGCCATCAGGCGGAAGCCTCCAGCCGCGAAACCGCGTCCAGCGCCGGGAGCACCGCGCCCGGGTTGAGCAGGTCGTCGGGGTCCAGCGCGCGCTTGATGGCGCGCATGGCGGCCACCTCCGCCGGCCCGATGGCCCGCTCCAGCCAGCGCGCCTTGGCCACGCCCACGCCGTGCTCGGCGCTGATCGTCCCGCCGCATCTCACCGTCAGCGCCAGCACCGCATCGTCGACGCCCGGATCGTCCGGCTCTGAGCCCAGCACGTTGACGTGGACGTTGCCGTCGCCGAGATGGCCGAACAGGATCACCCGGCCGCCGCCGGCGGCGTCGACCGCCTCCGGGACCTCGTCCAGGAACTGGTCCAGCCGGTCCAGCGGCACGCCGACGTCGAGCTTGTGCGGAACCCCCAGGACGTTGATCGCGTCGGCGTGACCCTCGCGCAGGCGCCACAGCGCCTCGCGGCCCCCGCTGTCGTCGGCGACGATCGCGTCCTCGATGCCCACGTGATCCAGCGCGGCCGCCAGCTCCTCGGTCGGATCGGCGATCGCCGCACATTCGGCCAGCACGTAGAACGGCGCCCGCCGGCGGATCGGTGAGGGACGGCGCTGGTGCCGCAGCACGATCTCCAGTCCCTCGTCCAGGAAGAAGTCACAGCTCTCCAGCGACGGGGCGTGCTCACGCAGGGCGGCCAGCAGCTGCGCCGCCTCGCCGGCCGACCCCAGAGCCACCAGCACGGCGACGCGCCAACGCAGCGCGGGGACCAGGCGCCAGCGCACCCGGGTGATGATCCCCAGCGTCCCCTCGGAGCCGACCAGCAGGCCGGCCAGGTCGTACCCGGCGTTGTCCTTCGTCAGCCCGGTCAGCCGCGACACCGTCGACCCGTCGGCCAGGACCGCCTCGATCCCGGCCACGCGCGCCCGAGCGGTGCCGTAGCGCAGCGCCCGGGCACCGCCCGCGTCGCAGGCGATCGCGCCGCCGACGGTGGCCGAATCCCGCGCGGCGAAGTCGAGTCCGGCGTCCTGGCCGGCCGCCCGCGCCGCCTGCTGGAGGGCGGCGAGCGTCGTCCCGGCGCCGGCGGTCACCTGGCCCGCGGCCGCGTCGACCTCGCCGATCGCATCGAGCCGACGCAGCGAGACGACGACCTCGCGCTCCCGCGGGACGCCCGCCCCGACCAGCCCGGTGTTGCCGCCCTGCGGCACGACCGCCGCCCCGTACCGCGCGCACGCCGACATGACCGCAGCGACCTCGTCCGCGCTGCCCGGCCGCACCACGCAGCGCGCCGAGCCGCCGAAGCGGCCGGAGTAGTCGCGCTCAAACCCGGCCGTAAGCTCGGGGTCGCTCAGCACCTCCCGAGCGCCGACGATGTCGGCCAGATCCTGTTCCAGGGGGGTCACGGAACGCCCATACCCCCCTGCGCGTGGCTCTCAACCACCCGCGACCTCGGCGGGCGCCGACCGCTGGGATGGGTGGGTGTGATCAGCCGGCCTCGGGAGCGGCGCGCCGCGCGACGCCGCTGGCTTCGGCAGCCCGGGCCACCGCCGGGGCCACGGCGCTGACCACGTCGCGGTTGAACACGCTGGGAATGATGTAGTCGGCGTGCAACTGGTCGTCCGGCACGACGCTGGCGATGGCCCGCGCGGCGGCCAGCTTCATCTCCTCGTCGACCGCCGAGGCGCGGACGTCAAGCGCGCCGCGGAACACGCCGGGGAAGGCGAGCACGTTGTTGATCTGGTTGGGGTAGTCGGAGCGCCCGGTCGCCATGATCGCCACCGAGTCGCCGACCTCCTCGACGCGGACCTCGGGATCCGGATTGGCCATCGCGAACACGATCGGCTGCGGGGCCATGGTCAGCACCGCCTCCTTGGACACCGCGCCCGGGCGCGAGACGCCCACCATGACGTCGGCGCCGGCCAGCACGTCGTTGGCCATGCCGCGCTCGCCGTCGCGGTTGGTCCGCTCGGCCAGCGCCTCCAGCAGCGGATCCAGGCCGGGTCGGCCCGGGTAGATGGCGCCGTCGACGTCGCAGACGACGATGTTGCCGACGCCGTGGGCCAGCATGATCTCGGTGCAGGCCACGCCGGCCGCCCCGGCTCCGACGACGACGATCTTGACGTCCTCGGCCCGCTTGCCGACGACCCGGAGCGCGTTCATCAGCGCCGCCAGCACGACGATGGCGGTGCCGTGCTGGTCGTCGTGGAAGACGGGGATGGCCAGCTCGTGGCGCAGCCGGCGCTCGATCTCGAAGCAGCGGGGGGCGGCGATGTCCTCCAGGTTGATGCCGCCGAACGCCGGCGCCGCCATCTTGACGAACTGGATGATGCTCTCGGTGTCCTTGCTGTCGACGCACAGCGGGAACGCGTCGACGCCGGCGAACTCCTTGAACAGCACCGCCTTGCCCTCCATCACCGGCATGGCCGCCTCGGGACCGATGTCGCCCAGCCCCAGCACCGCGGTGCCGTCGGAGATGACCGCCACCGTGTTGCCCTTGATCGTGAGCGACCAGGCGTCCTCGGGGTCGTCGTGGATGGCCATGCTGACCCGCGCCACGCCCGGGGTGTAGGCCATCGACAGGTCGTCCCGCGTCTTGACCGCCACCTTGGGAGTGATCTCCAGCTTGCCCCCCAGGTGCATGAGGAAGGTCCGGTCCGACACGTGCTCCACCTCGACGCCCGGCAGCGCCGAGACGGCGGCCACCACCGCCTTGCTGTGCTCCAGATCGGCGGCGGCCACGGTCACGTCGCGCACGACCACGCCGCCCTCGACGCGCACCAGGTCGATGGCGCCCAGGATCGCCCCGGTCTCGCCGATGGCGGCCGCGACGCGGGCAAACGAGCCCGGCGTCTGCTGGAGGTGCACCCGCATCGTGATGCTGTACGAGGCGGACGGGTGCAGCCGGAGCGCACCAGGCGCCGGCACGGCCGCGCGGTTTGGGGTGTCGTGGACTGCCATCAGCGAACCCTCTCCGCGCCCGACGATACCGACTTGCCCGAGACGGTCGCGCTGGCGCCCCGGGCCTCTGCGAGACTGGAGGCGATGCCGCCCCCCAACGACCCGGCCGGCGCTCCGGACACCGGCCCGAGCGCCGCGGCCGCGCCGGACCGTCTCGTCGTCGCCGTCACCGGGCCCACCGGGACATTCGGCTTCGGCCTGATGCCGCTGCTGGAGGCCGAGCCCCGGGTGGAGCGGATCGTCGGCATCGCCCGCCGTCCGTTCGACCCCGCCGAGCACGGCTGGACCAAGATGGAGTACCGCCGGGGCGATGTCCGGGACGAGACGGCGCTCCGCGAGGCGTTCGCGGGCGTCGACGTCGTCGCCCACCTGGCGTTCATGGTCACCGGCACGGCCGACGCCGACACGATCCGCGCCATCAACGTCGGCGGCACCGTCAACGCCTTCCGAGCCGCCCGCCAGGCCGGCGCGGCGCGCTTTGTCTACGCCTCGTCGGTGGCCGCCTACGGCTTTCACCCGGACAACCCGGTCGGGATGACCGAGGACTGGCCGACGCGCCCGGCCGACCACCTGTTCTACGCCCGGGAGAAGGCCGAACTGGAGCAGGTCCTCCAGGATGAGGCCGCCGCGGCCGCCACGCCGGCGCTGTACCTGGTGCGCCCGCCGATCGTGCTCGGGCCCCACGCCGTCGGCGCCAAGGGCGCGCTCCCGGCCCTGGCCGCCGACGCCGGGCGGGCGGCGCTCGGGATCACGCGTGCCCTCCCGGTGCCGCTTCCCGTGTTCGCCCCCGAGGTGCCGCTTCAGTTCATCCATGAGGCCGACGTCGGCTCGGCGCTGCGGCAGTGCGTCCTCGGCGCGGGGCCGCCCGGCGCCTACAACATCGCCGGCGACGGCGTCCTGACCGGCGCCGACATCGCCCGCGAGCTCGGCCTGACCCCGCTGGGAGTGCCGGCCGGCCTCGTCCAGCGCGCCGCCCGCGCGGCCGCGTCGCTGCCCCGGCCGGCGTTCACGCCCCCGGCCGCTGACTGGGTGGAGGCGTTGAGCCATCCGGCGATCATGGACACGGCCAAGGCCAGGGCGCAGCTGGGCTGGACGCCGCGGTACACGGGCCTTCAGGCGCTGCGCGACGCACTGGGCCGCGAAGCGTCGTGAGCGTGCCGCCGTCGCCTACGCCGCCGCGGACAGGCCATGCATCCGTGGGCGCCCATCCTCGGCGTGACGACGCGGGCCGGGATCGGACCCGGCCAGCTTGTAGACGAACCGCCGCCGGGCCACGTGGTAGGCGGGATCGCCTCCGAAGAGGCACTCTCGGCAGTGGTCCAGCTCTTCGGCACGGTACGCCCGCAGAGGTTTGGAACGCTCGTCCGCGGCCCGCCTGCGCCGCTTGTACTCCAGGCGCAGCCGAAACAGCCCGTCGTTGGCCACGCGCTCGGCCAGATGCCGAGTGGCGGCTCGGAAGTCCTCCAGGCCGGCGTCGAACACGGCGTCGAGCAGCCTGGTCCTGACTGCCTGGGGCGCCCCCACCGGTTTAAACGGCGCGTTGGTGAGCTGGCTGGTCACCGCTGCGCCCACCCGGCGCGGGAGCAGATAGGTCCAGTACTCCGATCCGTACAGCCCACCCATGTGGCGGTAGTAGGGGTGCAGAACGATGTCCTGGCGCGCGACCGCGTAGTCCGCCGCCAGCGCCAGCGGCACGCCGCCCGCTGCCGCGTCTCCGGCCAGAGCCGAGATGACGAGGTGGGAGTCGGTCTCGATGATGTCGGCGACCAGGTCGTCGATCGCCACCAGGTTGCGCCAGGACTCCGCCGCGGGATCGCCGGCGGCCTCGATCATCCCCAGGTGAATCCCGTTCGCGAAGTAGTCGTCGCCACCGAGCAGCACGATCGCCCGCGTCTGCCGCTGCTTCCGGGCATGGGCATACGCATCACGCAGCCGCCGGCATTGGTCGGTGCTCATGGCGCCGTTGTAGAAGTCGAACCTCAGGTAGCCGACGCCCTCGCGCTCCTCGTAGGCGATCTCCCGGTACGTGTCAGCCGCCGGTGTCCCGGCGTCAACGGCGATCCCGACCTCCGGGGCGGTGAGCTGGATTCCCGCCTGTTCCAGCGCGCGCGTGGCCGGGAGCTTGGCGTGATGCCAGGTACCGGCGTCGGGCCGTCGGAGCTGGGTGATCCACACCGCCCCGTCCACCGTGGCCCGGCAGACGGCACCGTGCCGCTGCGCGATGATGTCCCCCGGCGAGCCCCGCAGCCAGCGCTCGGGGTGGACGCCGAACAGGTGAAACTCGCGGCCGCCGACTGAGTCGAGAACTCCGGGATGTCCTTCCGCGGCCCGGATCTTGCGCATCACGGTCTCGCTGCTGTCCGTCCGCCAGTCCAGGGCGCGCACGTCCTGGCCCATCGCCGGACGCGCGCAACCGGTGGGGACCGGGCGGGCGGTGCGCTCGCCGGGCCGGCTGGGCTCGGTGATCCGGCCGAGGGCCTCCCGGAGGGCCTCGATCGCAGCATGGCGCACTTCGTGCCGATACAGGCTCGCCTTCCCGACGGTGCGCATGCGGAAGCCTTGCGTCGCCAGGACCCGGCCGGCGTCGAATTCGCCGTTGGCCTGAAGCACGGTCACTCCCCAGTCACCGGCCTCCAGCTCGATCGCCCAGTCCAGCGAGGACGGCCCACGGTCGCCGCAGGGGCCGGGATGCACGACCAGGCACGGGTACCGTCGCCAGATCGTCTCCGGGATCATCGTCTTGAGGTACGGACAGACGATCAGCTCCGGATCGTGCTCGGCGACCGCCGTCTCCATGGCGGCCGGGCCGTCGACGACAGCGACCGCCACCTCATGGCCCAGCTCGGTGAGGGAGGTCCGCGCCGCCTGGCTCAGCCCGTTGAGGGCGGAGACGAGAAACAGGATCCGTGGTCGGTGGTGTGCAGACATGCCCCGGTCCCGATCACCGTGGCAGCCCATCCCGGGCTCGGCCACGTAATACAACACAGAGTCCGTGTGCCGGCAGGCACACGGCTCAACAGCACTGGGCGCCCGGACTGACCGAGCGGGCTACCGCCGCGGCGCGCGGATCCGCAGCGGGGCGCCGACGATGAGCGGGGTCCACCCGTCCCGGTCGACCAGTTCCACCCGGGCCAGAGCCGGCCCGCGCACCTTGAAGCTGGCTCGCGACAGGTAGTCGAGGTGGTGCCAGACCGTCGGCCACCAGCCGAACCGCTCGCGCAGGTGAAGCTCCAGAACGACGGTCGCCCCGGGCGCCGAGGGAGTCACCCACACGGCGATCCGGTGGCCGCTGAGCCGGACGTGCAGCCGGCGGTCGCGCACCAGCAGTCGCCGCACCTCGCTGGCGTCCGGACCGCTCACCGCCCGGATGTTGCTCGTGGCGCCGGCCGCGATGGTGGCCGACCAGGTCCCGTCGCCGGCCGGGGTCACCGTGGCCAGCGGCTGGTACCCGGTCGGCGTGGCGCGCTGCACCGTCACCGGCGCCTGACCGTCGGCGCTGCGCCCGGTGACCGTGAACCGCCGGCCCTTGAGGACGACCGCGGGCAGCGGGTCAAGGATGACCCGCCGGACGTCCACCTCGCCGGTCATGAAGGGATGGATGGCGCAGTGGTATGAGTATGCGCCCGGCGCGGTGAACCGGCGCTTGAAGCTGTCGCCGCCGCTGAGGAACCCGGAGTCGAACGAGCCGTCGTCGGCAGTGACGGTGTGGGTGCGCTCGCTCATGTTCGTCCAGGTCACCGTCTCGCCGGGCAGCACGTCGATCTGGCTCGGGGCAAACGCGGTGAGCTGGATCATCACCTGGGGCGCGGGGGTCGCGGCCGCCGCCGGGCCCGGGGCGAACGCGACGGCGACGGCGAGGGCCGGCACCACGGCCAGGGCGACTCGCCAGAGCCTCATCGCCGCGAGACCCGGTAGATGCCGATCATCCCGCTGTCCATGTGGGTCTCGACGTGACAGTGATACAGCCACGTCCCCGGCGCGTCCTCCCGCCATCGGATGGCGAACGTCTCGGCCGGCCCCACGGTCAGGGTGTCCCGTGACACGCCGTCCGCCCCAATCCACCGGTGGCCGTGCACGTGGAAGGTATGGAAATCGGAGCCCATCCCCATCACGTCCCACTGGACGAGCTGACCCACCTTGGCGCGGAAGATGGGGGTGTTGCCGACAAAGGCCCGGCCGTCGATGGTCATGAACTTGCCGAACGGCGTGAACACCACTTCGAACTCCCGATCCGGCGCGCGCTGGTGACGGCCCAGGATCGACAGCATCCCGAACATCCCGCCGGCGATCGACTGCTCCATCGACGGCGAGTGGTCGTGGTACGGCCACACCCCCGCGGAGTCCGGGCCGGCGGTGAGGCGATACGTGAACGTATGGCCGGGCAGGACATCGGCCCCGGGCCCGGAGAAGCCGGGGATATACGCGCCGTCCGAGGGGGGCGCGTAGTGCACGCCGTGGAAGTGCATCGAGTGCGGCACTCGCCACAGCGTGTCCATGTTCTTGAAGTGGATGCGCAGGCGGTCGCCGACTCTGGCGCGGATGAGGGGCCCGGGGATCTGCAACCCGTCGGCGCTCCCGGCCGGCGCGTTCGGGATGCGCCGGCGCCACCCCCGGGTGAACCGCTGGTAGACGACGGTGTGCACGACCGCGTCGGCCGGATCGACTGGCATCCCCATGATCGCGTCGTGGCCGTTGGGGGCGATGTCCCACCAGGTGGGGACGGCCGCGACCCAGTAGTCGCGGACCTTGGCCTGGGCACCGGCGGCGCCGGCGAGGACGAGGGTCAGGGTGAGGGCCGCCCCAGCCGCGGCGACCCTCACCAGCCTGACCATCCCTCTCACCAGCCTGACCACCCCCGGTCCGCGGCTACTTGGTGACGATCAGCTTGGCCTGCATCCACGGATGCACGGCGCACATGAAGTACAGCGTCGTGCCCGGCTTGGCCGTCACCTTCAGCGTCACCTTGGCACCCATCACCGGCGCGATGAACGCCGAGTCCCCGGGCCGATCGACATTCGGCGGGGTGTTTGTTCCGACGCCGTTCTCGGCGAACATGAACTTCGGCGGCGCCTGTGAGTTCGGATCGGCGCCCTGGTTCTGGGCGATCCTCAGGCAGATCCGGCAGTTGTTGATCTGCCCGATGGTCCGGGGAAGATCACGCTTGGCCACGACGCTGAAGGTGTGTGGGCCCTCCATCGGCGCCCGGTTGATGATCGTGATGGTGCCGCCGGACCTGACCTTGTACACGTCACGGTTCCAGCGCATCCCGTCCTGGATGTACCGGTTGATCTTGACCTTGGATTTCGACACCGCCACGATCGTGGCGTGCTTGGACACCGACGAGTGTCCGTTTGCGGCCAGCGCCGCGGTGCTCCCTCCCACGACCAGGCCGACGGTCCCGACCGCCACGGCCAGCTTGTGCTTCAGCACAGCCTTACCCCCTCTGTCTTTCGGTTGGTATGCTCCCTAGCGAGCAGCGGTGCGGACCGTAGCAGACGCGGCGGCGCTTGGCTGTACCGCAAAGGTAGGAGTCATGGTGCGTGCGGTGTCAGCCCCGACCCTGGCGAGCCCGACGGTGAGCAGCACGCCGAACGCCTCGATCGCCTTGCACACGATGGCGATCACCTCCACCGGCTCCGGCGTGCCGTCGAAGCCCGGCACCGACACGGTGACAAAGGCGATCCAGGTGGCGATCTCCAACGCCAGGAACACCCCGGTGAGGACGATGAGCCAGCGGACGGGCCCCAGAACCAGCAGCGCGCCGGCCAGCGCAGCCCCAATCGCCGCGGCGATGATGAAGCCCACGCCCAGGCGCGGCATCTCCGCCAGGTGCTCGGGAACCAGCGCAGCATGGATGCCGGCCGTGAACGCGACCGACAGGACGAGCAGGCTCCACGTCGCCTGGCGCCTCCGGCTGGTCCCAGCAACCGGCGATGCCGTAGCGGCGATCGCCGTCGATGATGCTGCTGTCATGCCCCCTCCTGTTTGATCCCGGCCGTCTGTGGCCGCGTGACCCGCGTGAGTGTAGCGCTCCGGCGAGCGGACACAACACGGCCGTGACGTCAACTTGACATCGAAGTCGGTCCGCGTAGCATGGTGGACGGGGGAAGGGCAAGTGACCGGGATTCTTTACTCCCTGGCGCGCTTCTGCGTGCGCCGCCACTGGATCGTGCTCCTGGCATGGATCGCGATCGCCGTCGTGGTGGTCGGCATCTCGCACCAGATGGGCGACAACACCAACGACAACCTGTCGCTGCCCGGGACCAACAGCGACAAGGCGACCAACACGCTTTCCCAGTCGTTCCCGGACCAGTCGAACGGCACCAGTCCCATCGTCATCCACGCCAAGAGCGGGAAGCTGACGGATTCGAACAACGCGAACGCGGTCAACCAGGCCGCTTCCGGCGTCGCCAAGGAGCCGTTCGTCGCCTCGGTGGTCAACCCGCTCACCCAGCAAGGCGCGGCGCAGCTGAGCAAGGACCAGTCCACCGGTTACCTGTCGGTGACGCTATCGGTGCCGCCGGGGCAGCTGTCCCAGGAGCAGGCTCAGCAGATCATCAACGGTGCCCAGCCGGCCCGGGCCGCCGGCCTGGAGGTGCAGACCGGCGGGCAGCTGGGGCAGAAGGTGTCCCAGCCATCCACTGAGTCCAGTGAGCTGATCGGGATCATCGCCGCGCTGATCATCCTCACGTTCACGCTGGGGACGTTTACGGCCGCGGTGCTGCCGATCCTGTCGGCGATCATCGGACTCAGTATCACGTTGGCGATCATCCGGATGCTCGGCCATGTGCTCACCGTGCCGACGGTGGCCCCGACCCTGGCCACGATGATCGGCCTCGGTGTCGGCATCGACTACTCCCTGTTCATCGTCACCCGCCACTTCCGCGGGATGAACGACGGGCTCCCGGTGGACGAGTCGATCGCCCGGGCCGCCGCCACTTCCGGCGGGGCAGTGTTCTTTGCCGGATGCACGGTGACGATCGCGCTTCTGTCGCTGTTGGTGGCCGGCGTTCCGCTGGTGACGACCATGGGCGAGATGGCGGCGATCGCGGTCGTGGTTTCGGTGGTGGCCGCGCTCACCCTGCTGCCGGCGATCCTGGGCGCGCTCGGACCTCACATCGAGACGCTGCGGGTGCGCCCACACGTGACCGATGAGCAGATGCGCCAGGGAGTGTGGGCCAAATGGGCGCACGAGATCTCCAAGGTGCCGGTCGTGGCCCTGGTGGCGGCGCTGGCCATCCTCATCCCGCTGATGATCCCGCTGTTCTCGCTGTCGCTCGGCCAGCAGGACATAGGTGCGTTCTCCAAGTCGACCACGGTCCGCCAGGCCTATGACCTCATGTCCGACAATTTCGGTTCCGGCTCCAACGGCCCGCTGCTCGTCGCCGTGGCCCTCAAGTCGCCGGCGCAGAGCACCAGCGACTCGCGGCTGACCACCCTTCAGAAGGACATCGCCGGAACCTCCGGCGTGGCGGGGGTCACGCCGATCACCCTGAGCAAGGACGGCAAGACGGCTTTCTTCAACGCGGTCGCCAAGACCGCCCCGTCGGCAAACTCGACCGCCACCCTGGTGTCGACCCTGCGGAACACGGTCATCCCCAAGGCCGAGCAGGGCGCCAATCTGAACGCCTACGTCGGCGGCAGCACTGCCGCCTACGTCGACCTGGCATCGAAGATCTCCAGCAAGCTGCCGCTCCAGATCGCGGTGGTCATCGCGCTGAGCTTCGTGCTGCTCATCCTCGCGTTCCGCACGCTGGTCGTCCCCGCCCAGGCGGCGGTCATGAACGTCCTGTCGATTGCCGCCTCCTACGGCGTGCTCACGGCCATCTTCCAGTACGGCTGGGCCCACGGGGTCATCGGACTCGAGGGGTCGGTGCCGATCGTCTCCTACGTCCCCCTGTTCATGTTCGCCATCCTGTTTGGCCTGTCCATGGACTACGAGGTCTTCCTGGTCAGCCAGATCGAAGAACACGTCCATGCCGGCGAGCGCAACCGCGCCTCGGTCGTGTCCGGACTGGTCACCAGCGCCCGCGTCATCACCGCCGCCGCCGCGGTCATGGTGTGCGTGTTCGGCAGCTTCGTGCTGAACGGCAATCCGACCGTCAAGCAGTTCGGCATCGGCCTGGCCGTCGCGGTCCTGCTCGACGCCACCGTCGTGCGCTGTCTGCTCGTCCCCGCGCTCATGGTCCTCATGGGCCGGATCAACTGGTACTTCCCCCACTGGATGGAGCGACTCGTCCCCCGCATCAGCATCGAGGGGGCGGAATACTTCCAGCGCCGCGACGGCGCCCCGGCGAAGACTGCCGCCGAAGCGGCCCTCATGGCCGGGGCCGAGCACCAGACGTAGCTCCGCTGGTCGAGCGGACTCACTCCGGGGGAAAAGCGGCCGAAAAACTGCCGGATCTCCCCCGGAGTCGAGAGCTGGCGGCCAGGTGCACCGGCCGGGCGCCAGGGGCACCGGGGGGCGGCGGGGCCGGAGGAGTGACGGCCCGCGTCGCCCGCCCGGTGATGTCGACGGCCACATCCGAGGCCATCGGCCTGCGCCGGCAACGGCCGCGTCCGCGCCGGCGCCGTCTTTAGGTCAGTCGCTCATCATCGCCTCCGTCGGCGTCCCATCCGAGCCGGTCAGGCGAGCTCCGACCGGCTCCGGAGTGGCCACCGGAGTCGGCTCGCGCAGGTCCGGCGAGTAATCCCGCGCCGTGAGCACGTCCTCACGGGCGGGCAGCTCCCCGGACCGAGCCACCGCGCTGTAGAGGGCGGCGCTGCGCTTGGCCAGCCGGCGCTGCGTGCCGAAGTCCACGTAGTACAGGCCGAACCGGCGCCGATACCCCCAGGCCCACTCGAAGTTGTCCATCAGCGACCAGTGGAAGTAACCGGCCACCGGCACGCCGTCCTGGATGGCCCGCCACACCGCGTCGAGGTGGCCGTGGATGTAGTCCACCCGTTCGAAGTCGTTGACCTGGCCGTCGGGGTCGACGTAGTCCTCGCCGGCATAGCCGTTCTCGGTGATGTACAACGGCAGGCCGGGCGCCTCGGTGCTGAGCCCCAGCAGCAGCTGATAGAGCCCCTCCGGCTCGATGTTCCACCCCATCAGGGTCCGGTGCAGCTCAGGCGGGTGGTAGTGGACGACACCGGGATGGCCCGCCACGGGCGATTCGCCGCGCCGAAGGTCACGCCAGTCGCCGAGCCGCACGTAGTGGGTGCGGTAGTAGTTGACGCCGAGGAAGTCGAGCGGCGCCGAGATCGCCGCCAGGTCGTCGGCCTCGATCAGGTCGTCGGACGGCAGCTGCTCCGGCGAGGCGTTCTCCGGGTAGCAGCCATGGAGTACCGGATCGAGGTACATCCGGTTCTGGTCGGCGTCGAGCTGGGCCGCCACGGCCACGGCACCGGCGTCGGCCGCGCGCACCGGATTGGGGTCCAGGGCGATTCCCACCGGCGTGCCCGGAGGCCCGGCCGCCCGCAGTGCCTCGACCGCCAGGCCGTGCCCGACCAGCAGGTGGTGGGTGGCCGCCGCGGCCAGCCTGGGATCGGCGTGACCCGGCGCATGGGTGCCGACTCGGTAGCCCTGATGCGCCGACTGGAGCGGCTCGTTGAGCGTGATCCACATCCCGACGGCGTCGCCGAGGTTCTCAGCCAGCAGGCCGGCGTACTCGCTGAGCCGGTACGAGGTGTCCCGGCTTGCCCAGCCTCCCCGGTCCTCCAGCGCCTGGGGCAGTTCCCAGTGGTAGACGGTGGCCACGGGGACGATCTGGCGGGCCCGGAGCTCCTCGATGAGCCGCCGGTAATAGTCGAGCCCCGCCTGATTGACCCGGCCCCGGCCGTCGGGCTGGACGCGCGCCCACGAGATCGAGAACCGGTACGCGCCCAGGCCGAGCTCGGACAGCAGGCGCAGATCCTCCCCCATGCGGTGATAGGAGCCGCACGCTATGTGGCCGGTATCCCCGCCGTTGACGCGCCCGGGCTGGGCGCAGAAGACGTCCCAGATCGACGGGCCGCGGCCGTCCTCGCCGACGGCGCCCTCGATCTGGTACGACGAGGTGGAGGCGCCCCAGAGGAATGCAGCCGGAAACCGGCGCACCTCGGACGACCCACGGGTGGTGAGCACACTCATCTACTTCTCCTTGACGTTTGGTGCGAGATCACGGGCCGGCCCGCTCCCCGCCGACTGCGCGGGGAGCGGACTGGAATCGCCCGTCAGCTCGCGGGCTTGAGGTGCAGAACCACCACCTCGTTGGTGGGGGTGTTCGGGCTCCCTGACTCATACGGGTTGCTCGCCGTCGGCCACCCGGTGAAGTGGCCGGTGTTGTACTCGTCGAACACGACTCCGTACACGGTCGGGATAACCGGCAGGTTGCTGGCCACGTACTTCTCGATCGGGGCCAGGTCCGCCTGCTGGGACGACACCGAGTTGTCGGTGGCGAGCTTGTTCAGCATCGAATCGACCTGCGGGTTCTTGAGGCGCTCGTAGTTACCGGCCGAGTTGTTGGTCACCAGCGAGCTGTTCAGCCAATCGTTGTACAGCTGGTAGGGCGACACGCTGGTCTGCGACCAGTGCTGGGTCAGCTGGAAGTTGCCGGTGGCGATGTCGGTCGACCAGGCGGTGGTCGCCTGACCCACGAACGTGGCGTTGATGCCGGCCTTGCGCAGCCACCCGGCGATCATCTGGTCGCCCTGGGCGTAATCGGAGAACGACGACGGGTTGGTGATGTTGATCGTCAGCTCCCGGCCCGAGGGATCACGGAAGTAACCGTCGGAGCCCAGCTTGTAGCCGGCCTTCTCCAGCAGCGCCTTGGCCGCCGCGGGATCGGCATGCGACGGCAGGGTCGTCGTCACCGACGGCGACAGGAACTGCTTGAACACCGGCAACGTGAGTCCGCTGGCGTTGGACACGACCGGCTCCAGGCCACCCTCGGCCTGCTGGCTGAGCGCGGTGCGGTCGATCGCCAGGCTGATCGCCTGACGCACGGGCAGCTCGTTGGTGGGGAACTTATTCAGATTCGGCTCCAGGCTGTTGGTCTGGACCGGCGGGAACCACACCTGGTGGCTGGAGTGCCCGGCCTCGAACACCTGCTGCACCCCGGGAATGAAGTTCCCGCCCCAGGACAGCTGGTCGGTCTGCAGCGCCGACAGCGCCGTGTTTGCCGACGCGTACGTGGGGAACTGGACCTCGGACACCGCCGGCTTGCCGCCCCAGTAGCTGGGGTTCGCCTTCATGGTGATCCCCTGTGCGGTGAACTGGGAGATCGTGTAGGGACCGGTACCGACCGGGTTGGGGTCGGCGTATTTCCCGGGATCACCCACCTTGCTCCAGACCGATTGGGGCACGATGTACACCTGTCCGGCGATGTTCTGGAGGTTGGCGTACTGCGGCGTCGGGAAGGTGAGCGTCACCTTGTCGCCGGACGTGCGAACGCTGCTGATGGTCAGGCCAAAGCTGTTCACGTCCGGGTACTTCTTGAGCATGTTGTAGGTGTACGCCACATCGGCGGGCGTCAACGGGCTGCCGTTTGACCATTTCACTCCGGGCCGGATGGTGAACGTGATCGACTTGCCGCCGTCGGCCCACGTGTAACCCTTGGCCAGGAAGTCGTAGTACTGGCCCGGCTTGACGGCGTTGGCCTGCAGCAGGGGCTCGTACACGAGCGACGTGGCGCCCAGCAGGGTGGCCGCCGACGACGTGACGAACGGGTTGAAGTTCTGGGTGATTGTGTTCTGCTGGCTGGACTCCACCGTGAGGACGGAGTTGCCCGAGCCGCCGGCGTTGGCGCTGGTCGCGGCGCCGGTGTTCGCGTTGTTCGAGCTGGAGGTGCTGCCGCACGCTGCCAGCGCCACCGCTGCCAGCGCCGCGCAGCCGGCGGCGCCCAGCCGTCGATGTCTGATGCAAAGCCTCATGGCCCTACCTCTCTGGTACAAAGTTGGTGTCGATACTGGTGGCGGGACGCCATTGCTCAGATCCCGCTTCCTGGTTCTCAGACGGGCCACGCCTCCGGGTCATCCCGGGGGCGCCGGCTCGCCGGCTACCTCATCTCATCGCGGCGCCTCCTTGGTCGCCGACGGTCACCGGTGGGGCCTGGGCCGGCGCCACCGGTCGAATCTCGTCCGACGCCCGCCTGGCAAACGTGTCGGGATCGGGAGCCGACGCGATCAGCAGCTGGGTGTACTCGTGGGTCGGGTTCTGCGTGACCTCCTCGGCCGGCCCCCGCTCGACGATCCGCCCGGCGTTCATGACCAGGATGTCGTCCGCGAAATACCGGGCCGAGGCGATGTCGTGCGTGATGTACAGGACGGCCAGGTTGAGGTTCGTCCGCAGGTCTCCGATCAGGTCGAGGATCTCCAGGCGAATCGAGACGTCGAGCATCGACACCGGTTCGTCGGCCAGCAGCACCCGCGGCTCCGCGGCCAGCGCCCGGGCGATGGCCACCCGCTGACGCTGCCCGCCGGACAGCTCGTACGGGTAGGCGTCGCGGAACTTGGCCGCCGGAGTCAACCGCACCCGTTCCAGGAGCCGGTCGACCTCGGCCACGGTCGCCGCCCGGCCCGTCCGCGCGCTGTGCACCTGCAGCGCCCGGCGCAGGTGGTAGTGGACGGTGTGCACCGGGTTCAGCGACGCAAACGGGTCCTGGAACACCAACTGGACCTCGCTCTTGTAGTCGCGGAAGCCGCGCCGGGCGGCGGGGTCGATCTCCGTGCCGTCGAGCAGGATCTGCCCCGAGGTGCGCCGTTCCTGCCCGGCGAGCAGCTTGGCGATCGTGCTCTTGCCCGATCCGCTCTCTCCCACCAGGGCCACCACTTGACCCTGGTGCAGGGCGAACGACACATCCTGCGCGGCGGCGACCACGGCCCCCTTGCCGCCCCGGCGCAGTCGGTAGACCTTCGACAGGGCGACCGCCTCGAGCGCCGCCGGACGCGGCTGGGCATGCCGCCGGTTGGTCGAGGCCGCGGGAACGGTGGCGATGGCGAGGGTGTCCGCCGCACTCCGCGCCTGCGCTGCGCGTGCGTGTGCCTCGTCCGGGCCGTCAGCGGTGACGAACGGGCACGCGCTGACGTGATCGGCGGCGGCGGTGCCCTGCGCGGTCAAGCGCATGTCGATCTGCCGGCAGTCCTCGGTGGCGTAGCTGCAGCGGGCAGCGAACGGACAGCCCAGCGGGGGCAGGCGCAGGTCCGGCGGCGATCCGGGGATGCCGGCCAGCGTCTGGCGCGGCCCGCGCAGCCGCGGGAATGAGCTGAGCAGGCCGTGGGTGTACGGGTGAGCCGGACGCAGCCGGATCTGTTCCGAGGTGCCCCGCTCCAGCATCCGCCCCGCGTACATGATCGCGACCTCGTCGGCGATCTCCAGCAGCAGCGACAGGTCGTGGGTGATGAACAGAACCGAGAAGCCAAGCTGCTCCCGGAGCTGGAAGACCTCGCGCAGGATCTCCCGCTGAACGACCACGTCCAGGCCGGTCGTCGGCTCGTCCATGATGACGACCTCGGGTTCGACCGCCAGGGCCATAGCGATCATGACGCGCTGGCGCATGCCGCCGGACAGCTCATGGGGATAGCTGCGCAGCCGGTTGCGGGAAATGCCGACCATCTCGAGCATCTCGGCGCTCCGGTCACGCGCCTGCGCCGGCGACATGTTGGCGTGCGCCAGCAGCGCGTCCCCGATCTGATCCCCGACCCGGAGCACGGGGTTGAGCGCGTTCATCGCGCTCTGGAACACGATCGCGATCTCCCGCCACCGCAGCGCGTGCAGCTCCCGCTCGGATGCCGCCAGGATGTCGATGGCGGTCGCCGAGCGGGTGCCGCGATAGACCACCTGGCCGCCGGTGATGACCGCGGGCGGCCGCAGGAGCCGGACCGAGCCGTACGCCAGCGTCGACTTCCCGCATCCGCTCTCGCCGGCCAGGCCGACGATGCTCCCGGGGTGCAGCGCCAGGTCGACGTCCTGGACGGCGGCGACGTCGCCGGTTGGGGTGCGGTAGGCGACGGACAGGCCGCGGATATCGAGCACGGGCTCGCTCATGAGCCGGCCTCCTCGTTACGGATGACTGGGGTCGGATCGGTCGGGCGCCACGTCCGCCGCCCGATGCGCAGCGCGCTGCCCGAGCCGCGCAGCCGTGGGTTGCCGACCTCGTCGAGCGCGAAGTTGAGCAGCACCAGGCTCATCCCCAGCAGCGCCACCGCCACTCCGGGCGGCGCGTACCACCACCAGGCGTTCAGCTGGACGGCGTTGCCGTTCTGGGCCCAGTACAGGATCGAGCCCAGGCTCCAGCTCGACAGGTCGGCGACGCCGATGAACGACAGGGCCACCGAGGTCAGGATCGCGTACAGCACCGTGTTCACGAAGTTGGCCGCGATCAGCCCGATCTGGTTCGGCAGCAGCTCGAACAGGATCAGCCGGGGCGTACTCTCGCCGACCTCGCGGGCGGCGGCCACGTAGTCGCGGTTGCGCAGCGACAGGGTCTGGGCGCGGATGACCCGCGCCCCCCAGGGCCAGCCCAGGGCGCTGAG
>JBPYFQ010000236.1:0-2487 GCA_051985625.1 Solirubrobacteraceae bacterium
ATCGACGGAAAGGCACAGTCGTGTCCCTGCCACCGCTCGTCGAGCCCGCGGCCGAGCTGACGATTGACGAGGTTCGCCGTTATTCGCGCCACCTGATCATCCCGGACGTCGGCATGGCCGGGCAGAAGCGCCTCAAGAACTCGAAGGTGCTGTGTGTGGGCGCGGGCGGCCTGGGCTCGCCGGCTTTGCTGTACCTGGCCGCAGCCGGCGTCGGCACGCTCGGCATCGTCGAGTTCGACACCGTCGACGAGTCCAACCTGCAGCGCCAGATCATCCACGGCCAGTCCGACATCGGCCGGCCCAAGGCGGAGTCGGCCCGCGACTCGATCCGCGAGATCAATCCGTACGTCAACGTGGTCGTCCACAACGAGGCGCTGAGCAACGACAACGTGCTGGAGATCTTCGCTCAGTACGATCTGATCGTCGACGGCACCGACAACTTCGCCACCCGGTACATGGTCAACGACGCCGCCGTCTTCCTGAAGAAGCCGTACGTCTGGGGTTCGATCTACCGCTTCGACGGGCAGGCGAGCGTGTTCTGGGCCGAGCACGGTCCCTGCTACCGCTGCCTGTACCCGGAGCCCCCACCGCCCGGCATGGTGCCGTCCTGCGCCGAAGGTGGCGTGCTGGGCGTGCTGTGCGGGAGCGTCGGCGCGATCCAGGTGACCGAAGCGATCAAGCTGCTGACCGGCATCGGCGAGCCGCTGCTCGGCCGGCTGATGGTCTACGACGCGTTGGAGATGACGTACCGGCAGGTGCGGGTGCGCAAGGACCCGAACTGCGCGGTCTGCGGCGAGAACCCGACGGTCACCCAGTTGATCGACTACGAGGACTTCTGCGGCGCCGTCTCCGATGAGGCGAGCGCGGCCGTCGTCGGCTCCACGATCACCGTGCGTGACCTGAAGGACTGGCAGGACGCCGGCAAGTCGATCCACCTTGTCGACGTGCGGGAGCCGGCGGAGTGGGAGATCGTCCGCATCCCCGGCGCGGTGCTCGTACCAAAGGGTGAGATCCTGTCCGGTGCGGCGCTCGCCGACCTGCCTCAGGACAAGCAGATCGTCCTGTACTGCAAGAGCGGCGTTCGGTCAGCCGAGGCGCTCGCGGCGGTGAAGGCGGCCGGGTTCCGGGACGCTGTCCACGTTCAGGGCGGGGTGTCTGCCTGGGTCAAGACCGTCGATCCGAGTCTCCCGTCTTATTAGATAAAAGTGCGAAGGCGGGGATTGACCAGGTGAGTTAGCGTACGGCCATGGCGGACCTCGACGCGGCGATCGGGTACGTCGTCGCCCATGGTGACGCCGTTGACCGTGCGCGGCTGAGTTGGCTCTGCGCCGGCGTGAGGCCATCACAGGACGTGGTCGACAAGGCCGAGTTGGGCCAGGCCCGCAGGGGCGGCTGGCCAGCGCTGTGGAACAGCCACGTCGCGTCGATCGACGCCACCTGCTTCCGGCTGGCCGAGCTTGACGACCTTGGCGCGCTCGACCGCCCGGCCGCTCGCGAGGCGGTCGAGTGGCTCGCCAGCTGCCAGCGTCCGGACGGGATGTGGGAGGAGCACTCGTCGCTCGCCGAGACAGCGCCTCCGTGGGCCCGTCCCGGCGATCCCGAGGCCCGGCTCTACCTGACCGTCAACGCCGCGTTCTGGCTGGCGGTAGCCGGTTCGGACGCGGAGTCGGGGCGGCACCACTACGGTCCCCGGCCGGAGGCCAACGACCACGCGGCGGCCGTGGCCCGGGCGGCGGAAGCGTTCCGGGCCGCGCTGCGACCGGACGGTACCTGGCCGTCGTTCCTGGCCACCGGGTGGCTCGGTGCCGCGGTGCTGTTCTACCTCGGCTGGTTCTACGAGGCGGCGCAGATCCAGGTGATCCTCGCCGAGCGGGTGCCCCAGATGAGCGCCGCCGACTGCGCCTGGATGGCGGCGTCACTGCGCCGGGTCGGCATGTCGCTGGACGACTGGTTGATGGTGGCGGCCAAGCGGCGGCTGGCCGAGACCCAGCGCAACGACGGCGGTTGGCCCAGCGACGACGGCGACGCGTTCGACGTACACACGACGCTCGCCGTGATCCGGGCCCTACGCGAAACTCCATAATCAGGTCAGCGGGCGAGACCGTACAATCGATCGCTATACGCGGATCTCTGCGTTACGGCATCATCAGTGCATGTCACGGCCCAGTCCCACGGTTCGGCGTCGGCGCATCGCCGCCGAGTTGAAGCGCCTGCGAGAAGAACGCGGGCTCACCCTCGATAACGCGGCGAAAGAGTTGGGCGTCGCCCGCTCCACCATGTCCCGGATCGAGAACGCACAGGTATCGGTGCGTCCCGGCGATGTGCGTACCCTCCTGGAGCTGTACGGCTTGGAGCGGGAGGACGTGGCGGCGCTCGTCCAGGTGGCTCGCGATGCCCGGCAGCGCGGCTGGTGGCAGGCCTATTCCGACGTGCTGCCCGGCTGGTTCGAGGTGTACGTGGGGCTGGAGCAGGCAGCTTCGGAGATCT
>JBPYFQ010000237.1:0-13842 GCA_051985625.1 Solirubrobacteraceae bacterium
CCTTCGGCACCACGAGCCGCGGCTCCCGGCGCGTGATCACCACACCGTTCTTCGAGATCCAGGCATCGGAGCTGGGCAAGGTCCTGCTGATCCTGTTCCTCGCCGCGTTCCTCGTGGATCGCGCGCGCGGGCAGCACGACCGGCAGACGACGGCGCGCGCCATGCTGCTCTCGCTGCTGCCGGCGGCGATCGTCATGGCGGAGGACCTCGGCTCCGGCCTGGTCTACGTGGCCGCGACGTTCGCGATCCTCTTCGTCTCCGGAATCCCCGGCCGGCACCTCGCGACGCTCGTCGCCCTCGGCCTCGCCTCGGTGACGCTCGTCCTCGTCGGCGGCCCGGCCGTCGGCGTCAAGGTCCTCAAGCCGTACCAGGAACAGCGCCTGACGTCGTTCCTGCACCCGTCGAGCGATCCGGCGAGCGCCGGATACCAGCAGAACCAGTCGCGGATCGCGATCGGGTCCGGCGAGAAGACCGGGCGCGGCGACCGCGCGACGCAGACGAAGTACAACTTCCTGCCCGAGCACCACACCGACTTCATCTTCGCCGTGGTCGGCGAGCGATGGGGCTTCGTCGGCGCGGCGCTCGTCCTGTCCCTCTACGCGCTGCTGATATGGCGCGCGCTCAGCATCCTGACGATGTCGAAGAACCTCTTCGGCGCCCTGGTCGCTGGAGGCATCTGCGCGATGATCCTCTTCCAGGTCTTCGTCAACGTGGGTATGAACGTGGGAATCATGCCCATCACCGGCATTCCTCTTCCGCTCCTGAGCTACGGCGGATCGTCGGTGCTCTCCACGCTCCTGGCCGTCGGCCTCCTGCAGTCCATCTACGTGCAGGGACGCGCCTCGGCGGCCACCAAGGGCCGGATCATGGCCCACTGACACCAATCTGTAAGGACTGACCTACTGTGAGAAAGCAAGTGCTCGTCAGCGTGGACCGGGGAGAGACCCGCGTCGCGCTGATGGAGGCCACGGGCGGGGTCGGCGCGACCGAGACCGCCAGGCGCGGTCGCGGACGCACCGCCGCCAAGCCCAAGGCCACGACGCCGGCCGACGGTTGGAGGACCGCTGAGCTCTACCTCGAGCGCCGCGGGAACCGGTCCATCGTCGGCAACATCTACAAGGGGCGCGTCGACAACGTGCTCCCCGGGCTGGAGGCCGCCTTCGTCGACATCGGCCTCGACAAGAACGGCTTCCTGCACGTCGACGAGATCGTCATGCCCGGGGTCGAGGTCGCGCGCCGCGGGCGCAGCGGCGGCAAGGGCAAGACCATCGGCGAGCTGCTCAAGCCCGGCCAGGAGGTCGTGGTCCAGGTCGTCAAGGACCCGCTGAAGACGAAGGGCGCCCGCCTCTCGATGGACCTCACCATCGCCGGGCGCTACATGGTCTACACGCCCACCGGCGAGGGGATCGGCGTCTCAAAGCGCCTCGAGGACAAGGAGCGCGAGCGCCTGCGCCGCGAGGCCCGCGGGCTGGACCTGCACGGCGGAGGGGCGATCGTCCGGACGGCCGCCCACGGCGCCAAGCGCGAGGACTTCGAGCGCGAGCTCCAGTACCTCTTCAAGCTCCACGAGGTCCTCGAGAAGCGCGTCGAGGAGACGCCCGCGCCGTCCATGGTCTTCCAGGAGGCCGACCTGTCCGTCCGCGTCGTCCGCGACATCTTCTCCGCCCACTTCGAGCGCGCGGTCGTCGACGACCCCAAGCAGCACCACCGGCTGCTGTCCTTCTTCAGCCGGACCGCCCCGGAGCTCGTCGATCGCGTCGAGCTGTGGGAGGACGAGCGGCCGCTGTTCGAGGCGTTCGGCGTCGAGGAGGTGCTCGATTCGACCTTGGGCCGCCGGGTCGACCTGCCCAGCGGCGGGTACCTCATGATCGACTACGCCGAGGCGCTGACCGTCATCGACGTCAACTCCGGCTCGTTCATCGGCCGGGGCAAGGGGGCGCGCCTGGAGGACACGATCACCAAGACCAACCTCGAGGCCGCCGACGAGGTCGTGCGCCAGCTGCGTCTGCGCGACATCGGCGGGATCATCGTCATCGACTTCATCGACATGGCCCGCGCCCGCAACCGCGACACGGTCCTCAAGACGCTGCGCAAGGCGCTGGACGAGGACCGCACCAAGACGTTCGTGGTGGAGATCTCGCCCCTCGGCCTGGTCGAGATGACCCGCCAGAACGTCACCGACGGCGTCCGGGAGATCATGACTCGGCCGTGCCCCACCTGCGACGGCGAGGGCGTGATCAAGTCCGAGGAGACCATCGCGATCGAGTTCGAGCGCCGCATGCGCGACCTGGCCAAGGAGACCGACGCCGAGGCCCTGCTCATCCAGATGAATCCGCGGGTGAGCGCCGAGCTGACCGCCAACGAGTCGCGGGTGCTGCGCCAGATCGAGCAGGACACCGGGAAGGTGTTCGTCTTCGAGGGCTCCGAGGGGCTGCCGTTGGAGCACTTCAAGGTGCTGCTGGAGGGCGACCGCGAGGAGGTGCTGGAGCGCGCGCTGCCCTTCCGCGAGGGCGAGGAGGTCCACGTGGAGATCGTCGAGCCGCACATGTACAGCCCGGGGGACGCGGTGGCCAAGATCGACGGCTACATCATCTCCATCACCGGCGGCACCCGGTACGTCGGTGAGAAGCACCTGGTCCGGATCGAGGAGGTGGGGCGCACCTCGGCCGTCGCCTCGCTGCTCGACGTTCCGGCCGGCCGATCCGGCGGCAAGACCGGTGACTCAGACGATGAACTAGAATCGAAGCCCCGGCGTCGCGGCCGCAGAGGCGGGCGACGCCGTTCGAGCGCCAAGGCCGGGTCGGCCACGGGCTCGTCCGGTTCCGAGTAGAAGAGCTATGTACGCAATCGTCAAGACAGGTGGAAAGCAGTACCGCGTCCAGGAGGGCGAGTCGCTCCTGGTAGAGCGCCTGCCTGCCGAGGACGGCGCCACCGTCGCGCTGGAGCCGCTCCTGTTCGTGGACGGGTCCGATGTCGTCGATGGCGACGATCTGGCCAACGTCTCAGTCCAGGCCCGCGTCGTCGGCCACGAGCGCGGCCCCAAGCTGCGGGTGGTCAAGTTCAAGCCCAAGCGCGGCTACAAGCGCCGTGCCGGGCACCGTCAGGAGCTGACGCGGATCGAGATCACCTCGCTGGGCCGGGGCTCCGGCGGCGGCCGCCGTGCCGTCCGCTCGGCCGCGTCCTCATCCACCGCAGAGGAGGCCAGCGATGGCGCATAAGAAAGGCCTGGGGTCCAGCCGCAACGGCCGCGACTCCAACGCCAAGCGGCTGGGCGTCAAGGTGTTCGCCGGTCAGACCGTGACCGGCGGGGAGATCATTGTCCGCCAGCGGGGCACCCGCTTCAAGCCCGGCGACGGCGCCGGGATCGGCAAGGACGACACCATCTACGCCCGGTCGGCCGGCACGGTGCAGTTCACCAGCGGCCGGCGCGGCCGCGTCATCTCCATCACGCCCGCCGAGTAGCGGGCGCTACGCGTCGCGACGGTCGTGGCGGATCACGCCGCGACCGTCAGCTCCGACGTGCACTGCGGGCACCGGCGTGCCCTCATCGGGATGTCGGTGGCGCACTCCGGACACTCCTTGGTCGTCGGGTCCTCCTTCGCCCGCCGGCTCATGAGGTGGTTGGCCGGCGCGACCACCAGGAAGAACACCACCGCGGCGATGGTCAGGAACGTGAACCCGGCGTTGACCACGTCGCCGTAGAGGAAGTGGCTGCCGTTGATCGTGAACGACAGGTCCGAGAAGTTCGGCTGGCCGAAGATGGCCGCGATGAGCGGCGTGATGAGGTCGGTCACCACCGCCTTGACCAGCGCGGTGAACGCGGTCCCGACGACGACGGCCACGGCCAGGTCGACGACATTCCCCCGGAACAGGAATTGCTTGAAGTCCGTGAGCAGCTTCATAAGTCAGCCCTCCTGGTCGACGGAGCGGATCAGAATCTCGTTGACGTCGACCTCGGGCGGCTGGCCGACGGCGTACATCACGGCCCGGGCCACGTCCTCGGGGCGCAGCGCGGTGGCGGGCCGGTTCTCGAAGAATGGGGTGTCGACGACTCCGGGCTCGATCAGCGTCACCCGCACGCCCGTGCCGTTGAACTCCTGCCGCGCGCCCTCGCCAAGGGCGGTGACGGCAAACTTGGTGGCCGAGTAGAGCGAGCCCGACAGGGCCCTGCGGCCGGCCACCGAGCCGGTCAGCAGCAGGTGTCCGCGGGACTCGGTGAGGGCTTCCTGGGTGGCCCTGATGGTGAGCGCCGCGCCGTAGACGTTGGTCAGCACCATCGAGCGCCAGTGCTCGACCGATTCGCGCTGGAAGCCGCGCCTGCCGCCGAACCCGGCGTTGGCGAACACGACGTCGAGACGGCCGAAGCGCTCCCGGGCCTCGGCCACCAGCGCCCGCTGGTCGTCCCATTCGGTCACGTCGCAGCGGCGGGCGAAGGCCCGTTCGTCGCCCCCGAGGTCCGCGGCCAATTCGTTCAGGGGGTCGACCGAACGGGCGGCCAGCACCAGTCGGTACCCGGCGTCGGCGGCGGCCCGGGCAGTGGCGGCGCCGATGCCGGAGGACGCGCCGGTGATCAGGAACACTGGATCAGCCATAAAGTGGCTACACAGCATGCACGATCGCGCTCGAATCCACGTTCAGGCCGGCGGCGGCGGTGACGGCGCGATGAGCTTCCGCCGCGAGGCCCACGTGCCGCGGGGCGGCCCCGACGGCGGCGACGGCGGCCGCGGCGGCGACGTGGTGCTCGTCTGCGACGACTCCCTGCGCGACCTGGAGTCGTATCGGCGCCGGGCGCACTTCAAGGCTCGCCGCGGCGGCCACGGGGAGGGCGCGCTGCGCCACGGGGCCGACGGCGACACGCTGGAGCTGGCGGTGCCGCCCGGCACCGAGGTCCTGGTGGAGCGCGACGGCGCCCGCTATGACCTCGTGCGGGCCGGCCAGCGGGCCCGGGTGGCCCGCGGGGGGTCCGGCGGCCGCGGCAACAAGCGCTTCGCCGGCCCGACCCACCAGACGCCGCGGTTCGCCGAGCGGGGGCTGCCGGGGGAGGAGACGTGGCTGACCTTGGCGCTCAAGCTGATCGCCGACGTCGGCCTGATCGGCCTGCCCAACGCCGGCAAGTCGTCGCTCCTGGCCCGCCTCACGCGGGCCCATCCCAAGGTCGCCGGCTACCCGTTCACGACGCTCTCCCCGGTGCTGGGAACGCTTCAGACCGACACGCGGCAGTTGGTGATCGCCGACATCCCGGGGCTGATTGAGGGGGCCAGCGACGGCGCCGGGCTGGGACACGAGTTCCTGGCCCACGTCGAGCGCACCCGGCTGCTCGTCCACGTCCTCGACCTGGCTCCGCTCGACGGCTCGGACCCGGTCGCCAACTACGCCACCGTCGAGCGGGAGCTGGCCTCCCACGACCCCCGGCTGGCCGCCCTGCCGCGCATCCTCGCCCTGTCGAAGGCCGACCTGGTGGAACCGGCGGTCGCCGAGCAGGCGCGCGCCGAGTGGGCGGAGCGCCTCGGTCCGGACGTGCCCGTAGTGATCACCTCGTCGGTCACGCGGGCCGGCCTGGGCGAGCTCACGGCCGAGCTGTTGCGGCGCGTTGGCGACCAGGAATCGGACCCCGCCCACCCGGACCCCGCCCACCCGGCCGACGGCGCCCCGCCCGAGCTGGCCGAGCACCGGGTGTTCCGGCCGGCCGCGCGGCGCGCCTACCAGGTGCGGCGCACGGGGGAGGGCACGTTCAGCGTGACCGGCGACGGGGTGGAGCGGCTGCTCGCCCGCTACGACCTGGACAACGAGGAGGCCCTGGCTCACCTGGAGCGGCGGTTGCGCGGGATCGGCGTCATCACGGCGCTCCAGGCCGAGGGCTTCCAACCGGGCGACGAGGTGGAGATCGCCGGCGTGGCGTTCGACCTGGACCCGGAGTAGCAGGCCGGCCGTCTCGTACAACGGGGTGATCGCGGTCCACCGCCGGGACCGCGCCGTGTAGCATGCCCGCCGCACCCGGCACGGAGCCGGGCTGCCCGACGAGGAGGAGAATTGATGCGTCGCCTAATTGTGCTGGGGCTTGCGTTGGGCGTTTCGCTGGCGATGATCGCCGGCAGCGCGACCGCCAAGGTGCTGCGGGTCGGCACCTACCACCGGGTCAAGGGCCAGTACCGGACCATCCAGGCCGCCGTCAACGCGGCCAAGCCGGGGGACTGGATCCTGGTGGCCCCGGGCGATTACAAGACGACGCGTATCCGGACGCCGAAGGGCGCCCCCGGCTTCCCGGCCGGCGTGCTGATCACCAAGCGCGGGCTGCACATCCGCGGCATGAACCGCAACACGGTCATCGTCGACGGCACCAAGCCCGGCTCGGCTCGGTGCAGCCGCAAGGCCGCGGCCCAGAACTTCGGCCTCAAGGGCGGGACGCCGTCCGGGCCGTACGGCGGCTCGTCGACGGGCGGCCGGTCGGGCGTCAACGGGCTCATGGTCTGGAAGGCCGCCAACGTCTCGATCGAGAACCTGACCGCCTGCAACTTCCTGGGCGGCTCACGGTCGGCCGGGAACGAGATCTGGTGGAACGGCGGCGCCGACAGCGGCAAGGTGGGCGGCCACGGCCTGCGCGGCGCGTACCTGACCGCCACCAGCACCTACTTCGCCGGGATGTCGAAGGCCGGTGAGACGAGCGCCGCCCAGTACGGCGTGTTCACCAGCAACTGGAGCGGCGGCACGCTGGACCAGCTGTACGCCTCCAACTTCAACGACTCCGGGTTCTACATCGGGGCCTGCCAGCAGATCTGCAACCAGACGCTCAACCACGGGTGGGCCGAGTTCAACGCGCTCGGCTACTCGGGGACGAACTCCGGCGGCCGGCTGCTGATCGAGAACTCGCAGTTCGACAACAACGAGGACGGGTTCGACACCAACAGCCAGAACGCCGACGAGCCCGCCCCCCAGAACGGCTCCTGCCCGGCGGGCGTCAAGCCGCCGGTCAAGGGCGCCGCGACCTGTTGGGTCTTCTACCGCAACTACGTGCATGACAACAACAACCCCAACGTCCCGGCGGCGGGCTCAGCGGCGGCCGGGCCGGTCGGCACCGGCATCTCGGTGTCCGGCGGGCGGTTCGACACGATCATGGACAACCGGTTCGTCAACAACAACGCCTGGGGCATGATCCTGGTGCCGTACCTGGACAGCGGCAAGCCGTGCGACGGCGGCACCTTCGGCGGGTCGTTCGGGCCCAGCAGCTGCCTGTGGGACGACTACGGGGACGCGCTGCTCGGCAACACGTTCTCGCACAACGGCTCCTTCGGCAATCCGAGCAACGGCGACCTCGGTCAGGTCAACATCGAGCCCGGCCATCCGACCAACTGCTACAGCGGCAACAGCCAGCCGGGCGGCGGTCCGATCACCCCGGCCGGCGCGCAGCTGCTGCAGACGTTGCACCCCTCGTGCAACGGCACTCCGCAGGCGGCGGGCGCCAGCGATCCGACGTTCCTCAACGAGGTGCTGTGCGACTCCGAGCTCACCGGCACCTCCACCTGCGCTCCCACCGACCACTACCCGCGGGCGACCCACGTGGTGATGCACCCGCTGCCCAAGCACCTCAAGACGATGCCGAACCCGTGCCGTGGCGTGCCGAAGAACCCGTGGTGCGGCCGCCGGGGCGCCAAGGCCTGAGCCGCCGTATGAGCTGACCGGGGCGCGGCGGGTTGGCCGTCGCGCCCCGGCCGGCTGGTCGGACGCGTGTCGCAAGATGCATGCCCACCATGCAGACCGCGGCACGCCCTCGGCGGCCGGGGGGGGACGGCCCGCGTACTCTTGCCCACATGACCTGCCTGGTCGTCAAGCTGGGGTCCAGCCTCGTCGTCGACGAGCACGGCACGGTGCGGGCCGACGTGCTGGGCCGGGTGTGCGACGAAGTGGCCGAGCTGCACCGGGCCGGGCGGCCGGTGATCGTGGTCACCAGCGGAGCGATCGCGCGGGGGATGGGGGTGATGGCGCTCCCGATGCGCCCGCGGGCGGTCGAGGAGCTGCAGGCGGCCAGCGCGGTGGGCCAGGGCAAGCTGTACCGGGTCTATGACGCGCTGCTGGCCGAGCGGGGCGTGCCGACCGCCCAGGTGCTGCTCACGTTCTTCGACATGAGCGCCCGCACCCACTACCTCAACGCCCGCCAGACGCTGCGCAAGCTGCTGGACTGGCGGGTGGTCCCGGTCATCAACGAGAACGACACGACGACGACCGACGAGATCTCGTTCGGCAACAACGACTTCCTGGCCGCCCAGGTGGCGATCCTGCTCGGGGCCGAGCGGCTGGTGCTGCTGACCGACGCCGAGGGCGTGTTCACCGCCGACCCCCACCTGGATCCGAGCGCCCGGCTCGTCGCCGAGGTGTCCGACTTCAGCCTGCTGGAGCCGCTGCAGATCGGCCAGACGGCCTCGCCGATCGGCTCCGGGGGCATGCGCTCCAAGGTGGTGGCGGCCGAGATGGCCACCGCGGCCGGGATCCCGACCGTGATCGCCAGCGGGCTGGTTGGAGGCATCGTCACGCGCGCCGCGGGCGGCGCCCCGGTGGGCACGATGTTCCCGGCCCGCGAGGGGCGCTACTCCAGCTTCAAGCTGTGGCTGAAGTACGCCAAGCCGGTGCGGGGACGGGTGATCGTCGATGCCGGCGCGGCCCGCGCCCTGCGTGAGGGCGGCACCAGCCTGCTCCCGGTCGGCGTGGTCGACGTGGCCGGCGCGTTCGACGCCGGGGACGCCGTCGAGATAGCGCACGACGACTCGACGGTCGGCAAGGGGATCAGCAACTACTCGGCAACCGAGCTGCGGCGAGTCCGCGGGCTGAAGTCCGGCGCGGTGCGCGAGGTCCTGCCCCGGGCCAGCGAGGAGGCGATCCACCGGGACTACTTCGTCCTGGCCTGACCGCCCCGAATGCGGGCGCCTCGGAGCGGATCGGGACCCTCTGGGTAACCTGTATCGACCATGGCGAGCACCGCCGTCTCCATCGCCGACATCTGCCAGGCCGCGCGGGATGCCTCGCGGACGCTGGCCACGCTCGGTTCCTCGGTCAAGGGCGAGGCGCTGGAGGCGATCGCCACGGCGCTGATCGGATCGACCGAGCAGATCCTGGAGGCCAACGCTCGCGACCTGGAGGCCGGCGAGGCCAACGGGCTGTCCGCCGCCCTGCTCGACCGTCTGGCCCTCGACGAGGAGCGCGTCGCCGGGATGGCCGCCGGCGTGCGCCAGATCGCCGCGCTCCCGGACCCGGTGGGCGAGGTGATCGACGGCAAGACGCTGCCCAACGGACTCCAGATGCGTCGCGTCCGGGTGCCGCTCGGGGTGATCGCGGTTGTCTACGAGGCCCGTCCCAACGTGACGATCGACGCCGCGGCCCTGTGCCTGAAGTCGGGCAACGCGGTGGTGCTGCGCGGCTCCAGCTCGGCGGCGCACTCCAACGCCGTGCTGGCCGCGATCGCCGCCGACGCGGCCACGGCCGCCGGGCTGCCGCCCCACGCGATGTCACTCATCGGCGGCGGAGATCGCACCGAGCTGGCCGAGCTGGCCACCCAGACCGGCGTCGTCGACCTCATCATCCCGCGCGGCGGCGAGGGGCTGAAGGCGGCGCTCAAGGGCGTGTCCACGGTGCCGGTCATCTATGCCGCCAGCGGCAACAACCACGTATACGTCGACGCCGGCGCCGATCTCGACGCCGCCCTCCAGATCGTCCTCAACGCCAAGCTGCAGCGGCCGGGCACGTGCAACGCGGCCGAGAAGCTGCTCGTCCACTCCGACGTCGCCCCCCAGTTCCTGCCCGACGTGCTCGGCGCGCTCACCCGGGCCGGCGTCACCCTCCACGGCGACCGGCGAGCCCGGGACGCGGCGCCCGGAGTCGCCGTCGACGCCGCCGGCGAGGAGGACTGGGACACCGAGTACCTGGCCCTGGAGATGGCCGTCGGCGTCGTCGACTCCGTGGAGGAGGCGATCGCCCACATCAACGCGCACGGCAGCGGCCACTCGGAGGCGATCCTCACGCCCAGCACCGCCTCGGCCCGCGCCTTCCAGCTCGGCGTCGACGCCGCCTGCGTCTACGTCAACGCCTCGACGCGGTTCACCGACGGGGGAGAATTTGGCATGGGCGCGGAGATCGGAAACTCGACCCAGAAGCTGCACGCTCGAGGGCCGATCGGCCTGCGCGAGCTGTGCACGTTCAAGTACCTGGTCGAGGGCGCCGGGCACGTCCGGGCCTGAGCCGGGCCGCTTGAGACGACGGTGCGCATCGGCATTCTGGGCGGGACCTTCAACCCGCCGCACCTGGCTCATCTGGTGTGCGCGCAGGAGGCCCACCGGGAGCTCGGCCTCGACCGCGTCCTGTGGGTGCCGGCGGCGATCCCGCCGCACAAGCCGGTCGAGACCGAGCCCGGCCCACAGCACCGGCTGGAGCTGTGCCGCCGCGCGATCGACGGCGACGAACGCTTCGACGTCTCGGACATGGAGCTGCGCCGCGCGGGGCCGTCGTACACGGTCGATACCCTGAAGGAGCTGAGTTCGCAATCGCCCACCGATGAGCTGTTCCTGATCCTCGGCGGTGACATCGCCGCCGGGCTGCCCGAGTGGCGGGAGCCCGAGCGGGTGCTGGAGCTGGCCACGGTGGCCATCGCCCAGCGGCGCGGCACGGCCCGCGGCACAGTCAAGAAGGCGCTGGACCAGATCAGAGGCGGCGACCGGGCGAGGTTCTTCGCCATGCCGCGCATCGGGATCTCATCCACGATGGTGCGGCGGCGGGTCAGGGCCGGGCAGCCGATCCGCTACCTCGTGCCGGACGGCGTGCTGGAGTACATCGAGACAAACGGGATCTACATGTCCCAAGGAGGACCATGACGCAAACCAAGCTGACGCCCACCCGCGACGAGGTGCCGGTGACCGACGCCGGACTCTCACCGGAGCAGACGGCGACCGCGGTCGCCGAGCTGGCGGCCGATCGCAAGGCGATCGACATCGCGGGCCTGGATCTGCGCGGGATGGTCGGCTATGCCGACTATTTCGTGATCTGCAGCGGTCGCAGCGACCGTCAGACCCGCGCCATCCACGACGCCATTCACCATGGGATGAAGCAGCGCTACGGCGTGCTGCCCCGCCGAGTGGAGGGCCTGGGGGAGTCGCGCTGGATCCTGATGGACTACCTGGACGTGATCGTCCACATCTTCACCCCGGACACCCGGGAGTACTACCGGCTCGAGCAGCTGTGGGGCGAGGCGCCCTCGCTTGACCTGCCGGACATGCCCGAGCCCGGAGAATAAGCGCCCTCTACAGCGCCGTCATCAGCTTCGGCGCCACTTCCTTCTTCCGGCTCATGACCCCCGGCAGGCTGATCGTGCTGTCGGCGTGCTCGGTGCCGAACGTGCGCGCCACCGCGGCGGCGTCCCCGGCCACCAGCATCTCGGTGCCCTTGTCCAGGACGTCGGTGATCATCAGCGCATAGACGACCAGCTCCCGGTCCTCGCGCTCGCGCCGGAGGGCTTCCTGCAGCTCCTCGCGGCGCTCCAGCAGGGCGTCGCCGACCACCTCCACCTGGGCTATGCGGATCTCCTGGCCACCGCGCCCCTGGTAGCTCTTGGCGTCGCGGGTGATGATCTCGTCGGCGCTGAGGCCGGACACGTCGGAGGTCTCCTGGAACATCGCGCGCCCCAGCTCCTCGGCGTCGACCTCCAGGACCCGCTCCAGGTACTCGACGACCGCGTGGTCGCGTTCGGTGGTGGTGGCCGAGTTGAGGATGACCGTGTCGGACAGGACCGCGCCGAGCAGCATCAGGGCCGTCGGCCGGCTCGGCTCCATCCCGGCCTGGCGGAAGCGCTCCACCACGAGCGTCGCCGTCGACCCGACCGGATCGAACGTGGCCGTCACCGGCACGCGGGTCTCGATCGAGCCGATGTGGTGGTGGTCGAGGATCTCCAGGATCTCGGCCTCGCCGATGCCGACCGCGCTCTGGGCCTGCTCGGCGTGGTCGACGAGGATCACCCGCCGGCGCGGCGGCGCCACCAGGTCCGACCGGGTGACGAGCCCCACCGGCCGGTTGTCGGCGTCGACGGCCACGGCCGCGCCGTGGTGGCTCTCCTTGATCGGCTCGGACATGTCGTCGACCAGGAAGTCGGTGGTGACGGTCATCGGGTCCTTCTCCATCAGCGCCCGGCACGGCGCCGCCAGCGTGATCATGCGTCCGCACACGTAGCTGTCCAGAGGCGAGACGATGATCGCCGTGCCTCTCTCCCGGGCCGCGGCCAGCGCCGCCTCGGACGGGGCCGAGCCATTGGACAGCACCAGCAGGGCGACTCCAAGCTCGATGACCCGCTGCTGCGCGTCCGGGCGGTTGCCGACCACGACGACGTCGCCGGCGCCGATCCCGCTCTGGGAGGCCGGATCCATCGCGTAGACCCAGACGCGGCCGGACAGCTGGCGCTCCTCGCCGCACACCAGTTTGCCGTCGAGCACGTCGACCAGCGCGCTCAGGTCGGTCGGCGCCTCCTCCAGCGTCGACGTGCGCTGGGAATCGCGCACGAAGCGGCGGGCCAGGGCGCGCTCGGTCAGGACCCCGGTCAGCGCCCCGTTCTCGTCGACGATCGGCACCAGCTCCAGATCGGCCTTGGCCATGGCCCGCCCCGCCTCGCGGACGGGCGCGTCCTGGCGGCTGACCGGGAAGCTCTTCTGCATGACATCGCCGGCGCGGAGCGAGACGTGGGCCAGATGCTGCGGCATCGGCGCGGCGCTGCGCTTGAGCAGCCAGCGCGTCTGGGCGTTGCAGTCGCCGAGCCGAACCGGGATGTACTGGTTGCGGGGGTCGATGCGCCCCTTGAGCTCGGCATAGCCGATCGCCGAGGCGATCGAATCAGTGTCCGGGTTGCGGTGGCCGGTGACGTAGATCGGGCGCACCGGCCGATTATGGCCTGCCGCCGGGCTCGGGAGCGGTGAGACTTGGCAGCGCGGGTTCGTGGCGGTAGCGTCCGACGGGGAACACCCGGGGGCCACGGGCGTCCTCACCCCCGCGTCACTGAACCCCAGGAGACAGCATGCCGACGGCACCGACGATCCTGCCCACCCAGATCAGCGAGGGTCGCGCGCCCGGCCTCCGCTACCGGCTCGAGGGCGAGCTGGTTCCCGTGCTGCATATGGCGCTCGACGGCCAGGTCCCGGTCTATTTCGAGCACCACGTTCTCCTGTGGAAGTGGCCGGAGATGCAGATCGGCCTGCACCCGCTCAAGAAGGGCCTCAAGCGGCGCGCGTTCGGCGGCATGCCGCTGCTCCTGCTCGAGGCCCAGTCGGCCGGGGAGATCGCGTTCAGCCGCGACGCGCCCGGTCACATCGCCGCGCTCCATCTGCCGCCCGGCGACGGCATCGTCGTCCGCGAGCACCAGTTCCTGGCCGCCACCGCCAACGTCGCCTACGACTACAGCCGGATCAAGGGTTTCGCCAACATGCTCTACGGGGGCGGCTTCTTCGTCGACGAGTTCTTCGCCGGCGACGCCGAGGGCGTCGTCTGGGTCCACGGCTACGGCAACGTGTTCGAGAAGGTGCTGGAGCCGGGCGAGACGATCGACATCGAGCCGGGCGGCTGGGTGTACCGCGACCACTCGGTCTCCATGACCCAGGAGGTCTACGGGTTCAAGACCGGCCTGCTGGGGGGCGGGACCGGCAACCTGGTGTTCAACCGCTTTTCCGGTCCGGGCCGGGTCGGGCTGCAGAGCGCCTACTACCACCCGCCGGGGGAGGATGGGTCCGGCGGCAACACCAAAGGCCGGGACAGCGGCGACGCCATCGGCGGGATCATCGGCGGACTGCTCGGCAACTGAGTGGGCCCTCACGCGGATCGGTGATG
>JBPYFQ010000238.1:0-70579 GCA_051985625.1 Solirubrobacteraceae bacterium
GGTTACGCCACGCCGGGTTGTCGGTGACCGCCTCCACCCCACGCCGCGACCCAGCGCAGCTGCACGAGGCGATTCACGAGGCCGAGCTGCTGGCCGAGCTGGGAGTGGTGGCTGGGGCGGCGGCCCCGGCGGGCCAGGACGACACCTTCCGCCTGCTCATCGGCGTCCTGCTCCGCGACCGCGAAGAGCTGGAGCAGCTGCACCGCAGCACCCTCACGCCGCTGGCCGCCTACGACGCGCGCCACGACACCGATCTGATCGCCACCCTGCGCGCGTTCCTGGCCCACGACGGCTCGACGACGGAGACGGCCGAGGCGATGCAGCTGCACCGCCACACCGTCGGCTACCGCCTGGCCCGGGTGCACGAGGTCTCCGGCCTCTCGCCGTATGAGTCCGACGGGCGCGAGCGGCTCGGCCTCGGACTGAAGGCCCACCAGATCCTGGCCGCTGCCCGGCGCCTGCCGGCGGCGGCACCGCGCCGGGCGTAGGCGGCCCGGCGGGTCAGCGAAGTCGCCGCCAGCCGATGAATGGCGATTCACCGTCCACAGGTGCCGGTGAATCGCCAATGTTCGCCGCGCGTCGAGTCAGCCGAGGACGATCTCGGCGACCATGCGCCGCGTGGCGAGTCAGCCGAGGACGATCTCGGCGACCATGCGCCGCGCGTCGAGTCAGCCGAGGACGATCTCGGCCACCGTGCGCAGCGTCGCCGCGTCGCCGCCGACCAGCAGCGTCGTGACGATCGAGTCCCGCCACGCCTCGAGGTCGTGGCGGATCTTGTCCGGCGGGCCGATCAGGGTCAGCTGCTCGAGCAGCCGGGTCGGGACCGCGGCCGCGGCCTCGTCCTTGTGGCCGGACAGGTACAGCTCCTGAATCTTCTCCACCTCGGCCTCAAAGCCCATGCGGATCGCGACGTTGGCGTGGAAGTTCGTCCCCCGCGCACCCATGCCCCCGAAGTAGAGCGCGTACATGGGCCGCAGCGCGTCGGCCGCCGACTCCACGTCGTCGGTGACGATCACCGGCACGGTGGCCGCCACTTCGAACTCGTCGCTGGTCCGGTGGGCGCCCGGACGGGCGAGCCCTTCCTGCAACGCGTCACGGTAGAAGCCGTCGTGATAGGGCGAGTAGAACAGCGCCAGCCAGCCGTCGCACAACTCGCCGGCCATGGCGATGTTCTTCGGGCCCTCGGCAGCGAGATAGATCGGGATGTCGGAGCGGAGCGGGCGCACGCTGGACTTCAGCGGCTTGCCCAGCCCGGTCCCGTCGGCCAGCGGCAACTGGTAGTGCGGGCCGTCGCTGGTGACCGGGCCCTGCCGGGCCCAGATATCGCGCAGGATGCCGATGTACTGGCGCATCCGGGCCAGCGGCTTGGCGAACGGCTGCCCGTACCACCCCTCCACCACCTGGGGTCCGGAGACGCCGAGTCCCAGGATGACGCGGCCGCCGCTGAGGTGGTCGAGCGTCATCGCGGCCATCGCGGTCGCCGCCGGCGTGCGGGCCGAGATCTGGACGATCGCGGTTCCCAGCTTGATCCGGTCCGTTGCCGCGCCCCACCAGGCCAGCGGCATGAGCGCGTCGGACCCGTAGGCCTCCGCCGTCCACACCGAGTCAAAGCCGAGCTCGTCGGCCGCCTGGACCGCCTCGGCGGCGCCGGGGGGCGGGCCGCCCGCCCAGTAGCCGAGATTCAGGCCGAGCCGCAGGTCACGCGCCATGGGCGTGCACCCTACCGGCGCAGCAGCCGCCGCAGCCAGCCGCCCCCGGCCTGCTCCGCGCGGGCCGGGCGTGCCTCGCGCTCCCATTCCTCCCGGGTCGGCAGCCGCCCGGCGCGGCGCGCCTGCATCACGCACTGCGCGTGGGCGTGACGGCGGCGGGCGTGGTCGCCTTCGGGGAACAGCAGCATGTGCTCGCTGAGTGCCGGCAGATGGCCGCCGCACAGCGGGCAGCGGTACGTGGCCGGCTTGCGGTTCTGGGCTCGGCGAACCTCCCACCAGCGGGGCGTGTTGGCCATTTGTCGAGAGGATGGCACCGTCGCCCGACCCACCGCTATCGTGCCCGCAAATGGAGCAACGCGACGAGCGGATCATCGTCGAGACCGATCGCCATCGGATCACCGGGAGCCTGCGGCTGCCCACCGACGGCTACCGCTCGCGGCTGACCGACTACCTCAACAGCTCCGAGCGGGAGTTCCTGGCCCTGACCGACGTCGAGCTGACCACCCTGGACGGAACCGCCCAGGTGCAGCAACGCGACTTCATCGCCCTCTCCCTGCGTCACATCGTGCTGGCGATGCCGGCCGAGGACGACCCGGCCTAGTCGGCGGGACGAGCAGCGGCACCCAGATCCCTCGCGGCGGGATCGGCCACTCTGGCTAGAATTCTGGGCGTGGCAAGTCATGGCGCCGACGACCTGAATGGCCTGAGCCGCACCGACCAGCTGCGTGCCTCGCCGCGCATGTTCGACAACGAGGTGTTGGACAGGCTCTCCCGGGTGCACCCAGCGGTCCCGCCGATCCTGTTCGTGCCGGTGATCGCGGCCCTGTTGATAGAGGGGTTCGTCCACGGGGCCGGGGCGCTGACCGCCCTGTGGATCGTGTGCGGCTACCTGTTCTGGACGCTGACCGAGTACTGGCTGCACCGGATCGTGTTCCACTTCGAGCCGGAGAAGGGCATTGGCGCGCGGCTGCACTGGATCATCCACGGCGTCCACCACGACCACCCCAACGATCCGATGCGGCTGGTCATGCCGCCGTCGCTCAGCATCCCGCTGGCGGCGCTGTTCGTCTGGGTCTTCTCGCTGGTGCTCGGCAGTCCCACGTTCCTGCCGTTCGGCGCCGGGTTCCTGGCCGGTTACCTGGCGTACGACATGCTGCATTACCACGTGCACCACCACCGGCCGAAGTCAGCCCTGGGCCGCCGGCTCCGCGAGCTGCATATGCGCCATCACTTCCAGAACCACGAGCGCGGCTACGGCGTCAGCGCGCCGTTCTGGGATCACGTCTTCGGCACCGCGCCGACCAAGAAGCCCTAAGCGGCCGCGGGACGCGCTGGGTCGGCATCCCGCGCACCGCCGAGCAGCGCCGGCCCCAGCTGGCGCCGCCCCGCGACGTCCAGCTTGCGGTAGCTCTGGTGCAGGTGCCACTCGACGCCCTTGACGCTGATCTGCAGCAGCCCGGCGATGGCGCGGTTGCTGTAGCCCTGCGCCGCCAGCTCGGCGATCCGCCGTTCGCTGGCGGTGAGCAGACCGGGCCCGGTATCGGTCAGGCGCCGGCCCCGCCCGCCCGCCGCGCGCAGCTCGGTCTCGGCTCGCCGGGCGAGCACCGTCGCGCCGGTGGCCTGGGCCCGCTCCAGCCCGGCCTGGAGGTAGGGACGAGCGCTGCGGCAGCGTCCGCCGCGGCGGATGGCAGCACCGAGGTCGACCTCGGCCCGGGCCCGTTCCAGCTCCGCCCCGCACCGAGCCTGAAGCGCGACCGCCTCGCGCAGCAGCGCGAGGCCGACATCCCCGCCGCGAGCCAGCCCACAGACGCGGAGCGCCACGCCCGTCGCCCGCGGCGCGCCGCAGGCCCGAGCCGCGCGCAGCTCCTCCTCGGCCAGCCCTCGGGCCAGCCCGACCTCGCCCAGCACGAGCAGCGCCCGGGCCGCGTCGGACCGCCAGGGCATGACCGACGGGCTGGCGATCCGCAGCGCGTCCATCACCCGCCCGCAGGCCTCGAACGCGGCCAGCGCCGCGCCGCCCTGCCCGGCGGCGAGGGCCAGCTCTCCGTTCAGCGCGTGGACGAACGCCGCCATCCCGGTGCCCTCCCACCGCTCGGCCGGTCCGGCCAGGCCGAGCGCGGCCGTCGCGCCGTCGCCGTCCCCCCGCTCCAGCTCGGCCAGCCCGAGCCGATACGCCGCGGCGGGTAGATACGCGTCCGCGCCGCCCTGCCCGGCCTCGATCGCGGCCCGCGCGTCGGCCGGCACCTCGTCCAGGCGGCCCATCCGGTGGTGCAACGATGCCCGGACGAGACGGGCCTGCGCGGTCGTGAGCGCTAGCCCCTGCTCGGCGGCGGCCTCCAAGACGCGCTCCACGGCCTGGAGGGCCGGCCCGTACGCGTCGCACCAGCCCAGCGTTCCGATGACCGGCCAGAGGGCCGGCGAGTCGGCGCCGGCCGCGCGCAGCAGGCCACCGTCGGCCCACAGCCGCTGGGCTTGGTTGACGAGCTCGCCGTGCGGGGCACCGGCCATCGTCCGCGTGAACAGCACCCGTGCCAGCAGCTCGGGCGCGGCGTCCGTGCGCCTCTGGATGGCATCGATCCGCCCCAGCGCGTCATCCACCCGGCGCGCGTCGAGCGCCGCCGACATCAGATACCCCGCCTCCAGCTGGTCCGCGACGGCCTCGTCCGGCAGCGACCGGGCGATGGCCAGGCCGCGCTCGAACGCCCCGGCGGCGGCCGTGAATCGCCCAGCGTGGTGCCGAGCCCGGCCCAGGTCCTGCAGGATCGCGGCCCGGCGCCGGTCGGCAGGGGCCAGCTCCAGCGCCTCGGTGAGGCGGGCGACGGCCGCCAGGTCACCGACCGCCAGCTCGGCGCCGGCCAGCTCGTGCAGGACGCCGGCCCGATCCTCCGGCCGCGGGGGCTCGGCCAGGGCGCGGCGCAGGTAGCCGGCCGCCGCCCGGGGAGCCCCCTGGGCTCGCGCCCGGGCCGCCGCCGCGCGGAGGCCGGTGACGGTGACCGCGTCGCCGGCCAGCGGCGCCCGCAGCAGATGGCCCGCCACCAACTCGTCCCGGGCGTGAGCCGCTCGGAGGAGATCGGCGGCCCGGGCGTGCTGGGCCGCCCGCTCCGCGGCCGGAATCGCGGCGTAGATGGCGGTGCGCACCAGTGGATGAACGAAGCGCAGCGGCTCTCCGGAGCAGAGCAGCTCCGCCGCCGAGAGCGCGTCGAGAGCGGCGGCCGCGCCGGCAACATCGACGCCGGCCAGCGCCGCCGCCCGGCACAACGGGGCGCCGTCGCCGAGCACCGCAGCCGCGCGGGCGAGCGGCGGGGCTCCCGGAGCCGTCAGGCGCTCGAGGCGAAGCAGCAGCGCGTTGAGCACCTTCGGCGGGGTGAGCGCGAACAGCTCGGTGGGGGGCCGGCCCGGGTCGATCCCGCGCTCGCGGCACTCGGTGAGCAGCTCGTGCAGGTAGAACGGGTTGCCCGCCGTCAGCTCGTGGCAGGCGTCGCAGAAGGCCGGATCGGCGTCGGCGAGCACCCGGCCACGGACCAGGACGGTCACCGCCGCCGCGCTGAGCGGGCGCAACCGGTACGCCTCGGTGCCCGGCCCGGCCTGGAGGCCGTCGAGCAACGACCGCTGGGCCGTGCCGGCCGCCGGTCGCAGGGCCACCACCAGGCCCACCGGCAGCGCCGGCACGCGCCGCTGCAGGTACGTCAGGGCACGCAGCGACGGGACATCGCACCACTGGGCATCGTCGAGCGTCACCAGCAGCGGCGAGTCCTCGGCCAGGCGCAGGATCGCGGCGAACACCGCCCGCACGCCGGCGCACAGATCTCCGGGCGCCGCCGGCGGCGCCACGATCCCCCGGACCGCTCCCCAGGCAAACTCCTGCTCCAGCTCGCCGCAGCAGAAGCTCAGGACACGCGGCCCGGCGCCCTGCGCCAGACTCCGCGTGACCTCCGAGAGAAGCGTCGACTTACCCAGTCCCGGCTGCCCCTCCAGAACGATCGTCCCCCCGGCCCCGCGCATGACGCGCGCCGCCAACTCGGCCAGGCCGTGCAGCTCCCGGTCCCGTTCCAGCACCAGCCCCCGCTCCATCTGCCCCTCCGATTGCCCACGCCGGGCGCCCCGTGCGCCCCGGTTAGGTCAGAAGAGTAACCGAAAATGACTATGGCGACCCTAGGGAAAAGCGCCCGTCGAGTCCTCACACTCGGCTCGCGGGCACGGGGACAAACATGCACTCTGGAGGAGGAGCCTTGAGACGGATCACTTCCCTGATGACAGGGACGTTCGCGCTGGCGCTGGCGACCATGGCCGTCGGCGGCGCATCCGCGACTGCCGCCGGAACGCTGCCGACGGTGGCGGTGACGATGACCGGCCATTCGATCAGCCTGCCGAGCAGCGTGCCGGCCGGCGCGGTCAATGTCGTGTCGACGGTGAGCGGCGAGGGTCAGGGCAGCCCCACGTTCGTGCGGCTGTACCCGGGCGTGACGTTCGCCCAGGCATTCGGCGCCACGCAGCGTGCCGGCGGCGACCCGAACGCCCTGCACGGCCTGGCCTCGATCGTCTTCAGCCCGGTCGCGAACCACGGGACGAGCAGCGCTCAGACGGTGCTGACCCCGGGTAACTACGTCGCGCTCGACACCTCGAAGAACAACCCGTCGCAGTGGCCGAAGACCAACTTCACGGTCACGGCCAATCCCTCGCCGGCCCGCCTGCCGGCGGCCGGGGCCACGATCATGACCCAGGAGTTCCGCTTCGTCGGCCCCTCGCGGCTGCACAACGGCGAGGTCGTGCGGTTCGTGAACGGCGGCTACCTGGTCCACATGGTCATCGCCTTCCCGGTCAAGAACATGAAGTCGGCCAAGAAGGCCGTGAAGCTGTTGCGGGCCGGCAAGGACAACAAGACGCAGCGGCTGATCACGGGTCCGCCTCCGGGCTTCGTCAGCGTCTTCAGCCCGGGCGGCCTGGTCCAGGAGACCCTGCACGCCAAGCCCGGCGTCTACGTGCTCGCCTGCTTCATGACCACGCAGGACCACCGCGAGCACACCCAGCTCGGCATGGAGAAGATCATCCGGATCCGGAAGTAGCCCGGACCCGGCCCGGCCTTCCGCCGCGCGGTGCAGCGAGGACCGCGCGGCGGACGCCCCCGGGCGTCCGGCGCGGTCCTCGGTGTAGCGGAGAGGGCGGGATTCGAACCCGCGATAGAGATTTCTCCCCATACTCGCTTAGCAGGCGAGTGCCTTCAGCCACTCGGCCACCTCTCCGAAGGGCTCCCGGGAGTGTAAACGAGCCTCCGACGTGGCACATGCGCCGGTCGGCGATGCGACGCCCGGTCCGAGCAACTGGGTCCAATGAGATGATGGCGCGGTGATCGAGATCGAGACCCTGCGCGTGGGTGTGATTGGGCTGGGCCGGATGGGGCTGCCGATCTGCGCGCGGCTGGCAAACCGCGGCCTGCCCGTCACGGCCACGGACATCGACATCGGCCGGCGCCCGGCGGCGGTCAGCGCCGGCGCCGCCTGGCTGCCCGAGGCCGACGAGGTGGCGGCAGCGGCCGATGTCGTGATCACCGTGCTGCCAGGTACGACCGAGGTGGAATCGGTCACCGCTGCCGTCGTGGGCGGGATGGCGCCCGGCGCCGTGTGGATCGACATGAGCACCGCCTCTCCGCGGGTACAGCGTCCCGGGGGCGTACGCGCGGTGGACGCACCCGTGGGCGGCGGTCCCGAGGCGGCCCGAGAGGGTCGGCTGCTCACCTTCGTCGGCGCCCTCGCCGAGGACCTCGAGGCAGCACGGCCGGTGCTGGAGGTGGTGGCCGATCGGATCATCCATGTTGGCCCACCGGGGAGCGGCTACACGCTCAAGCTCCTGGCCAACGCACTGTGGTTCGGGCAGGCGGTGGCGGTGGCCGAGGTGCTGACGCTCGCTGAGCGGGCGGGCATCGACCCTGAGACGGCGCGTGCCGGTCTGGCGCAGAGCGCGGCGGCGAGCCAGTTCATTGAGCGCGACGCGCGGTCGCTGTTGACCGGCGACGATTTGACCTCCTTTGCCCTCACACGATGCTGTGAGCAGCTGGAGACCGTGCTGGCACTGGCGGAGGAACTGGCCGTGCCCGTGGAACTAGCGAGCGTCGTCGACGAGGTCCATCGACGGGCCCTGGCCCACTACGGCGAGGTGGACGGCGAGCTGTTGGCCGCTCGGCTCGTGGCGGAGCGAGCCGGCGTCAGGTTCACGTCAGGGACGGACCGCCGCTGACCGAAGGGGCGGACACCTATGCGCCGCTCCAGCGGGCGAAGAGGTCGTGCTCGATCCCGAACTGATCCAGGATCCGACCGGTGATATGTGCCAGGAGGTCGTCGATGGTGCGCGGGCGGTGATAGAAGGCGAGGACGGGCGGTAGGACGGTCGCACCGGCCAGCGTGACCGCCTCCATATTGCGGATGTGGATCAGGTTCAGCGGCGCCTCGCGGGGGGCGAGCACCAGCCGCCGCCGCTCCTTCAGGCAAACGTCGGCTGCCCGGGCCAGCAGGTCGTCCGAGCTTCCGTTGGCGATTGCCGCCAGGCGACCCATGGAACACGGCGCCACCGCCATGCCCAACGTCTGGAACGAGCCAGAGGAGATCGGCGCGGCCAGGTCCCGCGGATCATGGACCACGTCGGCGAGCGCCTGCACCTGTTCTAAGCCGACGCCGAGTTCGAGCTCGATCGTCCGCACGGCCCCGGCGGACACCACCAGATGGGTCTCGACGGTTTGAAGCTCGTGCAGCGCCCGGAGCAGTGAGTGACCTAGCTGGGGCGCACTGGCTCCGGAGATCCCGACGATCAGCCGTGGACGCCCGGCGGCGGCGCTCACCGTTGGTCCGCCAGTCGCCGGCGCGCCGCGGCCAGCTGCTCGGCCGGCGGCGCAGCGACGCGGTGATCGGAGCGGTCGACGTCCTTGCGGGTAGCGTCGATTCCCAGCTTGGCCACCCGGCCCCGAAGCTCCAGCGGCTCGGCCCGGTCCGCCGCGCCCCCCGGCACGACGAGGAGATCCCGATCGGGCCGGGCGAACGCGGTGCGCGCCCACTCCACCTCGACGTGGTCCCAGGGATCCACGTCGCCGTCGACGACCGTGACCGTTCGGATCAGGCTGACCGCGGACCAGACGGCGAACATTGCTCGCTGCGCGGACCCGGGCCGGGCGCCCTCCTCCATTGCGACGACCGCCGTGAGGCGGCCCGCGCCTCCCTCCGGCACCGCCACCGCGCGAACCGCCGGCACGACGCGACGCAACTGCGTCAGCAGTCCGGCAGCGATCGCGGTGCCGCCGAGCAGGAGGTGCTCCCGATGGCGCCCCGGCTCGATGGCCTGGTAGATCGCATCGCGCCGCATCGTGAGGCGGTCGAAGGTGGCCACGGCGCCGGGGCCATAGTCCTCATACATGCCATGGAACTCCGACACTGGGCCCTCCTCCACCAGTTCGCGGTAGTCCAGTCGTCCCTCCAGCACCAGTTCGCAGTGCGCGGGAACCGCCAGCCCCTCGGCGGTGATCGCCACCTCCACCGGCTCCCCCAGCAGCCCGCCGGCGTGCTCCAACTCATCCACGCCGAGATCCAGGTACAGGCAGGCGGCCAGCAGCACAGCCGGATGGTTGCCGATCGTTACGGCGATGGGCAGCGAATCATCCCGAGCGGCGGCCCGGCGCCCGAGCTGGGCGAGATGGTGGTTGGGGGCGATCCCCACGAGCGCGCGGTTGCCGCCCAGCGGCTTGAGCCGGGCGATCGACAGGTTGGCCGCGCCCTCGGCACCGTCACGAGCGACGATCGCGCCCGCGGTCACGTACGGGCCGGTCTCGTGCTCAAAGAACCACGGAATCGGCAGATCGCCGAGGTCCGGCGTCTGCACCTGGACCTCCTGGCAGGGCGCGCCGGACACCGGCCGCGGCGCCAGCGGCCGGGCCAGCGCTCCCAGCATCAGCTCCTGGAGACCCTCGACCTCGACCCCCAGGCCGGCGGCGATCCGCGCCCGGCTCGCCAAGACGCCGCCGACAACCGCCATGTCCGAGCCCTCCACACGCTCAAACAGCAGCGCCGGCCCATCGTCGGCCGCGGCCAGCAGCGCAGACAGCTCGTACCGCAGTGAGACCGGCTCGTCGATCCGGATCAGCTCGCCGACAGCCTCGAATTGGGCCAACACGCCACGAAGTGACTGATCCGCGTGCGACATCCCGCCAGTCAACCACGGCGCACGCATCGACCGACGTTGCCGGGCCCGCCGGGCTCCGAAACGCCAATCGCTGCCAGCCAATCCGCTACCGTCGACTCGGCCCAGGAGGGGTGGCAGAGCGGTCGAATGCGCTGGTCTTGAAAACCAGAGTCCGTGCAAGCGGACCGCGGGTTCGAATCCCGCCCCCTCCGCTCACGCAGGACGCCCACGGGTGGTACCCGGGACGTGTCCGCAGGTCCGGGTGCCGTGACGCGTCCGCCAGTTCGCGAGCCGCCACGTCTCCCCCGGTCCCGGGGGGAGGCGAGCTGCACGCCCGTGGGGCCTTTGTGGCAGCCGCCTCCCCGCCTGGGCTGGTGCCGGCGTATGCGTTCCTGCGTCCGCACAGCCCCCGGCAGATCTAACGACTCTTATGACGGCGGAATGAAGCCTCCGGTCGTTCGGGAGCATTCTCTGCCGCCGGCCGGGCTCCGTCAAGCCCGCCGGGGTTGGTTTTAAGCACGAATTCGTCCAAAAGCGGTACGCCCGCGCGGCTTCCAGCCCTGGTGTCTTGGCCTATCCCGTCGTAGCATTCCAGCGTGGCCGATATCGCCGCTGGACCCGACATCGCCGTGGGGGCGGATGTTGCGCCCGCAGTCCCCCGGCCGGATTTCGAGATCGTCCCCCGCAAGGGCTTGATCGTGGTGGCGGTCGTCCTGGCGGGCGTGATCGCCGCCATCGCCGTCAACAGCCTGTGGCCGCTGGAGTTCTTCCATGTCGCCGGCGGCGCCGCATGGACGATCATCGATCTGTTCCTGGGCCTCGTCCTCGGCCCCATCATCGGGCGGATGTCGATCCCCGCCCGGGTCGAGTTCACGACCAAGCTGATGCCCAAGATGGTGCTGATCATGCCGACCGTCGTGACCGCCACCCTGGCGGCCGGCTGGCAGCTCTCCACCAAGCTCGGCACCAACCTGTCCAGCTATCCCCAGCACGGCTGGGTGGTGGCCAGCTTCATCGTCGTCGGGGTGATGGCGATCCTGGCGCTCGGCCTGCTGGAGCCGGCCAATATCGCCGTGCTGTTCGAGCTCAAGAAGCCGCGGCCGAACCCCGCCGTCATCGAACGCCTGATGAAGCGCTTCATCTACTGCGCGGGCGTCCTCGGCGTCATGCAGCTGGCGACGCTGTTGATCATGACCAAGCTCTCGTCGTCATGACCCGCGGCAAGTACCCCCCGTTCACCGAGCTGGGGATGCTCTCGCTGGCGCTGATCGTCATCGGCGGGATCTACCTGGCGTCGCACATCCCCCAGCACGTCTCGCTGGGGCTGCCGATCGCCCTCCTGGCCGCCTCCGCGCTCGTGCTGACGGTCAACCTGGCGCTGCTCACCCGGGTCCCGGACTTCGCCTGGCCCCGCTTCTTCCAGGTGGCCAAGTGGGCGCTGCTCGCCTACGCCGTCACCGCGGGGATGATCCTGTACGCATTCCTCCGCGACGGCCTCAAGGGCGGGACCCTGGTGATCCTCACGCTGTCCCTGGTCGTCTACGCCGTCCAGGTGCCGACCCTGATCGCCTTCACGGTGGCCCGTTACGAGAACTCCTCGGTCGACGGGGCCGACGCCCCCGCCCCGGGGCATTAGCCCCGCCCCACGAGCAGTCCGCGCGTCGGCATTAGCCCCGCCCCACGAGCAGTCCACGCGTCGTCCGACCGCTGCGCAGCGACGGCGTTATCCTCACTACTGGTCAAGCGCCCGTAGCTCAGCTGGATAGAGCGTCGGTCTACGGAACCGAAGGTCGGGAGTTCGAATCTCTCCGGGCGCGCTTTGAAAAGCCCCAAATGCGGGGCTTTTTGGTTGGACCGGCCGGCGAAATGCGGATCCATCATCTGCGCAGCGCGACATTCGTCTTGGAGGCGGCGAAACGGCGCGTGCTCGTTGATCCGATGCTTGGCGCCAAGGGCACGGTGCTGCCGCCGCTGGCGTTCATCCGACACAAGCCCCGCCGCAACCCGACGGTCGACCTTCCGCCTCAGGCCGAGGAGATGCTCATCGATCTGGACGCTGCGCTGGTCACCCATTGCCGCCGACGGCACGATGACCATCTCGACAGGCAGGCCCATGGCCTGCTGCGCCGGCGCGACCTGCCGGTGTACTGCCAGGCGCTCGACGCGGGCTTTCTGCGCCAGCACGGGTTGCGTGCCGAGCCCATGACACCTCACAACCCGCGCGACTTCTTCGGGGGCACGATCACCGCCTTTCATGCCGTTCACGGCTACGGGTTATTAGCGAAGCTGATGGGGCCCGGGGCGGGCTATCTGATCGAGCTGCCCGACGAGCCGAGCCTTTACCTGTCCGGGGACACGGTGCTGACCGCGGAAGTGCGCTCGGTACTGACCGACCAGCGCCCCGACGTCGCGGTAATGCACGCGGGCAGCGCGAGCACCGACGTCGGGCGTCCGATACTGATGCCGATCGACGAACTGCTCGAGTTCGTCCGACTCGCCCCCGGCCGCGTGGTGGCTAACCACCTCGAGGCGCTCAACCATTGTCCAACCACCCGCGCCCAGCTCAGCGCAGAGCTTGAGAAGGCTGGCCTGCGCGATCGGGTGCTCATCCCGGCTGACGGCGAGACAGTCGAGTTATAAGCCGAATGGCCCCGCTCCAGCGGGGCTTTTGGTTGCCTCGGCTGGGCTGGATCGGCATCGGGCTCAGCTCGATCACTGCGGTTTGGCGGTGGTACCGTTCCGCGAGATGGCTGAGGTCATCGGCGGCGGCAGCAACCGGGATGCGGCCCACCCTGGATCGGTGGTCTCGATTGACCGCGAGCCGAACCGATGGGCCGTCCTGGCTCTGCTCGGCGTCGCGCAGCTCATGGTGGTGCTGGACGCGACGATCGTCACCATTGCGCTCCCGTCGGCCCAGAAGGCGCTGCATTTCTCGACCGAGAGCCGCCAGTGGATCGTCACCGCCTACGCCCTGGCGTTCGGCAGCCTCCTGCTGCTGGGGGGGAAGCTCGGTGATGTGTTCGGGCGCAAGTGGACCCTGGTCGCCGGCCTGGTGGGATTCTCGGCCGCCTCGGCGATTGGGGGGCTGGCTCAGTCCTTCGGCGTGCTCGTGGTCGCCCGAACGCTTCAGGGGTGCTTCGGCGCGCTGCTCGCACCCTCGGCGCTGGGCCTGCTGACGGTGACGTTCGCGGGGTCTCCTGACCGGGCGAAGGCGTTCGGGATCTTCGGTGCGATCGCCGGCGGTGGCGCCTCGATCGGGTTGCTGCTCGGCGGCGTGCTGACGCAGGTGCTGTCGTGGCGTTGGTGCCTGTACGTCAACCTCGTGATTGCCGTGCCGACGACGATCGTGGCGTTGCGCCTGCTCGTCAATCACCGTGCCCCAGAACGGGAGCCGGTCGACCTTCCCGGGGCCCTCACTTCAGCGCTCGGCCTGTTTGCGGTGGTCTACGGGTTCTCCAACGCCGAGACCCACGGCTGGGGCGCGACGGCGACGATCGTGGCGCTCATCGCCAGTCCCGTCCTCCTCACGGCTTTCGTACTGATCGAGCGCCAAGCCAAACATCCGTTGCTGCCGCTCCACATCGTCTGGGACCGTGCCCGCGGCGGCTCATACACCACGCTCTTCCTGACCGGGGCGGGCATCTTTGCCGTATTCCTGTTTCTCACCTACTTCCTGCAGGCGCAGCTCCGCTTCTCGCCGATCACCACCGGACTGGCGTTCCTCCCGCTGACCGCCGCTCTGATCGTCACCTCCACCACCGTGCAGACCCGCGTGATCCAACGCACAGGGGTCAAGCCGGCGGTGGTCGCTGGTATGACGCTCGCGGCGATCGGGATGTTCCTGTTCACCCGCCTGACGCCGAGCTCCAGCTACGCCAGCGACGTCCTTCCCGGCCTGCTCATCCTCGGCGTCGGAATGGGGAGCATCTTCGCGCCGGCGTTCTCGACGGCAACTTTGGGCGTCGAGGGAAGCGAGGCCGGAGTCGCCTCAGCGATGGTCAATACGTCCCAGCAGATCGGCGGCTCCGTTGGGACCTCATTGCTGAGCACGATCTTCGCCAGTGCCGTCACCCGCTACACGGTCAGTCACCTTCACAGCCCAAACCTGTTCAACGCCGCGGCAGTTCACGGCTACACCACGGCATTCTGGTGGTCGGTCGGGATCTTCGTCCTCGGCCTCATTCTGGCGCTGGTGATCCTGCCCAGCCGATGCGAGGCCCGCTCAGCGTCGACCGTGTCCGCCTTGGCCCGTCACGCGATCGGCAACTGCCACCACATCGATCCTGCGGATGCCACCCCGCAACCGCTTGGCGCTACGACGGGTGCTGCGGCGCAGTGAGCACGGGCCGCTTGGTGTAGGCCGCGAGTGCATGGGAGACGCTGCCGAGCGGAGCGCTCCCGATCAGTGTCCGGTCGGCAGCATCGTGCAGGTCGTCCGGCGGTCAGTCGCTCACCGTCCCGGTGCGGTCCATGTGCAACGGGTTGGCGTTCAGCAGCGCACCAAGGCGATATGCGTCGGGCAAGGTGGCCGCGAACCGTTCGATGCCGCGCTCGATGTCTTCCGGCGCAAGGTCGGGAGCCGGGCCGAGATCGACCCCGAGCACCCGTATGAAGTGCGAGTCCTTCCCGTCACTGACGATGCACTCCCACACGTGCTCACCGTCGGTGTAGTCGGAACGGGCGACCGCAGCGCCGATCCCACTCGCGCTTCGCCGTGCTTCGAATGCCGCGTGGGCTCGCAGGTCGCCGTCAGATGGGCTGTCCGGGCTGCGGTCGCTGAAACGATCTGGCATTGGCGTGACTCTCGTCGTAATGCTCCCACCGCACCGATCCGCCACGGTCGGTAGCGGGAGAATCATCATCATTCGGCGAGGGCAGCTCACCTTCGGTCGGGGGCCGCGTGCGGGATAGGGAGCGGGTTAGTATCGATCCGCCGCCATTCGCGGCCGTCACGGCCATCCCCAGAAGCCGCCTTCGTCGTGATTGGCATCATTACCGGGGAGGGTGAGTGATGGGTGATTCGGCCGTTTACGTGGAGAGTGTGGTCAAGCGTTTTGGGACGACGACGGCGCTGGCCGGTGTCGACTTGGACGTCGAGGAGGCCACGGTCTTTGCGCTGCTGGGACCGAACGGGGCGGGCAAGACGACCCTGGTCCGGGTGCTGGCCACGCTGCTCACCCCGGATGCTGGACGGGCCGAGGTGTTTGGCCGCGACGTCGTCGCCGATGCCGCGGGTGTGCGGGAGCTGTTGGGGCTGACGGGCCAGTTCGCGGCGGTCGATGAGATGCTGACCGGCCGCGAGAACCTGCAGATGTTCGGGCGCTTGTTCGACCTCTCGGCGGCCGAGGCGGGACGGCGGGCGGACGAGCTGCTGGAGCGTTTCGAGCTGGCTGACGCGGGCGACCGCCTGGCGCGCACGTATTCCGGTGGGATGCGGCGCCGGCTCGATCTGGCCTCGAGCTTGTTGACCCGCCCGCGCGTCCTGTTTTTAGACGAGCCGACGACGGGGCTGGATCCGCGCAGCCGGATCGAGATCTGGTCGACCGTGCGCGAGCTGGTCCGGGAGGGCACGACGCTTCTGCTCACCACCCAGTACCTGGAGGAGGCCGATCAGCTGGCGGATGAGATCGCCGTGATCGACCACGGTCAGGTGATCGCCCAGGGGACGGGGAGCGAGCTCAAGGATCGGGTCGGTGGGCAGATCCTCGAAGTGGAGCTGGTCAGAGCCGCGGAACGGGACACGGCGCGGGCCGCGCTGACCGGGATCGGTTGCAGTGACCCGGAGCCGGGCGAGCGGCTGGCGCAGCTGACGCTCCCGGCGCCGCGGGATGGCCTGGAGATGATCGAGGACGCGGCGGCGGCGCTGCGCAAGGCGGGGATCGCGGTCAGCGATCTGGGGCTGCGACGGCCGACGCTTGACGACGTGTTCCTGCAGCTGACCGGGGCGCCCCCGAGCGAGAGCGGGGCGCCGCCGAGCGAGAACGGGGCGCCCCCGAGCGAGAATGGCGCGCCACCCAGCCGGAACGGAGCGACCGCTCAAACAGTCACCGGCGACGGGCGCTCCAACCCGACGAGCGGCGTCGCGCGTACTGCTCGTGTTGTCGAGAAGCCCCGCCCGGCCGCGAAGCGGAGGCGACGCCCGCGCCTCTCACCGTCAGAGCTGCGGGGCGACATCACCGACGCGCGGGTGGTCAGCCTGCGCAACCTGCGCCACTTCGTCCGTCAACCGGATCTGCTGATCTTCTCGACGATCCAGCCGATCATGTTCGTGCTCCTGTTCACCTACGTGTTCGGCGGCGCGATCAGTCACTCACTGCCACACGGCGTGAGCTACATCGACTACCTGTTGCCCGGCATCCTGGTTCAGTCGGTGACATTCAGGGCGAGCCAGACGGCAGTTGGCCTGGCCGAGGATCTCAGGCTCGGCGTGATCGACCGCTTCCGCTCGATGCCGATGGCCCGGTCCGCGGTGCTGGTCGGCCGCACGGCCGCCGACCTGGTTCGCAACGTCCTGATCATCGTGCTGATGATCGTCGTCGGCTACATCATCGGCTTCCGGTTTCAGGCCGGCGTCGGCCAGGCCCTCCTCTGCATCGCGATCGTCAGCGCCTTCGGTCTCGCGCTGAGCTGGATCTTCGCCTTCGTCGCACTGACCGTGCGCGGCGCCGAGGCGGCTCAGACCGCTGGCTTCGTGGTCTTGTTCCCGCTGGTGTTCGCCAGCTCGGTGTTCGTGCCGGTCTCGACGTTGCCGAGCTGGCTGGAGGCATTCGCCAAGGTCAGCCCGGTGACCCTGGCCGCAAACGCGGCCAGGTCCCTGGCTCTGGTCCCCGGAGTCCCCTCCTCCCTGGGCGGCGCCATCGCCTGGATCGCCGGCCTTCTGGCCGTTTTCATCCCACTCTCCGTGTGGCGTTACCGGCGCATGACCTAGGAACGGGCGCCCTCGCCACCGTGAGCTCCCGTCCCGGCCGGCACCGCGGGCAGGCCCACCTCGATTGGCTCGGCGAGCGGGATGCAGAGGACGGCGGGCCGCTCCTCGCGCTGCAATGTGCGGTGCAGCTGCACGAACGCCACGCTGCCGAGCAGGCCCGGAACCCATAGCGAAATTCCGTGGTACAGGAGCACCGCGGCGGTGCTCGTGGCCAGCGGCTGGTGGTAGAGGACGAAGGTGCCGACGAGCCCGGCGTCCAAGCCGCCCACCCCGCCCGGAACCGGAATGTTCCCCCCAAGCTGGCCGATCAGATACCCGAGGACGAGGACGCCCAGTGGTGGGGTGTAGCCGAGCGCCAGGAAGCACACGCCGAGCACGGCGAGGTCGAACCCCATCGTCCCGAATGCGCCGATCAGGACGCCGGGCGAGCGGTGGCGGAGCAGTTCGACCGCGTCGTGCAGCCCTCGGGCGAGCGAGTCGCGGGCGAACCGCCGGGCGGAGGCGATCCGCCCCCCGGTGGCGCGAGCAAGCTGTTCCGACGAGGTCGGCCGGAGCAACCTGGGGAGCGCCAGCACAAACGCGGTGGCCAGGAGCGCGGCGCCCCCGAAGGCATAGGTCAGCACCGGATCCGTGTCACCTCGGAATGCACCCACCAGGAACAGGAGGGCGAAGACGGTCACACAGAGCACGTTGGGGAGACTCGTGAGAAAGAAGAAGGCGACTGACTTGCGGCCGATCTGCTCGGTGCTCATTCCGCCGCGGTGAAGCGCCCAAGCGCCGAGCGCCAGACCACCCATGCCGCTGACCGACAGAACCGAGTTCGCGCCCTGTTCGGACATCCCGATCTGATAGCTCAGGCGCCAACCCATGCTGGGGCAGAACACCGCCCGGAAGATCACGACGTACGCGAGCGCCGACAGCACCTCGAATCCGACGGCGGCGAACAGCCAGCCCGGGGAAGCGTGCGCCAGGCGGGTGCGCAGCTCGCCGAGGCCGGGACCGACCAGCACGAGGACGCCGATCACAGCGCCGACACCGGCGAGCTGCACCAGCCTTCGGCGAAGACGCCTCGGGCTCAGCTCATCCGGCAACGGCTGCACGGAGGCGCCCACGACAGCCTTGATGGTACGGACCGCAATTGGCCGGCATGGTGCTGATCGCTGTCTCCTCTGGGGTGGTGAGCGTGGCTGCAGGGTCGATGACCCGTAGCCGCATCGTGGCCCGAACGCCGGTGATGGGTCATCGCCAACGCGATGGCGTGTGAGACTAAGTCCGATGGATGAACCGGTGCGGATCTTCGCCCTGACCGGGGACGCGGTCGCCACGTTCGGGCTGGACGGCTCCGAGCCTGAGTTCGCGCTGCAGGGCAGTCAGGCGCGCTGCATCGCGGTGGATCCCCGAGATCCACGACGCGTCTACGTCGGGACGATGGACCGCGGCCTGTGGTTCAGCACCGACGGCGGCGCCAGCTGGCGTGAGGCCGGTCCGTCGATCGACGAACCCCGAGTTCTCTCGGTCTCGGTCTCCCGGTCCCACGAACACTCCGGCATCTCAGTCGTCTACGCGGGCACCGAGCCGAGCAACCTGTACCGGTCCGAGGACGGCGGCCTCAGCTGGCAGCTGCTGCCGGCTCTGCGCGAGCTGCCGAGCGCGTCGCGCTGGTCGTTCCCGCCGCGCCCGTGGACGCACCACGTGAGCACGATCGCGCTTCACCCGGCCGACCCGGAGTGGCTCGCCGTGGGGATCGAGCTCGGCGGCGTGATCCGCTCGTCCGACGGTGGGAAGAGCTGGATCGATCACAACCCCCAGGCCCACAGCGACGCCCATCAGCTGCTCACGCACCCACTGGCACCCGACCGCCTGTACGAGGTCGCCGGACAGGGGATCGCCCGCTCGGACGACCGCGGGGACACGTGGGAGCGGCTGGCGCAGAGGCTCGACCGCCATTACGCCTGGACGGAGGCGATCGACCCGGCCGACCCCAACCTCTGGTACGTCGCGGTCAGCCGCTCCCCGTCCGCCGCTCACGGCAACGGTGACGGCCAGGCGCACCTGCTGCGCTCACGCGGAAACGGCTGGCAGGCGGTGGACGGCTGGGGAGATTCTCCGGAGCTGCGGCGGATGCCCTACGCCCTGGTCACCCTGCCCGGTCAACCGAGCCGCCTGCTCGCCGGCTTGCGGGGCGGGACGGTGCTGATCACCGACGACGCCGGCGAGAGCTGGTCACGGATGCCGGTGCGACTGCCCGACCTGATCGCTCTGGCCGCGGCGCCCGCATGACCGCCAGCCGGCGCCGGTCGACAGACGAGCAGCCGGGCGTAAGATCCGGGCCGATGTCGGTTGACCACGACATCCGATTTCCCGGCGAGTCCCCTGAGTACCGGCGTGAGCGCAACCGGCTACTCCAGGCCGAAGTCGACCTGCGTGAGACGATCGAGCGTGTGGCTGCGCTGCGGCGTGCGCTGCCGCCGGGAGGGACCGTCCCAGAGGACTACCGCTTCGAGGATGCGCGTGACGAGGGGCGCGAGGTCAGATTCTCCGAGCTGTTCGCGCCCGGGAAGGACACACTCGTCATCTACAGCTTCATGTTCCCGCGCCACTCGGCCGACACAAGGCCAGGGCCGCGGGGCGGAGAGACGGCCCGCCTGCCCCTCCCGGAGACGCCCTGCCCGTCGTGCACCTCGATCCTCGACTCGCTCGACGGCGCCGCTCAGCACCTGGCGGACCGGCTCAACCTGGCGGTGGTCGCCAAGACGGCTCCGGACCGTCTCTCTGGGTTCGCACGCGAGCGAGGCTGGCGACACCTGCACCTCCTCTCCTCACGCGGGAACGTGTTCAACCGTGATTACCGCTCGGAGACGCCTGAGGGCGAGCAACTGCCGCTCCTGAACGTCTTCGTGCGCGACGGAGACCAATTCCGTCACTCGTGGGGGACTGAGCTGATGTTTGCTCCGCGGACGTCGGACGGAGGGCCCCGCCATGTCGACTCCATTTGGCCGATCTGGAACGTCCTCGACCTGACCCCCGAGGGCCGAGGCCCCCGTAGCGGGCCGGAGGATTACCCGCAGCTGCGCTACGAGTGAGCTACCGGCCGCCCCGGTCGTGTCTGGCGTTCGCGCCGCCGGTGCTCTGAGCTAAGTGGCCCGTACCCGAACTCGCGGGCGGGCATTGTTCACGTAGCCCTTGGGGTTCCACAGGGCCGACTCGTCCTCGGGCTGCGTGGCCGCAGACGAGTCCCAGGCGCGGACCACGATCTCATGCTCGCCGGGTGCGAGGACCAGCGCTGCGCGCCAATGCCGCCAGGCCCATTGGCCGAGGTCCTCGAGCAACTCCGCCTGCGACCAGGCGCCGCGATCGACCGAGACGTCGACCCGCGCCACGTGCCGCTCACCCCCCGCGAAGGCGTAGCCACGTACCTCGATCGGGCCGGCCGCCACCGTCTCGCCGTCAGCGGGCGACAGCACGTCGGCGTTGAGTGCGACCAAGCCGAGCGGCATTCCCACGCCGGGACCCGGGGTCCCCTCCTCCGGTACCAGACGGTAGGCGACACGCTGGAAATATCCCGGCCACGGGGTGGAACGAACCTCTATCCGTTCCAGCCACTTGACGCTCCGCGCACCGATATACCCCGGCACGACCACCCGCAGCGGCGCGCCGTGGACGAGCGGGAGCGGCTCGCCGTTCATCCCCCAGGCGAGCAGCACCTCGTGGCGGCAGGCCTTGTCGAACGGAATGGATCCGCCGAACCGCTCCGCGGGACTGGCCTGCGAGCAGAGGTCGGCGCCTTCCAGGCCTACATGCATGGCATCCGGCAATGGCTTGGCCACCGCAAGCACGTCGCCCAGCGCGACGCCCGTCCAGGTGGCCGTTCCCGTCGCCCCTGGGCCCCAGGGCGCCTCGCCCGGGATGTCGCGGATTGCCATCAGGCCGGCCCGCCGGTGTCCCGCGCACTGCAGGGTCGCCGTCACCTGACGCTCCCGGAACGCTTCGCGCAGCGTGGACAGCGACAACTCCAGCTCGCGCTCCACCAGTCCGGTCACCCGAAGCCGCCAGGCCGGAGGGTCGAGCCTTGGTAACGGGCCGTGGCCGCGAACATAGAACGCGTCCGTGGCGGTTACCGGCCCCTCGGCCAGCGCAGCCGGACCGGTCTCGGCGTTGAACGGTTCCTCCTCGTGGACGATCAGGTCCGGACGCTTGTCAAACCGTCGCAGGCGACCGGGATCGACGGCTTCGATCGCCTGATCCGACGTCACGGCAGAACGTCCACCCTCGGCCGACACCGAGGTCGACTGGTTTCCTGTCACATGCGTGTGCACGGTCTCGGCCCCCTTACGCCCGGCGAAACTGCGCCCACTCAGGGCCCACGCTCGAAAGTACTCCTGCTCCACCTCGCCGGTCAAGGGGTGCTGGAGGTCCCAGGCGCTCCCGAGGGCCGGCCCCTCAGGCGCGTCGGAACCGTCTGACCGCGAGCGGGACGAACACCACCAGCAGGCCGGCGAGCCAGGCGAGCGCCCCGAGCGCGGGACCGAGCGCATGCGCCTGGCCGACGGTCAGGGCTCGCGCGGCGTTGACGGTGAGACTCACCGGGTTGACCTCGGCAAACGCGCGCACGGCCCCGGGCATCGAGCTGGTCGGAACGAACGCCGACGAAGCGAACACCAGCGGGAACACCCAGATGAACCCGATCGACTGCGCGGTCTCCGGATCCCGCACCGCCAGCCCCACGTACGCGCTGATCCACGAGAACACGTACGCGAACGCCAGCACGAGCGCGAAGGCCAGCGCCACTTCCCAGACCGGCTGGGTCGGCCGGAAGCCGACCGCGAGCCCGATCGCCAGCATCAGGACCAGCGTCAGCGCATTGGTCACCAGGTCGGCCGCGGTGCGTCCGACCAGCACCGCCGACCGCGCAATCGGCAGCGACCGGAAGCGGTCGACGACTCCGGCCTTGAGGTCCTCGGTGAGCCCGAGCCCGGTCGTCAGCGCCCCGAAAATCGCCGTCATCACGATGATCCCGGGCATCAGGTAGTTCACATAGCTGATGCGGGGGGCCTTGATCGCCCCTCCGAACACGTAGCGGAACAGCAGCACGAAGATCACCGGCTGCACGAACAGGTAGACGACGTACATCGGCCGACGCAGCACCTTGCGCAGCTGGCGCGTCGCCATCACTCGGCTGTCAGCGGCCGTCTCGGCCAGCGTGACGCGGCCGCGAGACGGAATTGGTCGGGCGGTGGCGCTCATCACGCAGCCTCCTGTTCGAGCGTCGGTTCGGTCGGATCGGTCGGGGCGGGTTCGGCGGGGCGGCCGGTCAGGGTGAGGAAGACGTCGTCGAGCGTCGGCTGATGCAGCTGAACGGATGCGATCTGGAGCTGTCGTTGGTCGAGCCGGCGCACCGCCTCCGCGGATGCCCCCGGATCCTCGACGGCCAGGCGGATCTCGCCGTCGGCGGCGTCGACGTACGGCTGCTCGGCGGCGGCCAGGCCGGCCAGCGCGGCAGAGGCGTCATGCGCCGCGGCGCGGTCGGCGAGGCGGACGCTGAGGATCGTGGTGCCGACCGCCGCCTTCAGCTCGGCCGCGGTGCCGTGGGCCACGATCCGGCCGCGGTCCACGACCCCGATCCGCTGCGCCAAGCGGTCTGCCTCCTCCAGGTACTGGGTGGTCAACAGCACCGTCGTGCCGTCCCGTCGCAGCTCGTCGATGATCCGCCACAGCTCCTGGCGTGACCGGGGGTCGAGTCCGGTGGTGGGCTCGTCGAGCAGCACGACCGGCGGCCGCCCGATCAGTCCGGCGGCAAGGTCGAGTCGGCGGCGCATCCCGCCGGAATACGTCGAGACGCGACGGTCGGCGGCCTTGACGAGCTCGAACCGTTCGAGCACGTCGTTCGAGCGCCAGCGAGCCTCCCCCATCGGCAGCCGGTAGAGCCGCGCAATCATCTCGACGTTCTCCCGGCCGGTGAGCTCCTCGTCGACCGCCGCGAACTGCCCCGCCAGCCCGATCCGCCGGCGGACGGCCAGCGGCTCGCCTACGACGTCGTGGCCGAGCACCGACGCCCGGCCGCTGCTCGGCACCAGCAGCGTCGCCAGGATCCGCACCAGCGTCGTCTTGCCGGCCCCGTTCGGGCCGAGCAGCCCGAACACGGTGCCGGCGGGCACGGTCAGGTCGAGCCCGTCGAGCGCCAGCACGTCTCCGAAGCGCTTGCCAACCCCGTGGACCTCGATGGCATCACTCATGGCCGGTCGCTCCCGACAGCGGCGCCCCGGTGCGCGCGGCGTCGCGGCGGATGGTGATATCCCCGAATCCCGTCCTGGCCCGGACCTCGACCTGCTCGTCGGCTGACCCGGGACCCTCGGCAGCCTCGAGATCGTTGCGGACGTGACCGTAGCGCGTGTCCAGGTCAAGCCAGGCGGCCACCCCGTCGGCGATCCCGACCTCGACATGCCCATTGGCGGTCTCCGCCACCAGGGAACCGCGGTGGATGCTCCCGATGCGGATGCGGCCGTTGGCCGTCTTGGCGCTGACCGAGCCGTGCGAGTCCTCGACGGCGATGTCGCCGTTGGCCGCCTTGACTCGGAGATCGCCGCCGACCCGTCCGATCCGGGTGTCGCCGTTGGCGTTCTTGATCACCGCCGAGCCGTCGATCTCGCCGGCGCGCACGTCGCCGGTGGCGGTCACCAGTTCGGCGTCCCCGGTCACCCGCTCCACGTCGATGTCGCCGGCCGTGACCAGCTTCACGCGGGCGGCCCGATCCACGCTGATCTGGCCGGCGCTGCTCTTCAGCTCGCAGCGCCCGAGCGAACCCGTGCAGCGAAACGCGCCGGCTGCCGCGTGGCCGCTCAGATCCGAGCCGGCGGGAAGCTCGATGTCGACATCGACCGAGCCGCCGTCGCTGAACGGGCTCAACTCCCGCAGCCGGCGCGGTCCCTTGACCAGCAGCCTGCCGTCGGCGTATTCGACGCGGGTCTGCTCGGCGGCGGTCACGTCGTCGCGGCGGGACGAATCGCTCGGCCGCACCTGGACGATCGTGTCCGCGCGCTCACCGGCGGTGACGCGGACGTCGGCCACGCGCAACTCCAGCACGACGGAGATGGGTTGTGGTGTTTCGAAGTGAGACATGTCGTGGGTCCCTGTGAGTGGGTTGGTTTGGTGTTCGTCAGTAAGTTCGTTCTCGATGGCGGCAGCGGCGGCGCTCAGCGCCCCCAGCCCGTGTACCGCTGGCCCGACCGGGCGGCCCGTTGCTGACCCGGCCCCCGCCCCGGCCCCGGCTGAGCGCGGTCGACGGCCGCCGCAACCGCGCGGACAAGCCACGCGTTGATCGACAGGCCCTCGCGCTCGGCGCTCTGCTCGACCGCCCCCTTGAGCTGGTCGGGCAGCCGCAGATTGATCCGCGCGGTCCCGCCCTCTCCGGTCGCGGCCGCGGCGGGGCTCGCGGCCCACCCTCCGGCCGGCTCGCGGCTCTCGGTCGGCTCGCCCCCCGTCTCGGCCGGCGGCGCCGTCACCACGAACTCCGGCTCGCTGCCGCGCAGGCGCAGCTCCACCGAGCCGGGCGCCAGCTCGCTGGTGATCTCCGCCGCGGCGGCCGAGAGCGCATCCAGCAGGGTCAGCCGTACGGCGGATTCCAGCGCCGCCGTCAGCCGCTGCGCCAGCGACAGCGCCTCATCGCCGCCGGCCGACGCCGCCACCGCCAGCTGCTCACGGAGCTTGTCGACATACGGTTCAAGTTCCATGGCACCATCTTGGCATCAGTTTGGCACCATGTCAAGTGCCGTTGTGATGCCACGCGTGGGGCCGCGGGCTCCCGGGCCGCAGCCGCGCTATGCAAGGGGCTTGGGGGCTCAGTACGCCATAGGCACACTCAGCCCCCAGACCCTCCCCCGCACTCAGCTCGCGGGGTGCCTACCCTGGCCGATGCGAGCGTGGGACCAGATCGCCATCCACCCCGAGCGGGGGTAGTAGTGGTGGGGCCGGGCAGCATCATGCCGGTGCGTCCGCGGCGCATCCTGGCCGCCGCAACCGGCCAGCCGTAGACCGGCGAGCCAGATGATGCCGAGCGCAGCAGCGACGGTCAGGGCAGGAGATCTGAGGCTCACCCAAACCCCGCGTGCAGCAGGACGGTGGTGCTCAGCGACTCCGCGCGTCCGTCGCGAAAGAACGCGGTCACCCGCAGGCGCGCCCACACCTCGGGGGTGCCGTACCAGAGCCGCGCCGCCCGGGAGATGTGCACGTTGAGCGGCCCGTGCCGCAGGCCCGCGCCGTCCAGGTAGCCGAGCCACAGGTCGCCGGGCGGTGGGCCGGGCGGCGGGCTGAGCGTCACCAGCCGCCCGTCAACCCGCGCCACGACCAGGGTCGCGGCGCGACTGACATGCACGCCGATTCCAATGCGGTCACAGGCGATCGAGTTCGGGACCGGGCAGGAGACGCCGAGAAACGGCGTCGCCGAAGCACCGAGCGGCTGCAGCGGACTGGGCGAAGGGCAGCCGCGCAGCGTATTGCCGATCGGAATCAGCATCGGGATCGGCGCCTGCCCGGCTTGGGTGACGTTCAGCCGGGCGCACCCCGAGCCCTCGTAGGTGATCCCGTCCCCAAACCGGTGCACGCGGCCCCCGCAGACGGGGAGTCGCATCGCGGGCAGCCCATCGGAGATGACCGGCGAAGAATGCTTGGGGCCCGGCCCTGGAAACGCCAGCGAGAGACGCCCGCGGGATCTCGGGTCGACGCTCAGGATGACCGCCTGGCTACCGGTGAGCACAGCGATCGCCTCGCTGCCGGACGTGCGCCGCCAGGGCGACTCGTCGGGGTGCTGGGCGAGGTCCTGACCGACGGCCAGGACGAGCGGCCCGGCGTGATACACGCCCACCTCCTGGGGAAGGGGCGCGTGAGCGACCGGCTGGTGGACGCAGCTCATGGTTGGGATCGACGTCTGAGCGGCGGGGCGAGTTGTGCCGGCGCGGGATGCGGGTGGGCCCGCGCAACTGGCCGCCAACGCGCCCGCCAGCGCGAGCGACACGATCAGCCCGGCGATACGGGCCACGTCGTCACCGGGTCCACTGCGCGTCGAAGCCCTGCCGCCAACCGGCCAGACGGCGGGCAACATGGGTCAGCTCGATCGTGCGGTGAGCGCCGGCGGTGTCGATGGCGGCGAGGTTGCCGGCGTTGTTGCTGTAGAGCAGCCAGCTCCCCTGCCACTCCACGTCGGCCCAGTACGCGCACCCTCCGTAGGAGCCTCGCTCGCGGTGCACCGCGGTCGCCGTATGCGCTCCGGCTCGGAGCAGATACACGCTCTCGACGTTGGGGGCCCCGGCCGGGCCGTGGCCGGTGTCTCCGGCAAACGCGACCGCACTCCTGTCCGGGGCGACGGCGACGAAACTGGAGATGCGGTCAAGACGCCCCACGGGGGCGGAGGCGAACACCGACCCGCTGGGGCGCACCACCACCAGGCGGGAGCCGTCGAACAGCTCCACCAACCCGGCGAGCGGCGTCAGCTCGACGTTGTCCGACATGCCGAGACGCCTGAGCCCGGCCAGCCGCCGCACCCGCGCTCCCTGAGCGCCCACCAGCGCGCCGCGGCGCACGAAGTACAGGTTGCCGCGCCCCGGGTCGAACTGGTACTGCTGGGGCCGCCAGGCGATCACCCTCACGATCCTGCCGGCCACGCTGCGCAGCAGCGCCTCCCGGCGCGGGTAGGAGTAGGTGAACAGCCCCCCGGCGGTCCACCCGATCGGCATTTCGCGGCGCGCCACCGGCCGCTCGGCATCGCCGTAGCGCGCGACGTAGAGCCAGTGGTCGTGCTGGAAGGCGACCCCGTGCGGTCCGGCGGCGACCAGGCCCAGCTCGGTGACAGCGATCGTCTCACGCGAGCGCCACAGGGCCGTGTACCCACGCCCCACCACCAGATGTCCCTGCTGGAACCGGTACCAGGTGCTGGTGCCCTGAAACAACGTGGCGTTGCCCGGATACGGGCTGCGGGGCGGCGCCACGCGCTGGACGCGGCCGTCCCGTGTGATTCGGTAATCCCTGGGTCCGGCCGTGATCGAGATCGGCGCCGGAAGGCGTACCGGCAGGCACCGCGCGGGCAGCGCGCACCCGGCCGCGGACTGGCTCAGTCCCGCGGCCAGCGGGACGCCCGCCAGCGAAAGCGAGAGCGCCGCTCTCTGGATGAAGCCCATGCCACGCATACGGGGCGCGACACGTCAAAGGTCCCCCCTCAAGATGGGACCTGTCACGCCCCCCAGCTCGTATAGGAGATGATGTGCCAAAGCGATGACGTCTGCTCGTGAAGAGGTGGCGGATGCGGCTCGAAGCCCTCTCGCTGTCCGGCGCGCCGCGGCCGCGGGACTGCCGTCGCTGAGCGGTCGCCCGCGAGCCCGCACCGAGCAGTCGCTGATCACGGGCGCACTGGCCGGGTCGGAGGCTGACCTGGAGGCGCTGTTCGTCCGTCACTGGCCGCGTGCCCACCGAGCGGCGTTCTTGATCGTGCACGACCACGCGGCCGCGGAGGACATCGCCCAGGAGGCGTTCCTGGCCGCGGTGCGCAACCTGCACCGATTTGACCGCCGGCGACGGTTCGGCCCGTGGCTGTCGGCGATCGTCGCCAACCGGGCGATCGACTGGGTCAGGGCGCGGTCGACGCGCCCCGAGAGCGGGCCCGAGCCGGTGTCGCTGGCCGCCGCGCCCGAGCCGGCGGCAGCCGGATACTCGACCGAACTGCTGGCCGCCCTGGCCGCGCTGACCGTCGAGCAGCGCGCGGTGGTCGTCCTCCGCTACGTGCTGGAGTACACGCCCGGGGAGATCGCCGCAGCGCTCGGGCTGCCGCGCGGGACCGTCAACTCACGACTGCGCCGGGCACTGGACGGCATGCAGGCTAGTCTGCGGGCGACCGAGACGTGAGCCGCAGGGACGAGTCGACGTCGACCGGGGCCGACGAAGCGGTGCAGCTGGGACGGGCGCTGCGCCGGGTGCAGCCGCCCGACGCAACCGGGGCGCAGGCACGCGCGTGGGACGTGGTCAGCTCCGTCTACCGGGAGCGGGCGCCGATCGCCCGCTCCCGCGCGCGCCGCCGGGCGAGTCTCGCCCCGGTGCTCGCCGCGATGATCGCGCTGGTCGTCGCGCTCACCCTGACCCCGGCCGGCGCGACGGTCAGCCGCCTGATCGCCCACGCCTTCACGGTCCCGCCCGCCTCCCCGACGCTGCCACGGCTTCCCGCAGCCGGCCGGCTCCTGGTTTCCGGCCCCGGCGGCACCTGGGTCATCGCGGCCAATGGGGCCCGCCGCCGGCTCGGGCCGTGGCGCCAGGCGACCTGGTCACCCCACGGGCGCTACCTGGCCATCGCCACCCGCGAGGGCCTGGCCGTCGTGAACCCGCGGGGAGCCGCGCAGTGGGCACTGCCGCGCTCGTCTGTCTCCGACCCGACCTGGTATGCGCCGAGCGGCTTCCGGGTCGCCTACCTGGCGGGCCGCGACCTCCGCGCCGTGGCCGGCGACGGCACCGGCGACCATCTCCTCGCTGTCGACGTCGCCCCCGTGCAGGCGGCCTGGCGCCCAGACCATCCGTACCAGATCGCGTACGTCACGCACGGGCGAGTCCTGGTGCGGAACGCCGACACCGGCGCCCTGATCTGGAGCCGACCGGCCGGCGGGGTGCGCCGGCTCGCCTGGTCGGCCGACGGTAGCCGCCTGGCGCTTCTCGAGCCCACCGGGGCGCGCGTCCTGACCGGGACCGGCCGCGCCCTCGCGACCATCCACCTCTCGTCCGGCGACCGCGTCACGGACGCCTCGCTGTCCCCGGACGGAGGGACCCTGGCCCTCGTGCGCGACGGCGTCGACCCCGGCGTCCTGCTCGCCCGGCTCACCTCGCCCCGCCCGGCGTTGCGCAGCGTGCTGCCCGGCCCTGGCATCCAGCAGGTGGCCTGGTCCCCCGACAGCCGCTGGCTGCTCGCCAGCTGGCCGCTCGCCGATCAGTGGGTGTTCATCGCCGTGTCCGGGAGGCCGCGGATCACGGCCGCCTCCCGGATCGCCCAGCAGCTGGCCGGCGGACGATCGGCCGGGACCTTCCCCCATCTGGACGGCTGGTGCTGTACGGCTCGCGGCGCCGGGGGCTGAGGCCGCCGACGCGTCAGGCCACGGCCAGCGCCCGGTTCTCATCGGCCGGCGCCAGCAGCCCGCGGCGGCGGAGCGCCGGCAGCACTCCCTCCCCGACCCGGTAGGCCTCCTCCAGATGGGGATAGCCGGACAGGATGAACTCGTCGATGCCGATCTCGTGGTATTCGGCGATCCGGTCGGCCACCTGCTCGTGGCTGCCGACGAGCGCCGTGCCGGCGCCGCCCCGGACGAGGCCGACGCCGGCCCACAGGTTGGGATAGATCTCCAGCGCGTCGGTCCGGCCTCCGTGCAGTGCCGACATCCGCCGCTGGCCCTCTGACTGGGTGGCGCGCTGCGACGCCTGCGCCCGCTCGATGGCCTCCGGATCCAGGCCATCCAGCAGCCGCGCGGCCTCCGCCCACGCCTCCTCCGGCGTGTCGCGGGCGATCGCATGTAGGCGGATGCCGAACCGCAGCTCGCGGTCGTGACGAGCCGCTCGCTGGCGAACGGCGTCGAGCTTCTCGGCCACCGCCGCGCGCGGCTCGCCCCAGGTGAGGTAGACGTCGGCGTGCGCGGCGGCCAGGTCCAGCGCCGGGCCGGACGAGCCCCCGAAGTAGATGTCGGGGCGCTCGTCCGAGATGATCTGCGCGTCCTGCACGGAAATGTGGCGGCCCTCGAATGTGACCGGCTCGCCGTCCCACAGCGCCCGGAAGATGTGCAGGAACTCGCCACATCGCTCGTAGCGCTCCGTCTTGCCGAGCGGATCGCCGAACCGGCGCTGCTCGGCGTCGTCCCCGCCGGTGACGACGTTCAGCAGCAGCCGGCCGCCGGACACCCGCTGGTAGGTGGCGGCCATGTGGGCCGCCAGCGTCGGGGACAGAACCCCGGGCCGGAAGGCCACCAGGTACCGGAACCTCCGGGTCAGCTGGGTGAGCGCGGCGGTCATCACCCAGGCGTCCTCGCACCACGAGCTCGTCGGAGTCAGTGCCCCCTCGAATCCGAGCCGCTCCGCCGCCTGGGCGATCTGCCCCAGGTAGGCGATGTCGGGACGGCGCTCGCCGTCCTCTCCGTGGGCGCGGCTGCCTCGCATGCCGACGGCGTTGCCGAGGCTGAGGTCGGAGCGGGAGTCGCCGTTGGTGGGCAGGAACCAGTGGACCGAGATGGGTGAGGGCATCTGACCGTCTAGATCGTCACCGGCTCGGCGACCGGCGAGTAGTCCGAGGCATCGCCCTTGTGGACGATGCTGACCGAGCCGTCCAGCCCGACCGGCACGTCGCCCGCCAGCGTGATCCGGTGCATCCGGCGCGGGTGGTCGTCGTAGTCGGCGACCGCATAGTGCTGAGTGGAGCGGTTGTCCCAGATGGCGATGTCGCCGGGGGCCCAGCGCCACCGGACGGTGTTCTCCAGCCGGGTCACGTGGCGCTGGAAGAGCTCCAGCAGGTCCGCCGAGTCGGTGGTGTTCAGGCCGACGAAGCGCCGGACGAAGTGACCGAGCACGAGCGTCCGCTCGGCCGTCTCGGGATGGATCCGCACCACCGGATGCTCGGTCTCGAACTCCAGGTGCTCGAACTCCTCGCGGTAGGCCCGCTCCTTCACGTCCACCCCACCGATCCGCTGCTCGCCCTTGGTGCCGGCATAGTCGTACAGGTTGGAGTGCACGGCGCGGAGCGCGTCGGCCAGCGCCTGCAGGGGCGGCGGCAGGGTCTCGTAGGCGCGCACCGTGTTCGCCCACACGGTGCTCCCGCCGTAGGGCGGCAGCGTGACCGCCCGCAGCAGGCTGATCGCCGGAATGCGGTCGACAAACGTCACGTCGGTGTGCCAGCTGTTGGCGCGCCCCTGCTCGGAGTCAACCGGAAGCACAGACTGGCCGTCCCCGGTCACCGTCGGGTGTGGCTTGGTGACCGTTCCGAACCGCTCGCTGAAGGCGCGCTGGATCTCGTCGTCGAGATGGTGCTGCCCGCGCAGGAAGACGACCCGGTGGGCCAGCAACGCCCGGCGGATCTCGGACACCACGGCAGCGTCAAGGTGGCCGGAGATGCTGACGCCGCTGATCTCGGCGCCGATGTTGCCGCCCACCTTGCGGACGTCGATGTGCTCGTACTCGATCGTGCTCATTTCATCCCTCCTTCTCAGAGCGCTCCGTTGAGCGCGGTTGTCACGTACGGCCCGAAGCTGAAGGCGCGCGGGATCAGCCCCGCGCCGAAGTACCCGTTGACCAGGGCCTGTTCCGAGGTGACCGTCCACGGCCCCACCGGGATCGGTTTCGTGGTGGCGTCCTTGGCCGCCTGGACCATCGTCGGCAGCGGCAGCCCGGTCGCCTTGGTCCAGGCCGCTCCCCACTGCTGCGGGTGGGAGGCCACCCAACGGTGGGCCTGGGCCAGGACCTTGACGAACTCCTTGATGGCCGCGACCCGCTTCGGGTCGGTCAGCGCCGGCTTCGAGGCGACGACGTAGCTGTAGTTGGCCCCGTACTTGGTGCCGTCGACGAGGACCCGATCGCCCTTGGCGGTCGCCTCTTCGATGAACGGCGACCAGACGTCCCAGGCGTCCACCGCGCCGGACTGCAGCGCCGCCAGTGCCTCGGCCGGCTGCAGGTAGTCGAGGGTCACGTCGCGCGGAGTGAGATGGGCCGCCTTCAGGACGGTCAGCAGGTGGTAGTCCGACGAGCTGCCCTGAGCCACCGCGATCTTCTTGCCGCGCAACTGCGAGATGGACTTGATCGCCGAGTTGCCGGGAACGACCAACCCGGCGCTGGCCGGGTTGTTGGCGTACGCCCCAACGAGCGCGATCTTGGCCCCACCCGCCGCGGCGAACACCGGAGGCGAGTCACCGACGCCGCCAACGTCCAGATGCCCCGAGCTCAGGGCCTGAAGGAGCGGCGGCCCGGAGGTGAAGTCGGCCCATTGGACCTTGAACGGGAGCTTGCTCAGCAGCCCGGCGGCCTGCAACTGGGCCTCCGCCCCCGTCCCGGCCTGATCGCCGACCCGCAGCGTGACGCCGGCGGCGCTCGCGGCGGGCGCGGCGGCCGAGGCGCTCGGCTTGGAGTGGAAGGAGGCAGCCGTCGGCGTGCTGGAGCCCGAGCCGCAGGCGGCGAGCGCCAGGCTGGACAGGATCGCGGCCGCGGCCGGCGACCACCTGAACGCGGTGTGTCTCATAGGTCTGTCCCTTTCGTGTCGACGCCCAACTCGGAGAGCAGGCGGCTGCGTCGGTGGATGAGGTCGGGGTGCTCGCGCCGGCGGGGGCGCTCCAGCGCGATGTGCTCCACGTGGGCGATCCGCCCGTCGGCGAGCACCAGGACTCGATCGGCCAGCGCCAGCGCCTCGTCCACGTCGTGGGTGACGAGCAGGACGGCGGGACGGTGCCGCTGCCACAGGTCCAGGACCAGGTTGTGCATCGAGATGCGGGTGAGCGCGTCGAGCGCGCCGAACGGCTCGTCGAGCAGGAGCAGGTCCGGCTCGCGGGTCAGCGCACGGGCGAGCGAGACCCGCTGTGCCTCCCCGCCGGACAGCGTGAGCGGCCAGGCGCCGAGCCGGTCGGCGAGGCCGACCTCCCGCAGCGCGGAGGTGGCGCTGGCGCTGGCGGCGCCGGTCCGGAGGCCGAGCGCGACGTTGTCGAGCACGTGGCGCCAGGGCAGCAGGCGCGCGTCCTGGAAGGCCATCGTGACCGTTCCGGTGACCGTGCGATCGCCGTCGACGTCATCGTCGAGTCCGGCCAGGATCCGCAGCAGCGTCGACTTCCCCGAGCCGCTGCGGCCGATCAGGGCGACGAACTCGCCGGCGTCGATCCGCAGATCGAGTCCGTCGAGCACATGACGGCCGCCGAACGAACGGCGCAGGTCGCTGAGCTCCACGACAGTGGTGGGGGCGGTGGCGGAGACCGACATCGGGCTAGGCCGCCAGCCGGTCGCCGCGCCAGGCCAGCGCGCGCCGCTCCAGTCGGCGAACCAGCCAGTCCGTGGCGAGGCCGAGCAGCGTGTAGACGACCAGCGCCACGAAGATGACGTCGTTCTGGAAGAACTGGGTGGCCTGATTGATCATGTAGCCGAGGCCCGCATTGGCGTTGATCTGCTCGGCCACGACCAGCGCGAGCCAGGCGGCGCCGAGGCTCTGCCGCAACCCGACGAGCACCCCGGGCAGCGCGCCCGGGAGCACGACGTGACGTAACAGCTCCCATCGCCGCAGGCCGAGGACGTGGCCCAACTCGAGGAAGCGCCCGTCCACCGAACGGATCCCCGCGTAGGTGTTCAGGTACAGCGGGACGCTCGCGCCGAGCGCGATCAGCAGCAGCTTCGGCAGGTCACCGATCCCGAACCACACCACGAACACCGGGATCAGCCCGAACAGCGGCAGCGTCCGGATCATCTGGGCGATCGGGTCGATCGCCAGGTCCCCGACCCGGCTCAGGCCGGCGATCGCCGCCAGCACCAGGGCGACCCCGCCGCCGAGGGCGAACCCGAGCGCGAAGCGCTCCAGCGAGACGAGCATCGCCCCCTGCAGCGTTCCGTAGGCCGGCTGGTTCGTCGTGATCAGCGTCACCGCCTCGTCCCACACCCGCGTGGGCGGCGGGAGGCGGTCAGGCGAGATGATGGACAGGGCGCTGACCAGCTGCCACAGCGCCAGCACGACCAGCGGGCTGATGATCCGCAGGGCGCCCCGCGCCGGCCGGCGTCCGCTCCGACCGCCCCGGTCCGCGCTCCTCGGCAGCGCGCGAGGAACTCCGGTGCGAACGGCGCCCAGCGCCTGGCGGGATGTATCAGCGGTGCTCACTCTGTCGGCTCCTCAATCTGGGGGGCTGGCTCATGCGGAACTAAATACTACTAACTCAATCGACTTTATGCCCTTTAGGTCGGCCACGATACTCGACGGCGGTCGAACCGTCGCCGCGTATTCGGTCTTGAGAGCCCGCACCGAGGGCCGGAGCATCCCCGACAACCCGCCCGGGGCCGCGTTGTCGATCGATGGTGACAACTTCGGTCCTCGGTAGCGGACCACGCGGTCCGGTTATGGTATGGTTGCGGGCGCAATGAGCCCACCCCCTGGCCTGTCTGGGAGCATCGCGCCGGCCCTGCGGCGGCTGCTGGTGATGGCGACCCTGACCGTCGCCGTCATCACGGCGGTCCTCGCCGTACCGACCCTGGGGTCGGTCCGCGCGGAGCTCGACGAGGTCAACGGCTGGTGGGCGGCGGCGGCCGTCGGGCTGGAGGTGGCGTCATGCACGGCGTTTGTTGTCGTCTTCCGCGCGTTCTTCGACTCGGTGACTCCCGGCGTGGCGCGCCGGGTGGCTTGGATCGAGGAGGGCTCGGGCGCTCTGCTGCCCGGGGGCGGTATCACCAGCTACGCCATCGGTGGGCTGCTCCTCGGCCGGGAGGGGCTGGGCGTCAGGGAGATCGTGGTGCGGTCCGGCGGCCTGTTCTGGTTCACCTCCGCGGTGAACGTGCTGGCGCTCGTGATCGGGACGGGCCTGCTGCTCCTCATTCCCGAGCGGGGCGAGCCGGGCCTGCTCGTGGTGCTGCTGCCTCTGGCCGTCGCCGCGCCCTTGACGGTGCTGATCGCCTCCGCGCCCGCGCTCGGCCGCGGCCGCAGAGTCGGGCGTGGGCGAGCCAAGAGCCTGATCGACGGGGTCGCCGAGGCATGGCGCGGGGCCCGCGGTGGCAACTGGCGGCTGCTGGGAGCGCTCGGCTACCTGTACTTCGACATGGCCGTGCTGGCCTGCCTGTTCCGCGGCGTCGGCTACGCGGTCCCGTTTGGAGCGCTGACGCTCGGATACCTCGTCGGGTACCTGGCCACGATGATCCCCATCCCGGGCGGGATCGGCGTCCTGGAGGGCGGTCTGGCCGGCGCGCTGATCCTGTACGGGACCCCGCCGGTCAGGACCGTGGCGGTGGTTCTCGTCTACCACGCCATCGCCTTCTGGATCCCGTCGCTCGGCGGCGCGATCGGCTACGCCAGCCTGGTCCGCCGCCGGGGCCGGACCGTACCGCGGCTCGATCGTCCCGCTCGGCAACGCGGGGAGCATCCGACACCGGCGCAGCCGGTCGCTCCGCGGGCCCGGCGGGCCCCGGCAACGGCCACCGGCGCTGAAGCCCGCTTCCAGGGGCCGCCCGGCACCGGCGCTGAAGCCCGATTGCCGAGGGCGCCCGGCACCGGCGCTGAAGCCCGATTGCCGGGGGCGCCCGGCACCGGGACCGAAGCCCGCTGAGCCGCCCCGCCCTTCAGGTGACGCTCCCGGGCTGAGATTCTTCACGGGATGGGGGACCAGCCACGCTCCACATCCGCGGGCAGCGAGGCCTCCGACGCGTCGATCACACCCGACGCGCAACTGCCCGCGCTTGACGAGCGGCAGGTGAGCGGCCTGCGGGAGGTGGGCCGCAAGTGGGCGGACCGAATGCCGGGCCGCGAGGCCTGGGAGCGCACGCTGCCTGTGGACCCCCACCTCAAGTACCTGGTCGACCAGCCGGCGCAGCGCAGCGTGTTCGTCAGCATTCGCAGCACCGCCGACCCGGACGACATCGAAACCACCCCTCGTGCCGACGCGCCGGCCTCCAGACTGGGACGGGCCGGCTATCTGGCCCGGCGGGGGCTGATCGGGCCGCCGCTGCGAAGCACGGCGATCGCCGAGGAGCGAATGTCGAGGCTGCTCGCGCTCCCGGTGCTGTCGCCCGACGCCCTGTCATCGGTGGCCTACGGACCCGAGGCGATGATGGCCGTCCTGGTCCTGGCCGGCAGCGCCGAGCTGAAGCTCTCGCTCCCGATCGCCGCGGTGCTCGTCGTGCTGATGCTCGCCGTCGGCCTGGGTTACCGCCAGGTGATCCGGGCCTACCCACACGGCGGCGGCTCCTACATCGTGGCCAAGGACAGCCTGGGCGCCAACTGGGGATTGCTGGCCGCGGCCGGGCTGATCCTCGACTACATCCTCACCGTGGCCGTGTCGGTGGCATCGGGGGTGGCGGCCATCACCTCGGCCATACCGTCGGCGACGTCGGTGACGGTGCCTCTGGGGCTGGTCGTGATCGTGGTCCTGGTGTTCGGGAACCTGCGCGGAGTGCGGGCCGCCGGCGCGCTGTTCGCCGCGCCCACGTACATGTTCATCGCCGCCGTCGGGCTGATCGTGACCGTCGGGCTGGTCGACTCGGCGACGCACGGCTTCCACGCCGTCGCCCCACCCCCGCGCCACGCCACCGAGGCGCTCGGGGTGCTGCTGATCCTGCGCGCGTTCTCATCGGGCGCGACCGCGATGACCGGCATAGAGGTGATCTCCAACGCGGTGCCGGTGTTCGAGCCGCCGGAGGCCGACAACGCCCGTCGGACCCTGACGATCATGATCGCGCTGCTGGTCTCGATGTTCGTCGGCGTGGTCGTGGTCGCCTACCTGGAGGGGATCGCCCCTGGCACCGAGACCGTCCTGTCCCAGATCGCCCATCGCACGCTGGGCAGCGGCGTGCTGTACGCCTATGTCCAGATCGCCACCACCGCGATCCTGCTGATCGCCGCCAACTCCGCCGTCAACGGCTTCCCGCGGCTGCTGTATTTCATGGCGCGGGACCGGTACGCCCCGATGGCGTTTCTGCGGCTGGGCGACCGGCTGGCGTTCACCGCGGGCATCGTCGTGCTCGCCGTCCCGGCGGCGATCCTGTACGCCGCCTTCAACGGCCAGACCGAGCCGCTGATCCCGTTGTTCGCCGTCGGCGTGTTCGTGGCCTTCACCCTGGCTCAGAGCGGGATGGTCGCCTACTGGCGGCGCCATCGCGAGCACGGGTGGCGGCGTGCGCTGGCCATCAACCTGGTCGGCGCCGTGCTCTCCGGCGCGGTCGCCATCATCGCCGCGGTCACCAAGTTCACCGAGGGCGCCTGGCTCGTCGTGGTGCTGATCCCGCTCATCGTGCTGGCCTGCCTGCGCATCCACCGCCACTACCAGCAGGCTCGTCGTCAGCTCGCGCCCCGGGCGGACGAGGCGCTCGTGGTGCCCCCGGCAGTCCCCTCCCCTCCACACCCCGACGGGGACGGCCGCCGTCCCGCGCCCGAGGAGCAGGACGCGCCGAGCGAGATCGAGCACTTCATCGTCGTGCCGGTGGCGGTGCTCGACCTGGCCTCGCTCCGGGCACTGGCCTACGCCGCCTCGCTCCCGGTGCCCGTGCTGGCGGTCCACGTCAGCCCCAGCGAGGAGGAGGGCAAGCGCTTTCGCCGCTACTGGGAGGTCTGGGGCGCCCACCTGCCACTGGAGGTCGTCGTCTCGCCCTACCGCGCCACCGTCGCCCCGCTGGCCAACTACATCGAGGCCCTGTATCGGCAGCAGCCCGACATCACGCTGACGGTGGTCGTGCCGGAGATCGTCCCTGCGCGGCGGTGGGAGTCGATCCTGCACGGCCGCATCGCCCAGCGACTGCGGCGCATCCTGATCCGTCACGAGGGGATCGTCGTGACCAGCGTCCCGTTCCACCTCAAGGGATGACCGCGCCTGCAGATCAGGCCACCGGGCGGGCGTAGAGTCCGCCGCATGCCCACCTTCGTGCTTCGCCTCATAGCTCCGCGCCCGGACTTCCCCCAGACCATGACCGACGCCGAGCGGTCGATCATGGGCCGCCACGCCGCCCACTGGGGCCCGTATCTGGAGCGAGGCGACATGGTCGTCTTCGGGCCCGTCCTCACCGAAGAGGACTCCTTCGGCCTCGCCGTCGTCGACACCGAGGACGAGGCGGCGCTCCGCGCGTTCGCCGAGCAGGACCCGGTCGTGACCACCGGAACCGCGGCGTTCGAGTTCGGGCGGCTGGCCTCGGGTCACGTTCGGGCGCGCTGACCGGCGGCTTGGCCCGCGCTCCGTGGCTCCGGGCCCGGGCGCGGCGCCCACCTCGTTGCGACTCCGGCCCGGGGCGCAGCGCCCAGCTGATTGCAGTCTGGAAATCGGTGGGTTAGGGTTGGGACGCTCGAATACTCCAACCGGGAGGAGAGCGTCCATGAAGGTGTGCGTGACGGGCGGGACGGGCTTCTTGGGTGCCCACCTGGCGCGGCTGCTCTGCGAACGGGGCGATGACGTCCGCGTCGCCTACCGGACGCCGGGCCGCCTCGAGGCACTGGCCGGGTGCGACGCGCGTCCGGTCCAGGCAGACGTCGGCGACTACGCCGCGCTCCGGCGGGCGTTCCGTGGGGTCGACGTCGTGTTCCACGCCGCCGGCTACGTCGGGTCGCGGCCGACTGACCGTGCCTGGCGGGTCAATGCCCAGGGCCCGCTGCTGGCGGTGGAGGCGGCAGCGGCCGAAGGCTGCCGGCGGGTAGTCGTGACCTCGTCGATCTCGGCGATTGGACTTCCGGCCGGCGACGAGCCCGCCGACGAGCGCACGACGTATCCGGAGGAGTGGATGGGGCTGACCTATCCGGATTCCAAGCACCAGGGAGAACGAGCGGCGCTGGAAGGCGGTGCTCGTCACGGAATCGACGTGGTCGTCGTCAATCCCGGCTACGTGCTCGGCGCTCCGGTCGACCGGGCGCGGCGGTACGAGATCTCGGCGCGGACCGTGGGCAACTACCTTCGGGGCCGGCTGCCGGCAGTGATCTCGGCGCCGATGAACTTCGTCGACGTCGCGGACGTCGCGCTCGGCCACGTCCTGGCCGCGGAGCACGGCCGGGCCGGCGAGAGGTATGTCCTGGGGGGCCACAACTCGACGTGGCCTGCGCTGATCGATCGCGTCGCCCATCTCTCCGGCGTCCATCATCCGGTCGTCGTCTTGCCCCGGGAGATCGCGCAGGTGGCGCAGGTCACCGACGCGCTTGGTGTGCCCGGCCTGGTGGCGGCGGAGGGCTACCAGCTGATGGCCCAGGACTGGCGGTTCTCCTCGGCCAAGGCGAAGCGCGAGCTGGGCTACCGGGTCCGCCCGCTCGACGAGACGCTGACCGCCACGATCGACTGGTATCTGGAGCTCGTCGAGCGCCGCGCGTTCGACGGGAGCGGCCGGTCCCGATTGTCGACGCTGGCGGAGGGAACGCAGGCGCTGTCGAAGCTGGGGCTGCTGAAACCGATCACGGTCGGGCAGAAGATCGCCGACCGGCGGATGATCGCCGGGGTCTGATCCGGCGCTGCCGGCGGGCTCATCCTTGACAGGCAGCCGCACGGCTGCCTATTATATGCAGCCTAATGGCTGCCTATTCGCACCTTGATGAGGTCTTCCGGGCGTTGTCCGATCCGAGCCGGCGGCTCCTGCTCGACAGCCTGAACGAGCAGAACGGCCAGACGCTGCGCGAGCTCGTCGCCCGGCTGGACATGGCTCGCCAGTCGGTGAGCAAGCACCTCGCCGTGCTGGAGGCGGCCAACCTCATCACCACCGTCCGCCGCGGCCGGGAGAAGCACCACTACCTCAACGCGGCGCCCATCAACGAGATCACCGAACGCTGGATCACGCGGTACGACCAGGATCGCGTCCACGCGCTCGCCGATCTCAAACGCGCATTGGAGGACAGCCCCGTGGAGCACCCCTCATTCGTCTACACGACCTACATCCGGACCACTCCCGAACGCCTCTGGCAGGCGCTGACCGAGCCGGCGTTCACCGAACGCTACTGGGATATGAGCTTCGACTCCGACTGGAAGCCGGGCTCCGGGATGACCTGGCACACGCGCGGCGTGACGATCGCCGACCCGGAGCAGGTGGTCCTCGAGTCCGAGCCCTACCGCCGCCTCTCCTACACGTGGCAGACGTTCACCCCGGAATGGGCCGCGACGCTTGATCTGACCCACGACGCCCGCGACCGCCTGGCCGCCGAACCGCGCTCAAGGGTCACGTTCGAGATCGAGCCGCTCGGCGACCAGGTCAGACTTACCGTGACCCACGACCACCTGGAGCCGGGCGGCGTCACCGGCTCGCTGATCAGCCAGGGCTGGCCGCGCGTCCTGGCCAACCTGAAGACCATGCTCGAGACCGGCGAGACGCTCCCGGACCTGCGGCTCAACTCGCCGGCCAGGCTGGGGCTGACCCAATGACCGGCATGCCGATGCAACCCACCCTCGGCGCGATGGTGCCGATGATGGCGGCGATGATGCTGCCGGGCGCGATCCCCGCCATCGCGCGAAGGGCGCGAGACCGCGACGGCGTGCTGGCAGCGCCGGTGTTCGCCGGCTCGTACCTCGGCCTCTGGGCCCTCGCCGCCGTGGCTATGTGCCTGCTGTACCGGCCGCCCAGCGCCGTGGCCGCCGGCGCGCTGATCGTCGGCGCCGGCCTGTACGAGCTGACGCCGCTGAAGCAGGAGTGCCGCCGGCGCTGCCGTGAGCGCGTCCGCTCGGGCCTTCAGTTCGGCGTGTACTGCGTCGGCTCGAGCATCGGGCTGATGCTCGTGCTCGTGGCCCTGGACGTCATGAGCGTGGCGCTGATGGCCGCGGTCGCGCTCGTCGTGCTGGCCCAGAAGCTGCTCCCCCCTCGTCCCGCCGTCGACGTGCCTCTGGCGCTCGCGATCGTCGCCCTCGGCATCGCCGTCGCCGCCACCTAGACCACAAGGAGAAACACCATGACCACCCACCCCACCACCACCCGCGAGGCGTGGCTGGCTGCCCGCCTGGACCTGCTCGAGGCCGAGAAGGCACTGACCCGCCATAGCGATGACGTGGCCCGACAGCGTCGAGAGCTGCCCTGGGTCCCCGTCGAGAAGGAGTACCGCTTCCAGACCGAGGACGGCGCTGCGTCGCTGGCCGACCTGTTCGGCGGTCGCTCGCAACTGCTCGTCTATCACTTCATGTTCGGACCCGAGTACACGGGCGGCTGCCCGTCCTGCTCGGCGATCGCCGACGGCTTCAACGGCTCCGCCGTGCACCTGGAGCACCACGACGTCGGACTGATCGCCGTGTCCCGGGCCCCGATCGCCGCGCTGCAGGCCTACAAGCGCCGCATGGGCTGGACCTTCCGCTGGGCGTCGTCGCTGGACAGCGACTTCAACTTCGACTTCAACGCCTCGTTCACCGAGGACCAGCAGCAGTCGGGGACCATCGATTACAACTACGCCACGCGGGACACCACGTGGCTCCAGACGGGCGACGGACGGAGCACTCCCCTCCAGCACGCCGCGATGACCGGCACCGATACCGCCACCTACCTGCGGGAGCAGCCGGGCATGAGCGCGTTCGCGCTCGAGGACGGCGTCGTCTACCACACCTACTCGACGTACGCCCGCGGCGTGGACGCGCTGTGGGGCATGTACCAGTGGCTGGACCGAGCGCCGAAGGGACGCAACGAGACCGGGGCGTGGTGGCGGCGGCGAGACGAATACGTCTAGGTACGCGGCAGCAACACCGCGCGCCCCCGCAGTCGCTCTACGGTCCCGCCGTCGAGGTCCAGCGTCTCCCCCAGATCCTCCAGCGACGAGAAGCGGTCTGATGCTGACCGACGCGTGGGTGACATGTGCAGCGATGTTCCGGGTCCCGCTTCGTTACCCGCGCGCACGCGAAGTGGCATGTGTCACCTGGCGTCCGCTCGCCCGAAGTGACACACCGGGCATGGGCCGGTGTGGCCGAGTATGGCTGCGGCGCGGCGGTGAGGCTTCGCTACGCGAGCTTGGCGCCTTCTCCGGTTGTGCCCGGCAGCCGGCAGGCGCCTGCTGCCCGCCGGAACGCCGGGGACCGCGGGTTGAGCGACTTCGGGATGACGAGAAACGCGCCGGGGCGGCCGAACGCCATCGCCAGGCCGGCCGGGCTGCCCGGTCGTGTGTCGACCGGGTCCGGGAAGCCCGAGACGCCGTGTGCGCGCATGCAGCGCGACATGGCGAGCAGCGTCTCCCTCTGCTGCTCAGTGGCGGGCGCGCGCGGCGCCGGGCCCGGCATGAGCGATTGACAGGCCTGCTGGGCGCTCCGGAACGCGGGCGAGGCGGGGTTGATGTCGTTGGGGATCACGAGCCCGCCTCCAGAATCGGGGAAGCTCGGTACGCCGTTCGACCGCATGCAGTCGGCGTATCTGACCGCGCCAGGAGGGCCGGGCGGGCTCGGCGAGCCGTGCGACCCGCCGGATGACCCGCAGGCGGCGATGGCTAGAACGACGACGATCGCGGCCGCCACGACAAGTGGTTTACGGCGCATGTCGCCGGGTATACACACGGCGGCATAACAGCCGGGTAACGGTGACGCAGGCTGCGTTCACCAACGGGACGCTGCGCCAAATGCACGACAGCTGTCAGGAGCCCCCGGGTGTGCGCCACACCACACATGTCACGGCCGTCTCCGCCGCGCTCCGCGCGTCGCGGGGCGATCGCCGGGTCCGCCGCCCCGCCGCTGGATCGGGTTGCTGACGTGGCGCGGCCGCGCCATAGAGCACCTCGTCGACCAGATGCGATACCGTCAAGGTGCCTGGCGGCCAGAACCAGCTGTCGCCGTCAGCCGCAACGTCGCGCGCCTCACAGGCATGGTTGCGACGATTAGGTCGCCTCTTTTGGCGACGGAGCAATGAAAAGGATCGCATGTCCACTCTGCCCAAGGACGAGCCCACGATTCACCTTCCCGCCGCAACTGATGGTGCGGTGCCGCAGGACCAGGAGTACTTCGAGATCGAGGCGGGCGACCGCCGGCGGCGTATTCGCTTCCACGACTACGCCGAGATCTACAAGATCCCCGGTCTCTACGAGCGGCTCTTCGCCGAGACGCTGTGCTGCAGGTCGCCCGAGGTGGTGGTCGACCTCCTGCACGAGACGCTCCGGGAGCACGACGGAGATCCAGGTGATCTGCGCGTCGCCGACTTCGGCGCCGGCAATGGGATGGTGGCGGAGGAGTTGGCACGCATCGGCGCCGACTACATCGTCGGGCTGGATCAGCTTGAGGAGGCCAAGGACGCGGCCGAACGCGACCGGCCGGAGGTCTACGACTCCTACTACGCCCTTGACATCACCAAGCCTGGGCCCGAGGTCCAGAGCGAGCTCAAGGCGGCGAAGTTCAACTGCCTGACGTGTGTCGCCGCGCTCGGCTGGGCCGACATTCCGCCGGACGCATTCCAGGCCGCCCTGGATCTGGTCACTCCGGATGGGTGGGTGGCCTTCAACATCCGTGACCGGTTCGTGACCAGCAATGACCCGAGCGGCTTTGCTGACATGCTGGATGACATGACGGCGTCCGGCACCCTGGTTCAGCATGCCGAGCTCCGGTACCCGCACCGGCTGGGCATGAACGGTGAGCCGTTGCACTATGTTGCCGTCGTGGCGCAGAAATCAGCCACGGCGGGCTGACGTTACCGGCGCAAACCGTGCAGTGCCCGCGGCCGCCCGTGTCCACAGTGGCCGGGCGGCCGCGGTCACACCAGCGTCGGTGACGCAATCTGTACGGGCTGTGCCTCGGCGACTGCGTCGAGCGCATCGAGCACGTTGCGCAGGTTGATGAGCAGCGCGCCGTAGACCGGCCAGAGGTCGTCGTGCAGCTCTTCTGGGCCCAGCCGGTTGGCCAGCGTGTTGAGTTCGGCCAGGGCGGCTCTGACTCCTTCGGTGTCGGCGGAGACGACCGCGGCGCCGGATCTGTGAAGCAGGTCCAGCCATGGCTCGCGGAAGCCCCGGTCCCACTCGTCGGGGGGGATCCGGGCAATCCGGATCGTGCGAGCCATGCTGCGCGTCTCGGCCACCGCCTGAGCGAGGCGACCGACGATCGGCACCATGCCCTCCGCCGCCTGCATCCTCTGCGGAACCGAGCGGCGCGGGTTCAGCCGTCCGCTCTCCCGCGCCTCCCCGATGACCGTCCAGGCGCGCTCGATGTCGTTGTCCAGTTCGTCGGTTCGGGCGATCCACCCCTCCACGTCATCGGCGCTGACGCCCCGCTCCAGCTGCGCGGCGATCTCGACCAGCAACTCGCCGACGCGGTCATCGATGACGTCGATCTGGTTGGCGGCGCTCCGGTCGCGCAGCGGCGGCCAAACGAGGAGGTTGACGAGGAGCCCCGCCATAATTCCGATACCGGTGTCCGCCAGGCGCGCGGCCAGCATGCCGCTCCGGTCGATGTAGCCGGTCGTGAGCACAAGGAGCGCTGTCGCCGCGGTCGTCGTCTCGGACCGGATCCCGGGCATCGAGCCAACCACCAGGCCGGCCAGCACGGCGGCTCCCAGCGAGATCGAGTCAAGGCCGAAGAGGCGCCATGCCGCGTACGCGATCAGCACCCCCAGCACGCTTGCCCCGGCCTGCTGCAGGCCCCGTCTGAGCGTTCCGAACACGGTCGCGTGCACGGTCAGCAGTGCGGCCCACGGCGCCATGAACGCCTGCGTCAGATGGAACACGTTGACGGCCAGAACCCAAGCCACCACGGCCGCCAACGCGGTCTTCCCCAACTGCGTCAGGCCCGCCCACGTGAGTGGACTGCGCAGCCGATGCGATACCCGCGCAAACATGGTCTTCCATCCCTATACCCGCGCGGGCGGAAAACCCGGCCCCCGCGCGCTTCACAGGACGATTTCGCGGGCCGGCGCGCGCGGCCGTAGGGTGCCCGGGACAGCAAGGTCACAACGGGAGGTGCCAGGTGCCGCCGGCTCGGCGAAGGTCCCGCAAGCGCAACGATTCAGTGGAGGGCCTGGTTGGGCATGTCCAGGGCAACGCGACTGCCCGGCACCTGTTCGCCGATCCGCAGCGGCTGTTCGCCGACCCCGACCCCGGCCCGGACGAGGTCTCGTTCCACGAGCCCAACGTCGACGAGCGGTACTACAACACCGGCTACTACGCGGCGCACCGCAACGAGATCCAGTCGTTCCCGCCGCCGCTGCCCGACCCGCCGCGCATCGACCTGACGACGATCCTGGGGCCGAATCTGCTCGGCCCCATCGCCTCCACGCAGGCGATCACGTTTCACGCCGTGGGCGACACCGGCGCCTCGGCGACCGCGCTGATCAACCCGGAGGCGCAGGTCGCGGATGCCATGGCCGACGAGGTGACCGAGGCCGGCGCCAAGGGCCCGGCATTTCTCTTCCACCTCGGTGACGTGGTCTACAACTTCGGCGAGGACCAGTACTACTACGACCAGTTCTACGAGCCGTTCCGGCGCTACGACCGGCCGATCTTCGCCATCGCCGGAAATCACGACGGCGCTGTCTACGGCCCCAGCACCACGGCTCCCGTCGCGCCCACGCTGCAGGGGTTCCTGCGCAACTTCTGCGCCACCGCCCCGACCCCCTCGCCGGACGCGCCCGGCATCGCCCGCACCACGATGACCCAGCCCGGCGTGTACTTCACGCTCGACGCCCCGTTCGTCTCGATCATCGGGCTGTACTCCAACGTGCTCGAACACCCTGGCGTCATCTCCTCCCAGGGCGGGCGCTTCGCGCTGCCCGACGACCAGCTCACCTTCCTCGGCAACGAGCTGACGCGCCTCAAGCCTGAGCATGACCAGCTCAAGCGGGCCATCATCGTCACGGTCCACCACCCGCCCGTGTCGGTCGACTCCACCCACGGGAGCTCGCCCGTCATGGCCAACGACATCGACGCCGTGTGCGCCCGGGTCGGCGTGTGGCCCGACGCGGTGCTCTCCGGCCACGCCCACCTGTACCAGCGCTTCACCCGCAGCCTCAACGGCCGTCAGATCCCCTACGTTGTGGCCGGCAGCGGCGGCCACCTCCAGCATCGCCCGCGCAGCGGCCTCCCCAAAGCCCCCGTCGACTTCGGCAACTACCGCATGGAGCTCGACCCGATCTTCGAGCTGGGCTACCTGACCCTGACCGTCGACATGGGCGGCCGCGGCAACCCCACGCTCAGCGGCACCTTCCATTCCCAGGCGGCCAAGCCGACCAAGGACGGCTTCGCCGTCGATCTCAAGACCGGCGCGGTTACTACGCAGTAGACGGCCGGGCGCGGCCGGTCAGGCGGGCGGCAGCGTCCAGTAGCCGTCCGCGCCGGCCGGCTCGAACCGCGCCACCTTGCCGAGGGCGGCGCGGGCGGCCTCGATTCGGGTCTGCATGATGAGCGCCACCTCGGCGGTGGCGAGCGGCTCGTCGGCCCAGGCCAGCAGCTCCTCGACCGACGCCGGCCTGGGCCCGCGCGGGAGGTCCGGGGCGACGTTGGCGATAGCGACCTCGTAGGCCTCGACCGGGTTGAAGCCCGGGACGGCGATGTCCCCGATGATGTACGTGGGCGCGGTGTACCGCCGCTGCGCCGGTGGCCCGCCCAGCTTGTGGTCGAGCGCCCGGGCGGCCGCCGACGGATCCCGGGCCTCCGCGACGTCCGACTGCAGCGCGGCCTCCACCTCGGGGGTCCGGGCCCAGGCGGCCAGCGCGCCCGCGTCCAGCCCGGCGTCACCGGCCGCCGAGGCGATCAGCTCCGGGTCGTCGAGCAGCCCGCCCCGCATGACCCGCACGCGCAACCGCCGCAGCAGGCGCTCGGCGCGGTCGGGCGCGTGCACGCGGGCGGCGACCACGGCTCGGCAGGCCGGCTCCGACGACGCCGGACGCGGATATGGCGCCGGGTCGATCGGCATCCCATACCGGCGCTGAAGACCGGGAGCGCCCGCAGCCAGCTTCTCGGCCTCCCCGTCCTCGAGGGTGAGGACGATCATCCGCGGCATCCACCGCAGGCCGTCTCCGTAGTGCCAGCGCAGCCGTTGGCGCGCGGGCTCGGCCGAGAACGCAAACGGACACGCCGGGTCGGTGAACAGCTCGACCTCGACGGGCGGAACGACGCTGGGCGGCGTCACGGCGCCGAACCTACCAGCCCGCCGGGCCGCGGCCGGTTCGTACGGAAAGGGTGATGGCCGACGCTTGCAAGGGCGTACGATGTGACGATGCCCAGGGGACCGGATGTGGGCGGCTTCGATTTGATCGGCATTGCCTACCTGGTGGTCGTGCTGGCCCTCCTCTTCTTCCCGCTGCTCGTCAGCCGCGGGTCGTCGCCCGGCGATGACGAAGAAGAGCACGACGACGGCCCGGGAGGTCCGCCGCGTCAACCACCCCCCACGCCCAGCGGACCGTCCGACCGGATCCCGATGCCGGATGCGCAGCCCTCCCGGGTGAGGCTGCGCGACCACGGCCGCATCGCCGACGCCCGGCCGACCCGCGCGCGGCGGCCGACGCCCCACCCGGCGCCCGCCCGGCGTCCCCGGGTCTGATCTCGCGCCTGCGCGCGTGAGCGGGCCTGCCGTCGCATCCGGCGTTCCGGAGCCATAGACTCGATCCGTGAGCTCGACCCGGATCAGCCGGCACATACGCGCGCCGCGGTCCGAGGTCTACCGGGCGCTCCTCGACGCTGACGCCCTGACTCGGTGGCGCGTCCCGGACGGAATGAGCTCGGTCATCCACGAGTTCGACGGGCGGGAGGGCGGGGTGTTCCGCGTCTCCCTGACCTACGACACGCCGACCGGCACCGGCAAGACGACCGCCCACACCGACACCTACCACGGCCAGTTCCGGCGGCTCACCCAGGACGAGGAGGTCGTGGAGGTGCTCGAGTTCGAGAGCCGCGATCCGAGCCTGCGCGGCGAGATGACGATCACGACGACGCTGGCCGACGCGAACGGGGGCACCGAGGTCGTGATGACCCACGAGGGCATCCCTAGCGGGGTCACGCCCGAGGACAACGAACTCGGTACGCGGATGGCTCTCGACCACCTCGCCGCGCTGGTGGAAGAGGAGCCGGAGCCCGCCGGACCGGACGCGGGCGCAGACGAGCACGGCCCGGCCGTGGAGGGGAACGAGGGTCCCGCGTAACAGGCCGCCGGCCGGGGCACCCACTGAGGGGCACCAGTCGCCGCTCAAGCCGGTGGCGCCCGGGGCATTCCGGGCTGCTCCCGTTCCGCCCGCCGTGATGGTAGGGTGCCGCGGCACATAACAAGCCGAGTCGCCGAGCCATCCGTGGCCGGCGAGCGGGGGACCCACTGTGATCAGCAGGTCACCCGGGGCGAATCGCCGTCGTTTTGGCGTAGCGCACCGCGCGAGCCCGTCAGCTAACCCCGCAGGCTTCCGTTGCTCAAACACAGGGAGGTATGTGGAGGCCGTGCGCGACCTCGGCAAGGTTGATCCATGGCAGGAGTCACTGGAGCGTTCGCTGGCCCGCAGAGGGAAGCTGCCCAGCTCCGGGCAGACCGAGCAGGGCCGCCGCCCCCTCCAGGCGGAGCACAGCCACCGCTCCGTCCAGGCCGAGCAGGGCCGCCGCTCCGCACAGGCTGAGCAGGGCCGCCGCTCCGTCCAGACAGACCACGCGCACCGTTCCGCACAGCCTGAGCACGCCCGCCGCCACGCGCGCGCCGAGCACCCGCGGCGCCCGGACCGGCCGCGGCCCGACCGCCGGCCCAGCGAGCCCTCCCCCGCCGAGCATCGGAGGGACGCGCGCCCCGCGACGCGCACCCGCAACCACGGCCGCCGGCGCCGGCGCCGGCTGACCAGCCAGCCCAGGCTGCTCGCCGTCGGCAGCTGGGGCATCCTGGCGCTGACCGTGATCATGATCACGGTGGGAGGCCTGGTCGACGGCCACGGGGCGCAGGCGTCGGCCGGGTTCACGGCCGCGCGGATCGCACGGCGCCACGTCACCCCCCTGCGGAACCCCGGCGAGATCGCGCCGGGTTCGAACCGGATGGCGGCCCTACCTGTCGCGACCTGCCGGCCGGTGCCGAAGGCCAGCGGCTACGTGAACCCGCTGGCCGGGGACACCCTGATCGGCGAGCGCATCGACCAGGGCGTGGACTACGCCGGCACCGGCAGGCTGTCGGCGATCGGCGACGGCAAGATCACCTACGTCGGCACCAGCGCGACCGGATGGCCGGGGGCGTTCATCGAGTACCGGCTGCTCACCGGCCCGGACGCCGGCTGCTTTGTCTACTACGCCGAGGGGATCAACCCGGCACCGGGCCTGCGGTTCGGACAGCACGTTCGCGCCGGCCAGGTGCTGGCCAAGATCATTCCTGGCTGGTCGACCGGGATCGAGCTGGGCTGGGGCGCCGGCAGCAGCACCAGGACCTACGCGGAGAAGACGGGCCGGTGGACGGCCACCGACGACGCCAACAGCCGCGCCAGCGAGGCCGGCAAGAGCTTCTCCGGGCTGATCACCGCCCTGGGCGGCCCCGCGGGCCGCGTCGAAGGCTAACGCCGCGTCAAGAACAGCGTGATCGACCGGGCGAACGCCTGGGCCGCGCGCCGTTGGAACGAGGCTCGGACGAGCAGCCCGGCGTCGGTGGCGTTGCGCATGTTCCCGCACTCGATGAGCACCTTCGGCACCGTCGTCAGGTTGAGTCCAGCCAGATCGTTCCGGAAGGCGATCCCGTTCGTGCCGTCGTACGTGCTGACCGGCATCCCGGTGACCGCCCGGTACGTCCGCCGCAGGTCGGCCCCAAAGCGCTTGGAGGAGCCGATGACCCGGTTGTTGGGGCCGTCGGCCACGGGCTCCAGCACGGCAAAGCCGCGACCGCCGACCGGGCCGCCGTCGGCGTGGATGTCGATGGCCACGTTGGCGTGCGCGCGGTCGAGGATCCGGGCCCGCGTGGTGACGCACGGACCCACCCCGGCGTTGTTCGTGCGCGTCAGGACGGTTCTGGCGCCCTCCGCGTGGAGGTCTCGAGTCAGGTACCGCGCGACGTTGATGTTGAACCGGGCCTCGGTGTAGCCGCCGTCGGTCGAAGTGCCGGTGGTGTCGCACGTCTCCCGTTCACGGCCGTTCCAGATCAAGCGGTTGATGAACGCGGGATCGGCGAAGTTGCGCCCGTTGTGTCCGGGGTCGATGCCGACGACCTTGCCGGCCAGGGGGAGTCGCGCCGCCTGCGCTGCGGATGCGGGGGGCGCCGTGGATGCCGACGCCGCCGCGGACGCGGGAGCTGCCGTGGACGCGGGGGCTGCCGTGGACGCGAGGGGTGCCGCGGGCGCGGGGGCGGCCGCGGGCGCGGGCGCCGTGGACGCCGGGCCGACAGCGGCCGGAAACACGAGCGCGCCGAGCAGTGAGATCAACCGGAGGAACGGAAGCATGGCGCGGGACCTTAGCCGCTTCCCGGCCTCGACCTTGGCGATTCACCGCCACCCCTCGGCGGTGAATCGCCATTCATCGCCGCCGGGATGGGTGGCTCTCTCAACATTGTCGATTCACCGGCACCTGTTGCCGGTGAATCGCCATTCATCGCGGTGCGCGGTGGTTGATCCGCCGTGCGGACCCACCGGCCTTGCGCCTTGGGCAATTCCGGCCGCAAAGGTGGGCAGACCACCACCACCGCCGAGGGGTCGGCCGCAACATGTATGGTGGGCATGCATATCGCGGCACGCGCCCAAGGCCCGGCTGCGACTTGACGCGCTCTGCACGTCCCCGGATGGCCGCAGGCGCCCCGGGACCAGTCCAGACCCCGTCACCGCCCGCCAAAACACCTCCCCGGCAGACCAGCACGCTCACAACTCGATGAGCTCCCCCGGGGCCGGGATGTGAAGGCAATCCGACACGCCCCGCCGGGCGAATGCCTGCCGGAGCTCGTCGGCTCCCTCGGAGAAATGCGCCCAGCCCTCGAAGTGCAGGAGCACCGCCGGCGGGCGGCCCAGGATGTCCACCGCCTCGGCGGCGTCCTCGCTCGTCAGCGTCAGCGGCGCCCCGCCGGCCAGCGGGGTCCGGGCGGCGCCGGCGAACAGCACCAGGGCATCGAACGGTCCGAGCCGTTTGCCGATCGTCCGCACCACGTCGAGCGACGCGTTGTCACCGCTGACGTAGACCGTCCGGCCGCCTCCGGACACGACGAACCCGGTCACCTCGCCGACGAGCTCCTCGCTCCCGTCCGGCCCGTGCTGGGCGGGGACGCCGACGACCCGGGCGCCACCGGACGCCGGTCCGACCGGCCCGCCCGCCGCGGGCACCTTCACCTCGTCCCAGTTCGCCAGCGCCGTGACCGCCACCGGCAGCCGGGCCGCAGCCGACGCGGTCGAAAGCACGACGGGAACCTCGGTCAGGTACTCCCGCCCGCGCCGATCGAGATTGTCCGGATGCTGGTCATGGGACAGGAGGACCGCATCGACTCGGCCGAGCCCTGACGGCGCGACCGCCGGCGGGGCCGTCTTGGTGAGGACCCGCTCGCCGATCGGATAATCGCCCGGCGGGTCGAACGTCGGATCGAGCAGGAGGCGGGTACCGGCCAGCTCGACCAGCGCGGTCGGCCCTCCGACGTAGCGGACAGTGAAGAAGGTCTCCCTCGTCACCCCGCGATTGTGACGGCCCCGCGTCGTGGTGCGGTGCTTGGGCTCCTCGGCCCTACGCCACCGGCGTCCGCAGCCGGCCCCGGGCGCTGGACGCCTCCGACATCGGTACCAGCCGCCCCGCCTTCCCAAGCCCGTGCGGCGGCATGTTGCCGTACACCGCCTCGTAGGCGCCTTCGCGGACCAGGTACGTCTCGTGCCAGATCCCCGTCCGGTCACTCCGCCTCACGCGCCGCCAGTAGTTGCGCCACGCGTCGAGATGCGGATCGTCCTGGTCGTTGGCGAACGCCTCGAGGTGCTCGAACGATCGCCAGTACTGGACGATCGTGGGGATCCCCATCTCGTAGGCGAGCAGGCCCTTCTCCGGGTGCGCCACGAGGTAGTCGAGCATGTGCTTCATACCGCGCCGACCGCCCAGGTCGGCGAAGCTGCGCGCCAGCTCGAGCTTGTTGTTGAAGCGGGCGCCGATGAGAAAGACGACGAAGTCCCCGTCGATCTCAGCCGCCATGCGCCGTCCGGCCACTTCGGTCATGTCAACCCCCGATGTTCACGTTGCCCGGGGATGGTAATTGGGAGACCGCGTGAAGGAGAATGGGGTCGATGCCTCATTTCGCGGCCGATCCCCGGGTCGACGCCTACATCGACGCGCTGCCGGACTGGCAGCAGGAGATCTGCCACCAGGTCCGGGAGCTCATCCACCAAGCCGATCCGGAGGTGGAGGAGACGATCAAGCGGACCCGGCAGCCGTACTTCGTGCTGAACGGGAACGTGTGCGCTCTCCTCGCCGCCAAGGATCACGTCAACGTCTTCCTCTACGACGGCGGGATCGTGCCCGACCCGGAGGGGATCATCACGTCCGGCCATGAGAACAAGACCGCCCGCGCCATCGCCATCCGGCGGGACGAGCCGATCAACGGGCCCGCGCTGGTCGCGATGTTCCGCGCGATCATCGCCAACAACCGCGCCGGGGGATGGCGCAAGCTGAAGCGATGACCAACGAGCCCACGGCGCTGTCGGTGATGTTGATCGTGCCCGACGCGGACGCGGCGGTCCGCTGGTACGAGGAGGCGCTGGGAGCGACCGTGATGTGGGATCTCGGCGGCGTCGCTGGGCTCGACGTGGACGGAGCCCCGTTGTTCCTGCACGAGATCAACCCGGCCAACCCCGCCGAGACGAGCCCGGGTCAGGCCGGAACCACCAGCACCCGGATCGAGGTGTTCGTCGACGACCCGGACGCGTTCATCGCACGCGCCGCCCGGGCGGGCGCGCCCTCGTCGCATCGGCCCACCGAGCACGAGACGCCGTGGGGGCCGCACCGCCAGGGCGGCTTCGTCGACCCCTTCGGCCACGTGTGGTCGGTGGGCGACCGCTCGCCGCTCACCCGGCCCGCGGAGCAGTGAGCGCCGCGCTGAGGTCGGCCCACAGGTCCTCGACCGCCTCGCATCCGGTACTCAGCCGGATCAGGCCGGGCGGGATGTGCTCCTGCCCGGGATGGGCGCTGCGCCGCTCCATGCAGGTCTCGACGCCGCCCAGGCTCGTGGCGTGGCGGATGACCCCGGTGGCCCGGCAGGCGCGGTCGGCGGCCGCCGCGTCGGCCAGCTCGAAGCTGACGATCGTGCCGAACCCCGGGTAGCGGACGCGCCCCACGGCAGGGTGCGTGTCCAGCCGCTCCGCGAGCTGCGCCGCCGATGCCTGGGCCTGGGCCAGCCGCAGCGCCAGGGTGCGGGACCCCCGCAGGGCCAGGAAGCACTCCAGCATCCCGGGGGTGGCGCCGTTGAGGCCGCGCGCCGTGCGCAGCCGGCCCAGCTCCTCCGCGTCGGCGGTGACGGCCGCGCCGAGCAGCAGGTCGGAGTGCCCACCGATCAGCTTCGTGGCCGAGTGCACGACGATGTCGGCCCCCAGCTGAAGCGGCCGCTGGACGAGGGGCGTGGCGAACGTGTTGTCGACGACGATCCGGGTGCCCGGCCGGCGCGGCGCCCCGCAGATGGCCGCCAGATCGGCCACGTCGAGCAACGGGTTCGAGGGCGACTCCACCCACAGTAGATCGGCCTCCTGCGCCCGGTCGGCCCAGCGCGCGTCGGCGGCGGGCATCCGCTCCACGCGCCAGCCGTACGTCCGGGCGCCGGACTCGGCGATCCCGGCCACGCCCTGGTAGCAGTCGTCGCCGAGCACCAGGTGGGCGCCGGTCGGAAGCTGGCCGAGCACGGCGGCGCAGGCCGCCATCCCGGAGGCGAAGGCGACCGCCTGGCCCCCTTCCAGACCGCCGAGCATGGCCTCGAACCCCTCCCAGCCATCGGTGGCCTCGTTGCGGCTGTAGATCCGCTCCCCGCCCAGGGTGTAGGTCGAGACCGCCACGATCGGCGTGTTGAGCGGAGCACCGGGCTCGGGGGCGGGACGACCGGCCACGATCGCCCACGTCTCCGGTCTCACCTGGTCGCGCCTCAGCATCAGCTGAGGCGGTCCGGGAGCCCGAAGCGCTCGAACGTCCCGGCCAGCCGGCGCGCGTCCATGGCCTGCTCCGGGAAGCGAACATACGACTCGGGGTCCGCCGAGTCGGTGGAGCGGACGATGAACGCGGTGACATCGCTGACCCGGTCGCCCCGAAAGCCGAGCACGTTGAGGGCAAAGGGTAGGGACGCACCGGCGGCCTCGTCCCAGTGGTAGAAGGCGAGCGAGGGCTGGCCGTTGGCCTGGGTCAGGACCGAGCGCCAGCGCCAGTCGCCGGACATCGGCGAGTTGCGCGCCCAGATGGCGATCCCCTCCCGCGTCTCGTACCAGGTGGAGAGCGGCGGCATCGCGAAGGTGGCGTCCTCCACGAGCAGCGCGGCGAAGGCGTCGACGTCGCAGCGCTCCCAGGCGTCGACGTAACGGTCGACCACCTGGCGCAGGCCATCGTCCCCCATCGCCCGCAGCGTCTCCTGCTGGCTGCGGTCAGGCACCCGCTCCTCGACCGCCGCCCGAGCCCGCTGCAGCGCGCTGTTGACCGACGCCACGGTCGTCTCCAGCATCGCCGCGGCCTCCTTGGCCGAGAAGCCGAGGACCTCGCGCAGAATCAGGACCGCCCGCTGGTTGGGCGCCAGGTGCTGGAGGGCGGCCACGAACGCCAACTCCACCGCCTCGCGCTGCTCGTAGCGGGCGTCGGGCGCCGCTCGCCCGTCCGGGACGCCGAGCGAGTCGTCGGGGTAGGGCTCCAGCCACACCGATTCGACCGCCGGGGCGCCTGGGAGCGTGTGCGGATCGGCCGCGGGGCCGTAGTCGAGCGGCAGCACGCGCTTGGGCCGCCGCGTGATCTGGGTCAGGCAGGTGTTGGTGGCGATCGTGTACAGCCAGGAGCGCAGCGAGCTGCGGCCCTGAAACCCCTTCATGCCCCGCCAGGCGCGGAGCATCGTCTCCTGGAGCGCGTCGTCGGCGTCGTAGACGGATCCGAGCATCCGGTAGCAGTGCGCGTGCAGCTCCGAGCGATGGGGCTCGACGAGCGCAGCGAACTCGCGGTCGCTGGCGGGGGTCCCGTGGCGGGCTGTTCGATCCCCCATCACCTGCATTGTGACCACAGACCCGCGATCGACGCAAAACTCATCGGCCGCCCGATGAATCCGAGCCGCCGGCGTGGTCATTAAGGGGCGAATGCGCCAGCGCGTCGTCCACCTGGAGCTGCACACCGGGGACCTCCGGCTCGCCGCCGAGTTCTACACCGGGCTGTGCGGATGGCAGCCGGAGCGAATCGAGACCCGATTCGGCACCTACGTCGCACTTCCCCTGGGCCATGAGCTGGGCGGCGGGCTCGTGCAGTGTCCCACCCCGCGGCCGGTCTGGCTGCCCTACGTCGAGGTCGAGGCGATCAATGCGACGACCGAGCGCGCACAGGCTCTCGGCGCCCGGGTCCTGCTCGAGCCCCGGGAGGGGCCGGCCGGGTGGCGGAGCGTTGTCGCTACGCCGGCCGCAGGCGAGATCGCCCTCTGGCAGCCCAAGCGATGAACGGCCCGGATACCGGCCGACCGAACGGCCGAGCCGGCATCCGGGGGTCCGTCACGGTCGGCCGGACTCAGCCCTGCTGCTCGACGACCATGAGCGAATGGCCGTCCGGATCACGGAACCAGAACATCGGCGGGACGGGGTCGCCCATGCGGGCCACCTCAGCGTCGACGTCGACCCCGCGGGAGCGCAGCTCACCGTGGCTGGCGTCGATGTCGTCGGTCGTGAGCGTGATGCCGGTCTCGGCGGCCTGGACGGCCTCGCCCGGACGCGGCGGCGCCAGCGCGATCCCGGTGGTGCCGCTCGGCGGGTAGACCTCGACCCAGCGATAGCCGCCCCCGAACGGGATGTCGGTGCGCTTCTCGAAGCCGAGCTTGTCGACGTAGAACTCGATCGAGCGATCCTGGTCGCTCGCCGCGACGCATACGAGGCTGATTTCGCGAAGCCTGGTTGCGGTGGTGCTCATCCTGCGGCCTCCTGAATGGTGGGTTTCAGTCACTTTGACCCGGGGAGCACCACGAACTCATCGCTCCCGAGCAGCTTTTCACGCTATGTGAAAGGATGCCCGACCAACACGGGCCGGGTTGGGGCGTCCGTGCTCGTGTAAATCGTTCTGCATAAGAGGTGGGGAATTGCTTGAGGTACGTTTCCCCCGGTCGCTTGCGCGTGCCGTCATTGGCGGCGCGGCGGTGCTCGGGGGTCTCGCGTGCACGGGAACGGCCACAGCGGCGCCCGGTCGCGCTGCCATCGCCGGCACACATCCGCGCTGGGCGGTCACTGCCCGGGGCCACTCGGCGCCGGCCGTGACCAAGGGCACGGTCAACCTGCGCGTCTATCTCGCCGGACAGGATCCGGCCGGCCTGGCCACGTTGGCCAAGTCGGTGTCCGTCCCCGGCAGCGCCAGCTACGGCGCCTATCTGACGGCCGCCCAGGTGCGAAGCCGCTTCGGGCCGACCGGCGCCGAGACCACGGCGGTCAAGTCCTGGCTGACCCGTCAAGGATTCACGGTCACCGATGCGACCGGCGGAATCGGCGCCTACGTCGCCGCGTCCGGGACGGTCGACCAGGCGAGCAAGGCGTTCGGCGTCAGCTTCGCCCGCTACACCGATCCGAGCGGAGCGGCGGCGCGGGCCCCGCAGCAGACGGCGACAGTTCCGGCCTCGCTGTCAGGCGACGTGCTGGCTGTGTCCGGTCTGGACACCGGGTCGCACTTCATGCGCAAGGCGGACACGCTCCCGCCGCCGGATCCCAACTATTGGGTAGCGCAGCCCACGTCCGGCTACTACGGCCAGAAGACGGCCGACAACGAGCCGACGGCGGGCGGAGCGCATTGGCCGTGGGCGGTCGCCGGCTACACGCCGCAGCAGATTCGCGGGGCCTACGGGGTCACCGCGTCCGGCATGACCGGCCGTGGCCAGACCGTCGGCATCGTCGACGCGTACGCATCACCGACGATGGAGCGCGACGCCAACCAGTTCGCCCGGGTGACCGGCAACCAGCCGTTCCAGCGGAGCCAGTACAAGCAGTATCTGTCGAATACCTGGTCGTACACCAGCGAGTGCGGAGCCTCGGGGTGGTACGGCGAGGAAACCCTCGACGTGGAGTCCGTACACGGCATGGCGCCGGACGCGAAGGTCCGCTACGTCGGCGCCGCCAGTTGCCTGGATCAGGACCTGGCCGCGGCCGACGCTGAGATGGTCAACCGCCATCTGGCGAGCATTGTGTCCAATTCGTTTGGCGAGCCGTCCGACCAGGCGACGACTAAGGCGACGTGGGACCAGATCTTCGAGGCGGGAGCCGTCGAGGGGATCGGGTTCTACTTCTCATCGGGTGACTCGGGATACGAGGATCCGAACGTCGAGGACGGCGGCTCGGATCAGCTCCAGGTGGATTACCCCACCTCCAGCCCCTGGGTCACCTCGGTCGGTGGTACCAGCCTGGCCATCGGCGCCGGCAACCAGTATCAGTGGGAGACGTCGTGGGGCACGCTGAACGACCCGCTGGCCGCCAGTGGCACGTCGTGGCTGTACACGCCCCCGCCGACGTACGGCGCCAGCACGTACGGTGGCTCGACGGGTGGCGGCGTGAGCACCTCCTACGCCCAGCCCTGGTATCAGCATGGCGTCGTGCCGAGCAGCCTGGCCACTGACGTGCCTGAGGGCACCACGTCCACGCCGATGCGCGTCGTCCCGGACGTTTCGGCCCTGGCCGATCCGGCCACGGGAACGCTCATCGGCCAGACGACGCTCCAGCCGGACGGCAAGACGTATGCGTTCGCGCTGAGCCGGATCGGCGGAACCAGCCTGGCCTCGCCGGTGTTCGCCGGGATCCAGGCCGACGCCCAGCAGGCGGCCGGGCAGAGCCTCGGCTTCGCCAATCCGGCCGTCTACGCCCGCTACGGAACGTCGGCGTTCCACGACGTCACCGACCGCCCGACCGGGGTGCAGCTGTACGAGGTCCGCAACAACTACACGAACCCGTACACCGCGGCGGGGCCGCTCAAGACGTTCCTGCGGGCGCTCGGGGCCAACGGCTCCGGTCCGGCGGCGCTGCCCGCGACCGCGGGATACGACGACGGAACCGGGGTAGGCTCGCCCTACCAGTACGTACAGTCGTTCGGGCGCGCGGCACACCGCCAGCGCTGATCTGATCGGCACCGGCGCGGGGCGGCTCACGGGCCGTCCCGCGTCGGTGGATCAGCGCAATGCGAAGTACAGGACCGAGGCGGCCAGCGCGCTGACCGGGGCGAGCGCCGCGGTCACCACCCACTGGATGAGGGCGCCGCCCACCGATCCGAGGGAGGCGGCCACCAGCCCGGCCGCCAGGCTGACCACGATGACGGCCAGCCCCACGAGCAGGATGACGCCGAACACGTTCCAGCCGTTACCGCGCACCAGCTCCCGGCTGCGGCCGAACGCGGCGAACACCCCGGGGCGCTCCAACACGGTGACCGGCGCCACCACCGACCAGATGACGAGCAGAATCAGGCCGGGGATGATGAGCAGGATGAACCCGATCGCGACGCCGAGGGCGTACAGGATCGAGACGCCCATGAGCGGCAGGAGCACCGGCTCCACGCTGCGCAGCAGAGTGCCGACCGAGTGATCCGTCCGTCCGGCCTCGACGTCCTGGACGAGCTCGACCACCATGCCCTGATAGAGCACGTTGAGCGCCCAGAACAGGATGGCGATCGCGATCGTTGCTCCCGGCAGGATCAGCAAGACGATGAACTCCAGGGCGAACAGCAGCAGGGCCGCGCCGATCAGCACGGCGGCCTGCTGACGGTAGATCTCCCAGATGCGCCCGACGACCGCGCTGGGACTGATGGTGTGCATGGCGGGAGTATGTCCGACGGCGCGGTCGCCGCCGGGCAAATCACCCCGCTCAGCGGAGGATCAGGTGGCTGTCGCCGAACTCATGCCACAGATAGCCGGCGCCGAGTGCGGCCTCGTAGGAGCACCGCAGCACCCGCTCGCCGGCGATGGCCTCCAGCATCTGCAGATGCGAGGCCTCCGGCTCATGCCAGCCGGTGATCAGGCCGTCGACGGCCCGCACCCCGCGCTCCGGCGTCACGACCACGCTCGTCCAGCCGGCCCCGGGCTCCACCATCCCGTCGGGCCGGGCGACGGTCTCCAATGCGCGGACCACCGTCGTGCCGACCGCGACGACCCGCCCGCCCCGGCGGCGGGCTTCGTTGACGACCGCCGCCGTCGAGGCCGGCACCTCGTACTGCTCCGGGAACGGCGGTTCGTGGCGCTCCGGGGACGAGACACCGGTGTGGAGCACGAGCGGCGCGACCCCGACGCCGCGGGCGACGAGCGAGACGATGAGCGGAGCAGTGAACGGACGTCCGGCGCTCGGCATCTCGGCGCTGCCCGGGGTGGTGGCGTACACAGTCTGATAGGCCGACAACGGCCACGGCCGGGCGGCGTACCCGTAGCGGATCGGCTCGCCGTGGTCGACCAGCAGCTCATCGACGCTGCCGGGCCCGTCGAACCGGGCCAGCATCAGCCGCGCCCCGGCCGCATAGCGGGCCACCAGGGTCAGGGTGCCGCGCCCCGCGGGCAGCCGGATCGTCTCCCCCGCCGACCCGTGCGCCGGCCGGGCGCCGTCGGGGGAGCGCAGCTCCACCACCCGCCAGCGATCGTCGAGGTCCGGGGCGCGGGTGGCGACGTGGACGCGGACCGGTGTGCCGTCGGCCGCGACGCCGGGCACCGCGGCCGGCAGCGTCCCGGACACGTTGATGACGAGCAGGTCCCCGGCCGCCAGCAGGTCGGGCAGCTCGTGGAAGCGGGCGTGGAACAGAGCGCCGTCCGCGGCGCCGGCCACAAGCAGCCGCACGCCGTCGCGCGCGACGCCTCGCTGCTCCGGCGGCGTGGTGGCCTCCAGCGCGCGCGGCAGTTCGAACGCCAGCGCGTTCACGCCGGCCCCGCCGTGGTCAGCGCCCGCGCCTGGTAGCGGCCGCTGGGCAGATCGGACCCGATCAGCTCGAGCAGGCCGGGCACGCTGTCCTCCGGCGGCGGGCGATCGGAGATGTCCTCGCCGGGAAACGCCTCCTGGTGCATGCGCGTGCGCATGTCGCCGGGATCGACGGCATACACGCGCAGATCCGGCCGCTCGGCGGCCAGGATGGCGGTGAGCTGCTCGAGCGCCGCCTTGGACGAGCCGTACCCGCCCCAGCCGGCGTACGGCTCCACCGCCGCGTCGGAGGTGACGTTGAGCACGCACGACCCCTCGCCCATCAGCGGCAACGCGGCCTGGGTCAGCGCCAGTGGCGCGATCACGTTGACGGCGTAGACCCGCTCCAGCACGGTCACGGGGTAGTCGGCCAGCGGCGGCTGGGGGCTCGGGCCGAGCGCCGAGGCGTTGTTGACGAGCAGGTCCAGCCGGTGGCCGGCCGCGGCGATGAGCGCGTTGCGGTGCCAGTCGTCGGACACGTCGCCGGGGAGCGCCGTGACGTCGGCGATCGACGCCAGCGGCGCGGCGGCCAACTCCAGGTCGTTGGCTCCGCGGGCGTCCAGGACCAGCCGCCAGCCGTCCTGCGCCAGAGCCCGCGCCAGGGCCAGGCCGAGCCCGCGGGAGGCTCCAGTGATGATTGCGGTTGACATGCCCAGGACGCTACGGGCGCCCCGGTCCCGGTTTCCAGCGGCAATTGGTCCTAGGACCGGGTATTGGGTCAGTCCGGCACCAGGCCGCGCCGGACGGCGAGCAGCGCCGCCTGCGTGCGATCGGCCACCCCTAGCTTGGCCAGCAGATGGCCGACATGGGTCTTGACCGTCTTCTCGGCGATCCCCAGCTCAAATGCGATCCGCTTGTTCGAGTAGCCGGCGCCGATCAGCTCCAGCACCTGGCGCTCGCGCTTGGTGAGGTCGAGGGGCGCCTCGGCCGCGGGCTCCCCCTCCCCCAGCCGGCGCAGCAGCCGCGCCGCCACGGTCGGATCGATGACCGCCTCGTCCGCGCAGGCGCTGCGCACGGCCCGGGCCAGCTCGGCCGGCTCGACGTCCTTGAGCAGGTAGCCGGCGGCTCCGGACTGCATCGCCGGCATCAGCCGGTCGTCGTCGAGGAAGCTGGTGAGGACGATGACCCGGCTGGCGGGCGCGCGCTGGCGGAGCAGCCGCATCGCCCCCGCCCCGTCGAGTCCCGGCATGACCAGGTCCATGAGGATGACGTCCGGCGCCAGGGCGACCGCCTGCTCCACGGCCTCCTCGCCGTCGGCGGCCTCGCCCACCACCTCCATCCCGTCCTGGAGGGCCAGGTACGTCCGCAGCCCCTCGCGCACGACCGCGTGATCGTCGACGATCAGCACCCGGATCGGCCCGTCGGTCACGGGAGGGGAACCTCCAGCCGCACGACGGTGCCGGCTCCCGGGCGCGACCGGAGCACCAGCCTCCCGCCCAGCTCCCGCGCCCGCTCCTCCATCGAGGTCAGCCCCAGGTGGTGGGAGCGCAGCTCCGGATCACCCGGATCAAAGCCGCGGCCGTCGTCGGCGACCTCGATCGTCACGGTGCCCTCCTCGCCGCGGAGGAGCACGTTGACGCTGGTCGCTCCGCTGTGGCGGACCGCGTTGTGGAGGGCCTCCTCGGCGATGCGCAGGATCTCCGCGTCCCGGGCGCTGTTGCCGGCGTGCCCGCCGCCGTCGAGGTCGAGCCGGACCTCGATGCCGTGGATCTGGTGGAGCATCAGCGCCTCCTGGCGCAACGCGCCGACCAGGCCGTCGCGCTCGAGGTCGGCCGGGCGCAGCCCCAGGATCAGCGACCGCAGCTCCGCCAGCGACTCGCGGGCCAGATCCCGCACCCGGGAGATCTGGTCGCCGGCCTCCGCCGGCGAGCGGTCCAGGAGCGTGGCCGCCGACTCGGCGGCCAGGTTGAGGCTGAACAGCTTCTGGCTGACGGCGTCGTGCAGTTCCAGCGCCAGTCGGTTGCGCTCGGACAGGATCGACAGCTCCCGGCTGCGCTCGTACAGGCGGGCGTTGGTGATGGCGATCGCGGCGTGGGAGGCCAGCAGCTCAATCAGCGCTCGGTCGTCGTCGTCGAAGCTCGTCGCCCCCTCCTTCTGCGTCAGATAAAAGGCGCCGATCACCTCGCCGCGAGCCTTGATCGGCACGCCGAGGAACGACCGCATGTCCGGGTGCTCCCGCGGCCACCAGCCGCGGAACCGCGGGTCGCGGTGAATGTCGTCGGTCAGATACGCGCCGTCGGACTCCAGCATGGCGCCGAGCATCCCGTGCGTGCGCGGGAGCGGGCCCATGGCGGCCACCAGCCGGTCGCTCATCCCGGCCACGAGGAACCGCCGGAAGCCTCCGGAGCCGTCCGGGATACCGAGTGCGGCGTAGCGTGCCCCGGCCAGTTCCCGGGCCGAGTCGACCAGGCGCTGAAGGACCTCGTCGACCGACAGCTCGGATGCCACGGCCAGGACGGCATCGCTGACCGCCTTCAGCGCAGGACTGACCCGCTCTGGCATGGGGTGGACGTTAGCCCTCTCGTTCGTGTAGAACCGCTGCAACCCCCCGCGACGAGGAGAGCGACATGCCGGACGCGAACGGCCGTATCCGCACGACCCACGCCGGGAGCCTGCCGCGCCCGGCTGACCTGGTGGACATGATCTGGGCCGGGATGGACGGCCAGGCGGTCGACGAGGCCTCGCTCCAGGAGCGGATCGACAGCGCCGTGGATGAGGTGGTGGCCCGGCAGCAGGAGATCGGGCTGGACTACGTCTCCGACGGCGAGCTGAGCAAGACCGGGTTCAGCACCTACATCAACGACCGCTTCTCCGGCTTCGACGGGCGCTCGGAGTTCCAGGCCGACGACGTGGCCGACTTCCCGGACCTGGCCATGCGGCTGTTCAACACGCCCTCGATGGCGCACGTCGTGTTCGCCAACTGCGTCGGCCCCGTGGAGCTCACCGACAAGGCGGCCGTCGACCGCGACGTGGCCCGGCTGGGCCGGGCCCTGGGCGGGGCCGACCCGTCGACGGCGTTCATGGGGGCGATCAGCCCCGGCCAGATCGCCTTCAATTACCCGGACCAGCACTACGGGTCGCACGAGCGCTATCTCGCTGCGCTGGCCGATGCGCTGTCGTACGAGTACCGGGCGATCACCGACGCCGGCTTCGCGTTGCAGATCGATTCGCCGGATATGGCGATGGCCGCCCACTGCCGCTCGGTCGGCTCGAGCGTCGGCGACTGGCACACCCATCTCCCGCTGGCCGTGGAGGCGCTCAACGCGGCGCTGGACGGCATCCCGCGGGAGCGGGTCCGCCTCCACGTCTGCTGGGGCAACTACGCCGGGCCCCATCACAAGGACGTGCCGCTGGCCGACATCATCGGCCAGGTGCTGAAGGTCAACGCGGGCGCGATCTACGTGGAGGGCGCCAACGCCCGGCACGCCCACGAGTGGCGCGTGTTCGAGGACGTCGACCTGCCGGACGACACCTCGCTCATCCTCGGCGTCATCGACGTCAAGTCCAACTGCGTCGAACACCCGCAGCTGGTGGCCGATCGCCTGATCCGGGTGGGTCAGATCATCGGCAAGGAGCGGCTGCTGGCCGGCACCGACTGCGGGTTCGACACGTTCATCCGCTTCTCGCAGGTCGACCCGGCGGTGGCCTGGCTCAAGCTGCAGTCGATGGTGGAGGGCGCTGAGCTCGCCACGGCAGCGCTTTAGAGGTCGTCTCAGAGCCCCGCGTGAGCGGCTGGCGAGCGCCGGATCAAGCGGGGCAAGGACGCAGCCGCGAAGCTGTACTGGAGGTACAGCGAGCGGCGAGGACGCAGCATCCGCGCAGATCCGCCGCCGCCAGACGCCGCGGGGGGTTTTGAGAGGGCCTCTTAGAGCGCGTCGCGCACGAGCGCAGCCCCGGCGCTGAGGGCGCTCAGCTTGGCCCGCGCCCGCTCACGCGGGAGGTACTTCATCCCGCAGTCCGGCGCGGGCACGAGCCGGTCGGCCGGGACGTGGGCGAGCGCCGCCTGGATCCGCTCGGCCACGCGCTGGGGTGTCTCGGCCTCTGGATCGCCCAGGTCGAGCACCCCCAGGATGATCGTCTTGGGCGCCAGATCGGCCAGCTGCCCGGGATCCAGCGAGGGCTGGGCAGCTTCGACGGAGATCTGCTCGGCCGTGCTGTCGGCGAGCTCGGCCAGGAACTCGTAGCGGTTGGCCGACTTGTCGCCGACGAGGGCGGCGTAGCCGAAGCAGACGTGGACCGCGGTGGTGGCGGTCAGTCCCTCCAGGGCCCGGTTGATCGCCCGGACGGCGATCCGCCGGGCGCCCTCCGGGTCGTTGCGCAGCCATGGCTCGTCCAGCTGGATCACGTCGGCTCCGGCCGCCTGGAGCGCGTGGGCCTCCTGGTTGACCGCGGCCGCCAGGTCCATGACCAGCTCGTCCGGGTCGTCGTAGGCCTCGTTGGCCGCCTGCTGGGCCATCGTGAACGGCCCGGGCAGGGTGATCTTGGCCCGGCGCGTCGTGTGGCGGCGCAGGAACTCCAGGTCGGCGACCTCCACCGGGCCCCGCCAGCGAACCCGTCCCACGATCCGCGGCACCTCCCGGGGCTCGCCGCCGCGGGTGGCGATCACGGCCGGTTGCTCGGCGTCGATGCCGTCCAGGGCGGTGGCGAAGCGGTTGGAGTAGCTCTCCCGCCGGATCTCGCCGTCGGTGATGGTGTCGATCCCGGCCTCCTCCATCTCCCGGATCGCCACCAGCGTCGCGTCGTCCTGGGCCTCGTCGAGGTATGGCTCGGCGACCCGCCAGGCCCCGCGCATCCGCACCCGGGGGACCGAGTGCGTGCCGAGCGCGGCCCGGTCGATGAGCCAGTCCGGCTGGGGGTAGCTGCCGACGACCGTGGTGGGAAGCAGCCGATGGGTCAGGGGCCGGACCCTATCGGTGGCAGTTGATATTGACCAGGTGCAGCCGCCACTGGCCGCCGACGGGCACCAGGTCGACGGTCCCGGCGCAGTGCGAGGTGCCGTCGTTGCGGACCGACGTCGTCTGGATGGCGACGGTGGCCGCCCGGCTCGACTGGCTGGTCACGCGGGCGCTGTTGAACGTGATGGAGCGGTCCCCGGCCTGTCCGGCCTCGAAGTTCCGGTAGCCCTCCAGCTGGGCACGCAACGTGGGGTCGGCCAGGGCCCAGGCCGCCGGGTAGTGGTGGGCGGCGGCGGCGCCGTAGAACGCCTCCACCGCGGAGGCCGGGCTGCCGGCCGGCGGCGGCGCGGCCGCCGGCGCGGGCGTGGAATGCGACGTCGTGCTGGACGACGCAGCCGTCGTGGCCGAAGTGGTGGAGGAGGCCGAAGGCGCGGGGGCCGCGGCGGCGCTGGGGGTGGCGGTAGTCGACGGAGTCGATGAGCTGGTCGACTTGGCTTGCGACGCTGCCGCCGCGTGGTGGTGATGGGCGCTGGCCCGGCGTGCCGGCGCCGACCCACCCTGGTTCAGCAGGACGGCGAGGACAACGAGCGCTGCGGCGACCGCCAGCAGCGCCGCCAGGAGGGGTGCGACCCGGGACCTCCGTCGCTCGTCCGACAGATGACCCGGCGCGGGGCGGTCCCCGTTGCGCCCTCGGCCGGGCGGGCGAGAGCCCGGTCCGCCCGGCCCGGGCGGCCCGGAGCCGGATCCAGCCGGGCGAGAGCCGCCGGGAGGTTGCCGGCGGGCCGGGCCGGTGCGGGCGGGTGGGAGCCGGTTCGCGGCGGCGCCCAGCGGCACGGCGGCCGCCGCGACGCGGTGCCGGCGGGTCTGCGGCTCGGTGGCGGCTTCGTCGGCGGCGACCTGACCGGCCCCCGCGCCGTTGCCGGGCGCCAGCGCGGTCCGCAGCCCGCCGACCAGCTCACCCCCCGTGCGCGGGCGATCAGCCGGGTCGCGGGACATCCCCCGCCTCAGCAGATCGGCGGCACCCGGCGGCGCGTCCGGCCAGACGTTGCGCAGGTCCGGCGGCTCCTGGGTGGCAATCGCATGGGCGAGCGTCACCGGGTTGGTCTCGCGCCGCGCCTTCTCGCCGGACAGCGCCTCGTAGGCCAGGGCGGCCAGCGCGTAGACGTCGATGGCCGGCGTGGAGGGCGAGTTGTCAAGCTGCTCGGGCGCCATGTAGCTCAGTGAGCCGACCACCGAGCCGACGGTGGTGATCCGCGTGCGATCGGGGATGGCGGCAATCCCGAGGTCGGCCACCTTCACGGCTCCGGCCTCGCCGAGCAGGATGTTCGACGGCTTGACGTCCCGGTGGATGATGCCCCGCTGATGGATGGCGTCGAGGCCGGCGGCGACGCCATCCAGCACCCGCAGCGCCTCGTCGGGGGGCAGCCGGTGGCTCTTGTTCAGCGCCTCGCGCAGCGTCCCGCCGGCGATGTACTCCATCACGATCACCAGCTGGCCCTCGTCCGAGGTGACCACGTCGTAGATGGCCACCAGGTTGGGATGGCTGAGCGACGCGCCGGCCAGAGCCTCCCGGTGCAGGCGCGACAGACCGCGGTCATCCGCGGGGCCGGCCATCCGCTTGAGCGCCACCTGACGCCCCAGCAAGGTGTCCTCGGCGAGGTCGACCCGGGCCATGCCGCCGGAGCCGATCGTCGATATGTATCGATACCTGGCCAAATCGCCGGTCGCAGCCATAGGTGGAGGCATACCCACACAGCCCCTGGTAGCCACGTGGGCCTCGGATTTGATCAGATCGACACGGTTGACGTCGGCAACCCCACGGCCGCGACGGCGCGATCCCAGGTGAGATTGCCGAGATACGCGTCGCGGAGTGCGCCGCGCTGCGCGCCGTCGAGGTGCGGCGCCCCCTCGGGAAGAGACTGCGTCAGCGCCTCATCGGTACCCCCGGCCAGCGGGACGTCGGAGATCAGCAGCGACGCCCACCGGCGTCCGCTCGCCATCTGCCGGGCCGCCTCCAGGTCGCGGATCAGGTCCGTGCGCTGTGGGTACCACGGGGTGCTGGGCCGCACCCCGTCGTCGCCCCGGCCGGTGACCGTGATGACGATCCGGCCGGTGATCAGCACGCAATCGAGCACCACCGGCTCCTCGAAGCGCCACCACTCCCGGGAGAGCGCCGACCGGGTGGCGAGCAGCTCGCGTGCCCGGTCCTGCGCCCGCTCCTGCGCCCCAGGGGGCTCGTCGAGCACGAGGGCCCGCCGGAGGCGGACCGCCTCGGCCGAGGCGCCGCCGGCGTCCGCGTCGGACCAGCGCAGCCGATCCGGATGGTCGATGAACCAGCGCAACAGCTCCCGGGGCGGATTGGCCGGGTAGTCGAAGCAGGCCAGCCGGCCGTTCGCTCCGCGAACCGCCAGCGGCGTGACCAGCCAGCCTGGCGATTCGGCCAGCTCGCCGAGACGCTCGCCGCCGTGCGGCGTGTCCTGGAGCAGCTGGGGCAGCCACGAGCCGCCGGACGGATCTCGGGCGAACAGCGCATCGAAGAACGGCCGCACGCGCGTGGACAGCGGATCTGACATGGGGTCAGTCCCGGCCGTCGTCGGCCAGGATCCGCGGGCTGTCGACGATGATCTGCCGTCGCCGGAGCGAGGCGAACAGGTGCTCCTGGTCGGAGAAGGCGACGAGCGTGGCCACGTCGCGGCGGAGACGGACCGTGAGCGCCGGCGGGTTGGTCTGCGCGATCTGCCCGTCGACCTCCAGGCGAGCACCGCCGATGCCCGGCGTGACGTCGAGCCGCAGCTCGGAGCCGGAGGCGATGACCAGCGGGGAGTGCGACCCGCCGTGGGTCGGCAACGCGGTCAGCAGATAGGCGTCGGTCTCCGGCGTCATCAGCGCACCGCCCGCGGCGAGCGCGTAGGCGCTGGAGCCGAGCGCCGTGCTGACGATGCAGCCGTCGCCGGCGAGCCGACTGAACAACTCCCCGTCGACCTCGGTGGTCACGCGTACCTGGCCGATGCCGGCGCGCACCACCGCGATGTCGTTGAGGGCCAACAGTTCCTCCTCCCCGTCGCGGCTGACCGCCAGACCCGGCAGGCGCCGGGGCTGCCAATCGCCACGGCTGAAGCGGTTCAGCGCGGCGCTCAGGCTGTCGGCCTCGATCGCGGTCAGGACGCCGAGGCTGCCGCAGGCGAGTCCGAGGACCGGGCGCCCGGCGCCCAGCGCGGCGCGGATCGCCGCCAGCATCGTCCCATCGCCGCCGATCGCCACGATCAGGTCGCAGTCGGCCACCGCCCCCGGCGCCGCCACCTCCTGGTCCTGGCCGCGCACAGCGATCTGCACGACCTCCGCGCCGTGCGCCTCCGCCCATCCGGCCAGGGCACGAAGCGGACCGTCGATGACCCGGACAGGGTGCACCACGACGCCAACGCGGCGCAGCCGCTGGCCCGCTCCGGTGGGCGGCCGGGAGCCCTGCGAAGCCTCACGCATGCGGTGCACGCTACCCGAGTCGGTCACCGGCGCGAGTAGCGCAGGAGCAGGCTGCTCTCGTGCTCCAACGCCCAGATGAGCCGCAGCGGCAGCGGGCCCGGCAGTCCCGGACCGGCGGTGATCGGAAGCTCGGCGCCGCCCGCCAGCGACGGCGCCAGGGTTAGGAACAGCTCGTCGACGAGGTTCTCAATCAGCATGGCATCGAACAGGACGGGGCCGCCCTCACAGAGCAGGGCGCGCACGCCGTGCTCAGAGCGCAGCGACCGCAGGACCCCGGCCAGGCCGTCGCCGTAAGCGAACAGGTCATGGCGCGTCACCTCGGCCTCGACCGGAGGGACCTCGGCCTCCGGTGGGACGTACAGCGCCACCCGTGAGCGGGCATCGGCGAACAGCGGGATGTCGAACGGGACATCGCCGCTGCGGCTGATGACGACCACCAGCGGGTGGGGATCCCGGCCCTCGGCGAGGCGAATGTCGATCAGCCGGGGGGTGCGGACGGGAACCCCGTAGCGCTCCACCCGGAGGGTCCCGGTGCCGGCCAGCACGGCGTCGACCTGCGTGCGCAGCAGGAGGAAGGCGGCCCGGTCACCCGCGCCGCCCAGGTGCTCGGTGCGTCCGTCTACGGTCGACTTGCCGTCCGCCGTGCTCACGAAGTTGGCGACGACATACGGCCGGTCGGCGGGGGCGCGGTCGCCGAACGCCAGGCCGGTATAGGCGTCCTCAGGGGACACCGCCGGGCCGGGCGGAACGGCTCGCTCGAACTCCATCAGGCGGGGAAGCCTAGTGATGAAATGACCTCTCCCCGTGACACCTTCGCCGAGCTCACCGCCGATCTCGATTACTTCATGCTCGTCGTCACTACGACCGTCGCCGGCGAGCGGGCGGGCTGCCTGGTCGGGTTCTCGACCCAGTGCAGCATCGATCCGCCGCGGTTCCTGGTCTGCCTGTCGGACAAGAACCACACCACCCGGATCGCGGCCCGGGCCGACGCGCTCGCCGTCCACTTCCTGCCGGACACGGCCGGAGACCTGGCCGAGCTGTTCGGCTCGGAGACCGGCGACCGGGTCGACAAGTTCGCCCGGTGCGGCTGGCACGCGGGTCCGGCCGGACTGCCGATCCTCGACCCCTGCGGGCGCTGGTTCGCCGGACGGGTGCTGGAGCGCCGGCCGCTCGGCGACCACGTCGGCTATCTGCTCGAGCCGTTCGCGGCGGTCCGCGAGGACGCCGGGGACACGTTCGACTTCCACCGGGCCAAGCGCCTGGAGCCCGGACACGCGCCCTGACTCGCTGCGCATAGGCTGGGCGCCGTGACCGACCTGCGCGTGGCGATCATCGGCTACGGGCTGGCCGGCCGGGTCTTCCATGCCCCGCTGGTCGCGGCCACTCCCGGGCTGCAGGTGGCCAGCATCGTCACCGGTAACCCCCAGCGCCGCGCCGAGGCCGCCGAGCGGTATCCGGGCATCCTGACGCCGGCCGATCCGGCCGAGCTGTGGGAGAGCGGCGAGTACGACCTGGTGGTGGTGGCCACGCCGACCGACAGCCATGCGCCGCTGGCCGGCGCGGCCATCGACCGGGGGATCGCCGTCGTCGTCGACAAGCCGCTGGCACTCACCTCAGCCGAGGCGGGCGATCTCGTCGCCCGGGCGCGCCAGGCCGGCGTGATCCTGACCCCGTTCCAGAACCGGCGGTGGGATTCCGACCATCTGACCCTCGGCCGGCTCATCGGCGAGGGCCGGCTGGGCCGCGTCATCCGCTACGAGAGCCGGTTTGAGCGGTGGCGCCCGGAGCCCCGTGGGGCCTGGCGGGAGTCGGCGCCCCCGGAACGCGGCGGTGGCCAGCTGCTCGATCTGGGGAGCCATCTGGTCGACCAGGCGCTGTCGCTGTTCGGTCCCGTCAGCCACGTCTACGGCGAGGTGGCCGCGCTGCGCGGGCTCCCGTCCGACGACGACGCGTTCCTGGCGCTGCGTCATGACAGCGGCACGCTCAGCCACCTGCACATGTCGGCGATGACGGCGGCGCCGGGGCCGCGGCTGCGCGTGCTCGGCACCGAGGCCGGCTACGTCGCGCCCCAACTCGACACCCAGGAGGACCGCCTGCGCGCCGGGGCGCGGCCGGACCGAGTGCAGGAGTGGGGCGCCGAGCCCCAGTCGCATTGGGGCCGGCTGGTGGCCGGCGATTCCAGCGTCCCCATCCGTAGCGAGCGGGGGGACTGGCCGGCCTTCTACAGGCTGCTGGCCGAGGCGCTGCGCACCGGAGGACCGCCGCCGGTGGACCCCGCCGACGCCGTCGCGGCGCTGCGGGTGCTGGAGGCGGGGCGCCGCTCCGCCGACGAGCGCGCCACCGTTGAGCTGGCCTGACGGCCAGGTCAGTCGGCGGGCGTGAGCACCATGACCGGGATCACGCGCTTGGTCTTGCGCTGGTAGTCGGCGAACGCGGGCGAACGCTCGGACTGGACGCCGTACAGCCGGTCGCGCTCGTCTCCGACGGCCTCGGTGGCGACAGCGCCGAGCGTGTCGGTCCCCACCTCAATCATCACGTCCGGATGCGCCTTGAGGTTGTAGTACCAGCCCGGGTTGTTTGGCGCCCCGCCCCGCGAGCCGAAGATGACGTAGCGGTCGCCGTCGCGCATGTAAGCGAGCGGGTTCACGCGCTCGGCGCCGGACTTCGCGCCGACATGGTGCAGGAGCAGGAGGGGCGTGTTCGCAAACGGCTCGCCGACCCGGCCGCCGTTGGCGCGGAACTCCTCGATGATCCGGGCATTGAAGTCACGGGACGACGTGGACATCGGCGGCTCCTGGACGATGGGGCGACAGTGGCCAGTCTAGGCCCGC
>JBPYFQ010000239.1:0-19132 GCA_051985625.1 Solirubrobacteraceae bacterium
GCCGGGTCCGAGGCGCGGCCGCTATTTGATGACTCCGGTCTGGCGCTCCCGACGCGCCTGGAGGTGACCGCTTAAGGCTGCTTCCTTCCGGACCTGACCTGGTTCACAGCTCTCCATCGCAACGGGACCAGACCATCACCGCCTCAAATATGGCGCTGACCTCGGGCCTCCAGCCCCTCGAGAGGGAATTCAGCCCCGCTAGAGCGGATTGCGGGTACAGGGCACCGCTAGCACCCCGCCTAGCACGGTCCGCCCGGGATCCTAGACGGTTCCGGTGGCGATGGCGACCCCGGCCGTCGGTATCGTCCCGGTCAACATGGCCGTCGGAATCATCGGACTGGGCTATGTCGGTCTCCCCCTGGCGGTGGGGTTCGCCGAGGCTGGCCAGCCGGTGATCGCCGTCGACATCGACGACGCCAAGGTGGCCGCCGTCCGCGCCGGCGAGTCGTACGTGGAGGACGTGCCGTCCGAGCGGCTGCGGGCCGTGCGGGACCACATCACCGCCGACACCGATATCGGCGCGCTGCGCCGGGCCGACGCGGTGCTGATCTGCGTCCCCACCCCGCTGACCGCCAACCGGGAGCCCGATCTGGGCCCGCTGCTCGGCGCCACGCATGGGCTGGCCGACGTGATGGTGCGCGGGCAACTGGTCGTGCTGGAGTCCACCACCTTCCCCGGCACCACCCGCGAGCAGGTCCTGCCCGTCCTGGAGGCCGGCGGCCTGAGGGTGGGCCAGAGCTTCAACCTGGCCTTCTCGCCCGAGCGGGTGGACCCGGGACGCACCGACTACACGCTGCGCACCACCCCCAAGATCGTGGGCGGGATCACCCCGGAGTGCACCGAGCGGGCCACCGCCCTGTACGAGACCGTGTGCGACCAGGTCATCCGGGTCTCCAGCCCGGAGGCGGCCGAGATGGCCAAGCTCCTGGAGAACATCTTTCGCTCGGTCAATATCGCGCTGGTCAACGAGATGGCGATCGTGGCCGACCGGATGGGCCTGGACATCTGGGAGGTCATCGACGCCGCCGCCACCAAGCCGTTCGGGTTCATGCGCTTCGACCCGGGCCCCGGTATGGGCGGCCACTGCCTCCCCGTCGACCCGTTCTATCTGACCTGGCGCGCCCGCCAGTTCCACATGTCGACCGAGTTCATCGAGCTGGCCGGCAAGGTCAACCAGCAGATGCCCTACTACTGCATGGAGCGGATCGAGCGGGCGCTCAACGACTCAGAGAAGCCGGTCAAGGGGTCGCGGATCGCCATCCTCGGCGTGAGCTACAAGGGCGGCATCGGCGACACCCGGGAGTCCCCGGCGCTGCGCATCATGGAGCTGCTCGCCGAGCGCGGCGCGATTCTCTCCTACCACGACCCGTTCATCCCCGCCCTGCCCGAGCTGGGCCTGCAGAGCTCGCCGCTGCACCACGCCGCCGGCGCCGACGCGGTCGTCCTGGTCACCGCGCACCCGCAGGTCGACCACGGCGCCGTCGTGGCGTCCTCCAGCCTGTTCATCGACCTCCGCGGCGCCACCCGACGGTTGGCCTCCCAGACGGTCGTCCGGCTCTAGGCCGCGACCGGCGGGTAGGGCGGGACCCGGTGCAGCTGGCCGGGCAGGTCGAAGCCGGTCGCCGCCCCCAGCCAGCGGGCCACGTCGACCAGCGCGTCCAGCCGGAGCGGGTGCTCGATCCCCTCCCGGTCCAGCAGATAGACGAGATCCTCGGTGGCGATGTTGCCGGTGGCCCCCGGGGCGAACGGGCAGCCGCCCAGCCCGCCCACGGCGGCGTCCAGAACGGTCGCGCCCGCCGCGACGGCGGCCAGCGCGTTGGCGTACCCGGTGTTGCGCGTGTTGTGCAGATGGATGCCGATCGGGACTCCCCACTGCACGGCGGGCGCCACCAGAGCGGTCACGTCGGCCGGCCCGGCGACGCCGATGGTGTCGGCGAACACCACCTCGTCGGCCCCGGCCGCCACGGCGCGCCGGCCGGCCTCCAGGGACGCCTCGGGCGGGACCGCGCCGGTGAACGGACAGCCGAGCGCGGTGGCGAAGCCGACCCCCACCCAGATGCCCGCCTCGCGCGCGCGGCTGACCATCCGGACCGCCGCCTCCACGCCCGCGTCGGCCGACATGCCGGCGTTGCGGCGGTTGAACGCATCGGAGATGCCGATGGTGATCCGGGCACGGCGCAGCCCGGTGGCCAGCAACCGCTCCAGGCCGCGCTCGTTGAGCACGAGACCCTCGGCGGCCTCACGCACCGGATCGGACAGCGCGGCCACGACCTGCTCGGCGCCGCCCATCTGGGGCACCCGCCGCGGGTCGACGAAGCTGACTGCCTCCATCCGCCGGACGCCGGCGGCGAACAGCCGCTCGCACAACTCGGCGCGCAGCTCCGGGTCCAGGGACCGAGGCGCGTTCTGGAGCCCGTCCCGGGGCGCCACGTCGACGATTTCCACGGTCACGCCAGCCGCTCCCGGATCGCCATCGCGGCCCGGTTGAGCTCGGCCACGTAGCGGTCGATCTGCGCGTCGTCCACGCTCTCGACCGGACCGGCCACCTGCAGGACCGCGATCAGACCGCCGTCGGAATCGAGCACCGGCGCTCCCACCGACGAGGCGCCGGGCACGCGCTCGCTCACGCTCCGGGCATAGCCGCGGGCGCGCACCTCATCCAGGGAGGCCCGGAACCGGGCCTCGTCGACGGTCGCGCCGCTGGCCAGCCGGAAGGGCACCACCTCGTCGATCAGCTGCGCCAGGTCGTCCTCGGCCAGCAGCGCGGCGACGACGCGGCCGGCCCCCACATGGATCGGCAGCCGCTCCCCCACCGGCAGCTGGTAGCGCAGCGGAGTCGCCCCGTCGATCCGGGCCACCAGGATGCGCCGCAGGCCGATGCGGACCGAGATCGAGGCAGTCAGCCCGGTGGCGTCGGCCAGCTCGCGCAGGACGGGATCGGCCACCTGCGGCAGCGAGCTGCTCACCAGGTAGGCGTGGGCGTTGGCCAGCGGCGTCACGCCCACCGTGTAGCCCCCGCGCTCGTGCGCGACGTAGCCGTAGCGCTCCAGTACGACCAGGATCCGCTGCACGGTGGCGATGTGGAGCCCGGACTCGCGGGCGACGTCGGTCAGTCGGAGCGGTTTGCGGTTGCCCTCCAGGACCGCCAGTACCTCAAGGGCGCGCTCCAGCGACCGCATCGTCTTGGCTGGTGGTGTCGTCTCGCTCATCGCTGCCGCGCGCGGCTGCGCCGAGGGTATAGGAGCCCGCTCACGCATCGGCGACGCGCCGCTCACGCCCGGGCAGATCCCGCGGCGGATGGCCGGTGTAGCTGGCCCCCACCCCGGCCGGCAGCGGGCCCTTGATCCGCCCGCCCTCCTGGGTCTGCTCGTAGGCATGGGCGAGCAGCCCCACCGACCGCGACAGGGCGAACAGGCCCTTGCCGAGCTCCGGCGCGAAGCCGAGCTCGCTGTACACCACGGCGGTGGCCCCGTCGATGTTCATCGGGACCGGCCGGCCCCGGCCCCGCCCCAGCTCGGCCTCGACGATCTCGGCCACCCGCAGGTAGCGGCCGGAGACGACGCCGTCGGCCTGGGCGGACCGGACGAGCCCCATCAGCGGATCCCGGCGGGGGTCGTGGCGGTGCATCCGGTGACCGAAGCCGGGGACGTAGCGCACCGCCCGCCGGTAGCGGTCGAAGGCGGCGGCGATCTCGCCACATGAGGCGTCTGGATCGGGATGCTCGGCCAGGAGCCCGGCCAGCATCCGCATGCACGCCTCCCCGGCCCCGCCGTGGACGTCGCCCAGGAGGTTGACCCCGGTGGCGACCGCCTGGCTCAACCCCACCCCGCAGGTCGCCGCCATCCGCGCGGCGGCGATCGAGGGCGCCTGCGGGCCGTGGTCGACCGCGGCCACCAGCGCGGCCTCCAGCAGCCGCTCCTGCCACGGGCCCGGGAGCTCGCCGGTCAGCATCAGCCAGACGGTCCCGGCATAGCCGCACCCGTCGATCACCTGGTCGATCGGGTACCCGCGCAGGCGGATCGTGCCGGGGGCGGTCTCGATGATCGCCGTCGACCAGTGGTCCGGGTTCATACCGCTCCCTGCCGCCGGAGGTCGGCGATCTCCTCGGCCGAGTAGCCGAGCCCCTCCAGGACCGCGTCGGTGTGCTCGCCCAGCAGCGGCGGCGGGGCGCTCGGCGCGGGCGCCGTCCCGTCGACGTGGATCCCGTGGCCGAGGATGTGCGAGGACCGCGGCCCGTCGTCGCCGCCGCGCACCTCCACCTCCCGCACCAGGTCACGCGCCTGTACCTGGGCGTGGGTCAGGGCGTCGGCCACGCTCAGCACCCGCCCGGCCGGCACTCCGGCGTCGGCCAGCGCCGACTCCCAGCCGGCCGCCGGCGCGGTCATCAGCGTGCGCTCCATCTCGTCGCGCAACGCGTCCCGGTGGTGGCTGCGATCGGCCCGGGTGGCGAACCGAGGGTCCTCCAGCAGGTCCCGCCGCCCCAGGGTCCGGCAGATGGCCTCAAACTGGGCCTGCGTGTTGGCGGCGATGACGAGGTCGCCGTCCGCGGTGCGAAACGCCCCGGACGGGGCCGAGGTGGCGTTCTCGTTCCCGTACCGGGCCGGCGCGCGGCCGCCGACCAGGTAGTCGGAGACGACCCAGCCCAGGCCGGTCAGCGCCGTCTCCAGCATCGAGACGTCGAGCATGCAGCCCTCGCCGGTGCGCTCCCGGCCGATCACGCCCGCGCACACGGCCAGGGCCGCCGCCAGCCCGCCCATCGTGTCGCAGACCGGGAAGCCGACGCGGACGGGATCGCCCTCCGGGTACCCGGTCACCTCGCACATGCCGGACAGGCCCTGGACGATCTGGTCATAGGCCGGCCAGCCGGAGATCGGCCCGGTGGCGCCGAACCCGCTCAGCGCGCAGTACACGAGGCCGGGATTGATCTCCCGCATCCGGCTCCAGGGGAAGCCGAGCCGCTCCAGCACACCGGGGCGGAAGTTCTCCAGGAGCACGTCGGCGCCGGCGATCAAGCGAGCCAGGACTTGCTTGCCGCCCTCGGTCTTCAGGTCGACGGTGACCGATCGCTTGCCGGCGTTCTGGGCCACGAACGAGGCACCCATCCGGATCTCGCTCAGGTCCGGCGAGGAGCCCAGGTCACGCGACACGTCGCCGCCGTCCGGGCGCTCCACCTTGATCACGTCGGCCCCGAGCAGGCTGAGCTGATAGCCGGCGAACGGACCCGCCAGCACGGTGGTCAGATCGAGCACCCGGATCCCGGCCAGCAGCCCCCGCCCGGGCCGGGCGGGGGCGGGAGCCTCCGAGGCCGACCGCCCGTCGCCGGGGGCCGACCGGTGGGTGGTCGGACTCGAAGGCTCCGTCACCGCGCCTACCCGGTGATCTTGGCGATCGCGCTGGCCGGCACGTAGGCGACCTGCTTGCCGTTGGGCGACCCGTTGAACCCGACGATCGAGAACCCGCTGAACACGTTGTGATGCGAGTTGAAGTCGTCGGACCCTCCGGCGCCCTCGTAGTTGATCTCGGTGCCGGCCTTGATCAGCTTGTCGCACGACGCGTAGTCGGTGCAGGCGGTCCCGGGGGGATTGGCGACCGAGGACACGTCCTTGACCCACACCTTGGGATCGGTGCTCTTGGCCTTGTCCATGGCCAGCGCGGCGATGACCACCGAGTCGTAGATGTTGTACGTGGACGGCAGCGGCGTCGCTTTGGGATACGCGGTGTTGTAGGCCGACAGGAAGTGCTTGTAGGCCGCGCCGGACGGCGGAGCCGGCAGCGCCGCGAACAGGTTCGTGCTGGCCTTGGGCCCGAAGGCGTGGGCGTAGTCGGCGCCCGCCATCAGGTCGTCACCCAGCCAGGGGACGTTCTGGTAGCCGAGCTGCTTGGCATCGGACCACAGCGTCGAGGCAGTCTGGGTGTCGAACGAGCAGAAGATGATCTGCGGGTGGTTGGCGAATGCCTTGACCAGCTCCGACCGGTACGAGCTCTGGCCGGGCACGATCACCTCGTTGGCGTCCACCTTGCCGCCGAGCGCCGTGAACGCCTTCTCCAGCGGCGCCACGAACCCCTGCGAGTTGGCCGAGTTGTCGAAGATGAGCGACGCGGACTTGTACCCGGACTGGACGGCGTGGATGGCCATGGCCGTCGCCTCGGTCGAGTCCGACGAGAACGTGCGGAACACGTACGGGTAGTTCATCTGATCCAGCTGGGCGGTTCCGCCGAGCGCGAAGTCCGCGGTGTCGTTGGGAGCGAAGTCGTGGATGACCGCCTCGATCGTGGGCGAGAACGGGCCGATGACGGCGACCGGCTTGGACAGCAGCAGCTTGCGCAGCGCGGGCAGGGCGTCGACCGAGTCGGCCGCGTCGTCGGCGGAGATCACCTTGATCTTCTTGCCCATCACGCCGCCGTTGTGGTTGATGTCCTGCATGGCGGCCTGGACGCCGTGGACGCCCCACCCGGACAGCTCCGCCTTGGAGCCCGTGAACGGGTAGATCTCGCCCATCGTGACCGAGTTGCCGCTGCTGCCGCAGGCGGCCAATGCGACCGTCGTGGCCGCCGCCGCGAGCAACGCAGCGAACTTGCGGGGGTGGAACCTGTGCGGTGCCATGTGTTCTGCTCTCTCCTCCGTGGGGTTAAACGGTGTCCTGCGTGGGGGTTACGGCCGGCGGCTGCCCGCCGGCGTGGCCTGGGTGTGGCCGAGGAACATCGCGCCGAGATCGAGTCCCGCTATCTCGGAGGCGGGGCCCTGGACGTGGTTGGCGCCGGCGATCAGGACGTAGACGCTGTCGGCGTGATTGAGCGCCTGCTCCACGTTCTGCTCGACGACGATGGCCGCCGTCCCACTGGCGGCGATCCGCTGGATCTGCTCCCAGACCACGGCGGTGTAGGCCGGTGACAGGCCCGCCGTGGGCTCGTCCAGGATGACCGCGACGGGGTCGATCATCAGCGACCGGGCCATGGCCAGCATGTTCTGCTGGCCTCCGGAGAGCTGCGCGGCCTGCTTGTGCTCGGCCTTCTGCAGATCCGGGAAGACGGACAGCACCTCGTCGATCTTGACCTCGTCGCGCTTGCGCCGGACGAAGCCGGCGACCTCGAGGTTCTCGCGGACGCTCATCCGCTTGAACACGTTGTCGTTCTGGGGCACGTAGCCCAGGCCGTGGCGCGGGATCTGGTGGCCGGGCATGTGGGTGATCTCCGTCTCCCCCACCCAGACCTGCCCTGACATCGGCTTCAGGACGCCGCACAGCGCCTTGGCGAAGGTTGATTTCCCGGCCCCGTTGGGCCCCAGGATGGTGGTGATCGTTCCGGCTTCGGCCGTCAGGCTGACCTCGTGGATGATCGGCACCCGCGAGTAGCCGGCGGTGACGGCTTCAGCTGTCAAGACGGGCATCGAGGACCCCTCCCAGGTAGGCGTGGACGACCTCCGCGTTCTGACGCAGGTCCGACATCCGGCCGGTGGCCAGCGTGCGCCCCTCGGCCATCACGATCACGTGGTCGCAGACGCGTTCCACGACGGCGAGGTTGTGCTCGATCATCAGCACGGTGATCCCGTCGTCCCTGAGCTTGAGGATGTGGTCGCCGATCTGGTCGACCAACGCGGGGTTGACACCGGCCATCGGCTCGTCGAGCAACAGGATGCGAGGCTGGGCCATGACCGCCCGCGCCAGTTCCAGCAGGCGCTTCTGGCCGCCGGACAGGGCCCGCGCCCAGTTGTCTCGGACGTGGTAGAGCCCGTAGTCCTGGAGGATCGCGATGGCGCGCTCCACGTTGCCCCGCTCCTCCCGGCGCACCGCCCGTGGCCGCAGGAAGATGTTGACCAGTGACTCGCCCTTCTGATCGATCGGAGTGACCAGGAGGTTCTCCAACACGGTGAGCCCCTGCAGCTCCCGGGACAGCTGGAAGGTGCGGATCAGCCCGCGCTGGGCGATCCGATGGCTCGGCCAGCCGGTGACGTCCTCCCCGGCCAGGTGAACCTGTCCGGAGTCCGGCGGCAGCAGGCCGGAGAACAGGTTCACCGCGGTGCTCTTGCCGGCACCGTTGGGGCCGATCAGAGCGGTGATCGTCCCCTCGGCGACGTCCAGGTCAGCCCCGTTGACGGCGTGGTTGCCGCCGAACGACTTGTGCAGGCCGCGCGCGGTGAGCAGCCCGCCGGTGGCGGTCGCCGGCGATGTCGTCTGCGGAATCGCGCTCATCGAGCGGCCTCCGTGTCGACGGCCGCCGGCTCGGGCGCGGCATCGACCTGGCTTTCATCGATGCTCCCGGGGGGCGCCTTGGCCGGCGCCTTGCGCAGGAAGCGATCCGGGCGGCGGATGCGCTCGGGAATGATGCCCTGCGGGCGGAACCACATGGTCAGGATGAGCAGCGCCCCGATCACCGCGCCCTCCAGGTTGAGGATGAGGCCGGGGTGACCGGGGATGTCCGGGATGAACTTCGGCAGCTGGGTGAACAGAACCGGGACGACGAGCGCGCCCATCATCACGCCGACGTTGTTGCCCAGGCCGCCGATGATCAGCGCGGCGAAGATGATGAACGTCTCCGGAGCCGTCCAGGCGCTCGTGTTGAACGACGAGGAGAACTCCACGATCAGGCCGCCGCCGATGCCGGCGTAGAACGCGCCGATCAGCATCGCGGTCAGCTGATAGCGGAACACGTTCTTGCCCAGCGCGCTGACGACGTCCGGGTCGTCCCGGATCGCTCGCAGCGTCCGGCCGAGCGGCGACCGGGTGATCCGGCTCATGATCAGCCACATGAACCCGCCGATGACGACGGCCAGGATGGCGAAGAAGATCAGGAACGAGTTCGCGTCCAGGTTGAACACGCCGGCCATCGGCATGGGCACCGAGTTCAGGCCGTCCGGGCCGTCGAACAGCGGGATGTAGTTGTTGATGACGTCGTACAGCACCAGCGAGATCGAGATCAGGACCATCGCCAGGTAGTCACTGCGCAGGCGACGGAACGCGATGAAGGCCACCACCACGGCCAACAGGCAGGAGGCGACGCCGCCGGCCAGCAGGCCGAGTGGGAACGGCAGGCTCCAGCCGATGATGTACGACTCACCCGACCCGGCCAGCGGCGGACCGCTGGACGTGACCGCGGTGATGTACGCCCCGATGGCCACGAAGGCGATGTAGGCGAAGTTGAGGATGCCGGCTTCGCCGAACTGAAGGTTCAGTCCCCAGCCGAGGACGCTGTACGCGGCGAAGAAGAACAGCAGGGTGAAGGCGTAATAGAAGATCGGTGCCATGGGCCTAGGCCTTTCCGACGCGAGCGAAGATCCCGCTGGGCCTGAAGAGGAGGACGAGGATGAGGACGACGAACGCGGTGTCGAGCTTGTAGGCCGGGTTGATGAACACGGCCGAGATCTCGGTGACGAAGCCGATCACGGCCGCGCCGAGGATCGCCCCGTACACCGAGCCGACCCCACCCACGATGACGGCGGCGAAGATGACGAACAGGAACGTCTCGCCGAAGCTGGGCGTGATGCTCGACGCCGTGATGCCGAGGACGACGCCCGCCAGGCCGGCCATGATGCCAGTGAGAAACCAGGTGATCGTGGTGATCATCCGGGTGTCGATCCCGCTCGTCATGGCCAGGGTCGTGCTGTCCGACATGGCGCGCATCGACTTGCCCAGCCGGGTCATGGTCAGCAGCAGGTGAATCGCCACCATCAGCACCAACCCGATGCCGACGACGATCAGCTGGTCGACAGACAGCAGGAACGGCCCGATGTGCAACGGGTTCTGGGACGGCATGTTGAACTGCTTGACGTCGGCCCCCCAGATCGACGTCACCAGGCTGAGGATGATCAGCGACAGGGCGAAGGTGACAATCAGGACGTAGAAGATCCGTTCGAACCGTCTGGCGAACGGCGCCAGGATGAACTGGTTGACGATCACCGCAAATACGCCCGTCAACAGCGCGCCGCCGATCATCGCCACCCACACGTTCCAGTGCAGGGCGCCTGAGTTCAGCTCCCAGGCCAGGTAGGCCCCGAGCGCCATGAAGTCGCCGTAGGCGAAGTTGATGTAGTTGGTGATGCCGAACTGAAGGCTCAGGCCGACCGCGGCGACCGCGATCACCGACGCCGTCACCAGCCCGAAGCCAACCGCCAACCAGAATTGATGCATCCGTCTCCTCTCAGCCTATGAGAACTCTTCTCATAGATTGCGCTGCACTATCACACGGTGCGCGAGCCGTTGTCAAGCCGCTCGCCGTGTAATTCCTCTCCTCGCCGGCCGGTGGCCGGTCGCGAATGTCTCACTGGGTGAGACCGCGATCACGCTAGGGGTGTCAACGCCGTCGCAAAAGGTCTGTGCCGGTTATCCGCCAATTGCGCGTTTGCGGGACTTCTGTGCATTTTGCGCACGCCCGCTTCCCCTACACTCCGCGCCCGAGAGAGCGTGCGCCGGCGTCAGCTGTCCAATCGCATCCTGACCAGCGTCGTCGGGATCCTGATCGCGACCACCGCGGTCGGCCTCGTCCTGACCACGCTCAGCGACCGCTCCCACCTTGACGAGCAGTACAAGCAGCGAGCGCTGGCGATCGCCCAGACGTTCGCGGCCATGCCGGCGATCCGCGCGGCGATGGTGACCCACACCCCGGCCGACCGGCGGCGCATCCAGGCACTGGCCGAACACGTCACCCGAGAGACGAGCGCCTCCTACATCGTCGTGCTCGACCGCCACGGCATCCGCTACTCGCACCCCGACCGGCGGCTGATCGGCAAACGCGTCAGCGAACCTCTGGTCGCGCTCGACGGGCACAACCACCTGGGCACCGACCACGGGAACCTGGGGATCTCGGCCAACGCCAAGACCCCGCTGCGCAGCCCGTCGGGAGCGATCATCGGCGAGGTGTCGGCCGGGATCCTGGAGGGTCGCATCTCCGATCAGATGCTGGACGAGCTGCCCAGCCTGATCCTGTACTTCGCCTGCGCGCTGGGGATCGGCCTCGTCGCGTCGGTCACGCTGGCGCGGCGACTGAAGCGCAGCACGTTCGGCCTGGAGCTGGAGGAGATCGCGTCGCTGGTGCAGGAGCGCGAGGCGATGCTGCACGGCATCCGCGAGGGGGTGATCACCCTCGATCGCCACGGGCGGATCACGCTCGCCAACGACGAGGCCCGGCGGCTGCTGGATCTCGGCCCCGAGGCGGTCGGCCAGGAGCTGACCGCCCTGATGGCCCCCGGCCGCCTGCGTGATCTGCTCACCGGCGAGACGGGGGACCGTGACGAGGTGGTGCTCAACGACGAGCACGTGCTGGTGGTCAGCCGGATGCCCGTGTCGCGCCAGGGCCGGGAGCTCGGCGCGGTGGTCACGCTGCGGGACCGGACCGAGCTGGAGGGGCTGCTGCGCGAGCTGGACGGTGTCGACGCCCTGACCAACGCGCTGCGGGCCCAGCAGCACGAGTTCTCCAACCGCATGCACACCGTGGCCGGCCTGATCGAACTGGGCGACCACGAGCAGGCGGCCCGCTTCGCGCTGGACATCTCCGGCGCCACCGGCGGGCTGGCCGAGGCGATCCGGGAGCGCATCGAGCCGCCGGAGATGGCGGCGCTCCTGCTGGCCAAGACGACGATCGCCGCCGAGCGCGGCGTGGAGCTCGCCCTGTCGGAGGACTCGGACCTGGCCGACACCGGCGGGGACACGGCGGCTCTCTTGACCATCGTCGGCAACCTGATCGACAACGCCGTCGACGCCGCCGCGGCCGGCCCGCCGCCGCCCCGGGTGGTGGTGGCCCTCGGCGCCACGGACGCGGCCCTCACCATCCGGGTGCAGGACAGCGGGCCCGGCGTGCCGGAGGAGCTTCAGGAGGCGATCTTCGCTGACGGGTTCACCACCAAGCACGGAGCCGGCGGGCGCAACCACGGCCTGGGGCTGGCCCTCGTGCGGCGTCTCGTTCACCGGGCGGGCGGGACGATCGCGATCGAGCCCGCCGCTGACGCGGACGGCCCGCCCGGCGGGGCCGTGTTCACAGTCGTGCTGCCCGCCGCCGTCTCGGCGAGTGCCGGGGTGACCCCGTGATCGACACCCTGATCGTCGAGGACGACTTCCACGTCGCCAGCATCCACACCGCCTACGTACGCCGCATTCGGGGCTTCAGCGTGTGCGGCCACGCCTCGACGGTCGCCTCCGCCCGCGCCGAGATTCGCCGCCTCTCCCCCGCCCTGGTGCTGCTCGACCTCTACCTCCCGGACGGCCACGGGCTCGACCTCGTCCGCGAAGTGCTGGAGCAGGATCACCGGCCGGACTTCCTGGTCATCACCGCCGCCCGCGACATGGCCAGCGTCCGGGCGGCCATGCAGCTGGGCAGCGTGCACTACCTGGTCAAGCCGTTCCGGTTCGCCCAGCTGGAGGAGCGCCTGAACACCTACCGCAACCTGCACGCCCGCCTGGACCGGATCGTCGAGGCCGAGCAGGACGAGGTCGACGCGCTCTACGGACTGCTCCGCGGACCGGCCCCGCCGCGCAAGGGACAGTCCGCCCCGACCATGGCCCGGATCCGCGAGCGGCTCAACGCGGCGGGCCAGGAGCTGTCGGCCGGCGAGGTCGCCGCCAGCATCGGCGTGAGCCGCTCCACCGCCCAGCGCTACCTGTCCGAACTGGCCCGCCAGGGCACCGTCGAGCTCCGCCTGCACTACGGGGCCGCCGGCCGCCCGGAGCACCGCTACCGGCTCAGCTCCGCCGCCGGATAGCCTCTCGGGGCCGGCCGCGTAGAATCCGGCCCAGCCCGGGCGCGTAGCTCAGTGGGAGAGCGCTCGCTTCACACGCGAGAGGTCGCTGGTTCGAGCCCAGCCGTGCCCATCAGGGACTTTCTGCAAATCTGGATGTTTCTAGCTTGTGCTTGGCCGCTCACCTCGTCGGATCGGCGGATTTGCGGGCGATTGCGGTTGATTGGGCACATAAATCGCTCGTGTACCCAATCAGCCGGACCCGCCGCCCGCCTGCGCAGCGTCCACAGCGCGCTCCACACGAGCGCGACGAACCCACGGCTCTCGTGGCCGACCGGCCCAAGACCCATGGATCCAGCAGAGTCCTCTCAGCCCATCGAGGCTGCTCTCAGCTTCGCTCGCTGAATCTTGCCGCTGGTCGTCTTCGGCAGGTCAGACACGTACTCGATCTGCCTCGGGTACTTGTAGGGCGCCGTGACAGTCTTGACGTGCTCCTGAAGCTCGCGGGTCAGGAGGTCTCCGCCGGGGACGTCTGGCCGGAGGACGACCAAGGCGCGCACGACCTGGCCTCGCTCGGCGTCGGCGGCACCGATGACCGCAGCCTCAGCCACAGCCGGATGGGCGACGAGCGCCGACTCCACCTCGAACGGCCCGATCCGGTAGCCGGAGGAGATGATGACGTCGTCGCTCCGGCTCTCGAAATAGAACCAGCCGTCCTCCTCACGCACCCGGTCTCCGGTCCGCCATGGGACTCGCCGGTCGACCGGCTCTCGGCCGAGATACCCGTGGAAGAAGGTGGGCACTGTCGTGGGGTCGACGACCAACTCCCCCTCATCCACCGACACACGAATCCCCGGCAGCGCTCGGCCCATCGAACCCGGCCGGGGCGTCTCCCCTAGCGGGCTGCCCGTGAGCGCGCCGGTCTCGGTCTGCCCGAAGCCGTCTCTGATGTGGAGACCGGTCGCTGCCGACCACACGCCGAGGATCTCCGGGTTGAGCGCCTCCCCGGCGGCCACCAGGCCGCGGAGGTGGGGCAGCGGTGACAGCTCGGCGCGCTTGGCGATCAGCCGGTACTCCGTCGGCGCCATGCACAGGAGCGTGACCCGCTCACGGGCCAGGATGTCCAACCTTTCCGCCGGATCGAAGCGCCCGTCGTGGAGGACGGCCGTCGCGCCTCGCAGCCAGGGCGCGATGAACACGTTGCGCGCCGACTTGCTCCAGCCGCTGGCGGCGGTGCACCACACCACGTCGTCCGCAGCCACGTCGAGCCAGTGCTTGGCCTGGATCCGCTGACCGGGAAGGTACCGCTGGACGTGCACGACTGCCTTCGGCTCCCCCTCGGTGCCGGACGTGAACGTCAGCAGGCATGGCTCCTCCGCCTCCAGATCACACGCCGGCGGCGCTGCACCCTGAAAGAGCGACGCGTCGGGTAGCACGAGCACCGGGCAGTCCGGCGCCGCCGCCTCCAGCTCCGCGCGGTTGCGCTCGTCGATGATGATCAGCTTCGGCTGCGCCACGTCGAGCCTGACCCGTAGATCCTTGGCGCGCAGCTGTTCATTGCACGGAAGCACGACGGCGCCGATGCGGAAGCAGGCGACCATCGAGATCACCCACTCCGGGCGGTTGCCGATCAGAGTGAGGACGACGTCGCCGCGCGCGACCCCGTTGCGGGCGATGTGCCCGGCCAGGGCGCCGCTCGCGGCGTCGACCTCGCCGAACGTCCACTCGCGCCGCGACTCGTCACGAGCAAGTTCGATCAGCGCGACCCGCTCCGGCGGGCGGGCCGCGACCACGTCTTGGGCGAAATTCACACAAACACCTCTGACATCCGCCAGCGCCTAGAGGAGCATCGTCAGGGGCTGCTCGAGGCACTCGCGCACCTCGTTCAGGAACTGGGCAGCATCAGCGCCATACAGGATGCGGTGATCGCAGGCGAGCGTCATGGACATGATTGGCCGGACGACGACCTGGCCGTCGACTGCGGTCGGACGCTCCCGGATGGCGCCCACGCACAGAATCGCCGCCTCAGGCGCATTGATGATCCCGGCAAAGCGATCGATCCCGAACATCCCGAGGTTCGACACGGTGAACGTGCCTCCGCTCAACTCCGGCGGGGAGATCTTGCCGCCGTGAATCCGCTCGATCAGCCGCCGCGTCTCGGCGGCAATGGCGCCAAGTGACTTGGCGTCGGCATCGCACACGGTGGGGACGATGAGCGCGTCCTTGGCGGCCACGGCAACGCCCACGTTCACCCGCGCATGAAGCTCAAACCGGCCGTCCCGGTAGGTGCCGTTGGCGCGGGGATGGCGCCGCAGGGCCACGGCCGCGGCCTTGACAACGATGTCGTTGAGCGAGGGGGCCGGGTCGGCCAACTGCTTTAGCCGGGACCGGATCTCCATCGCAGCCGACATGTCGACATCGACCTGGACCTCGAACTCCGGAACCGTCGCCCTCGACTCGGCCATCCGGCGGGCGATGAGCGCCTGGGTCCGGCTTAGCTCCTCCACGGTGGACTGCGTCCCCGCCGCGACAGGCGCGGCCGGGGCAGGCGGCGCCGGTGCCGGAGCAGTCGCGACCGCTACGGCGGGTTCGGCGGCCGGCGCTGCCGCGGCGTCGGTCGCCCTGGACGCGGCGACGACATCCGACTTGAGAATCCGGTTATTCGGCCCGCTGCCGATCACGCTGGCCAGGTCGACGCCAAGCGCCTGTGCGGTCCGCCGGGCCAGCGGAGACGCCTTCACGCCCCCGTTCGCGCGCAGCGCCGGTCCGGCAGCCGATGGGGTCCCGCCGGCCCCATTTGTCCCCGCCGGGACTCCCACTGGCTTCTCGCGCTGAACCGACGCCGCAGCCGGCGCCGGCGCATTGGACGTATGTTCCGCCGGCTCCTGGGGCTCGGGGCCCAGCGTCTGCGCGGCGTCTCCAAGCTGACCGATGACGGCCCCGACGGGCACAGTGGCGCCTTCCTCGACGCCGATCGATAGCACGCCTGAGGCATCGGCCTCGTAGGTCATCGTGGCCTTGTCGGTCTCGATCTCGAGCAGATCCTCGCCCCGCTGGACGGTCTCTCCGTTGGTCTTCAGCCAGCGCAGAATCGTCCCCTCCTCCATGGAGTCGGACAGTCGAGGCATGATCACGTCAGGCATGGGAAATCTCCAGGCAGGTCGAGGGTGAGCAGCCGCAGCGCATGCGGCCGGTCAGTAGGCGAGAGTGCGTTGCACGCCGTCGGCGATCCGCTCCACGCTCGGCAGCCAGTGTGATTCGAGCGCACCCGAGTACGGGATGGGCGTGTCGTCGGCACCAATCAGGAGGGGCGGAGCGTCGAATGCCTCCAAGCGCTCGCCGACCAGCCGGGCGACCAGGCTCGCTCCCCAGCTCCCGTCATTCGTGCATTCCTGCACGACGACGAGCCGGTTCGTCGAGTCCACGCTTGTGGCGATCGTCTGAACGTCGAGGGGGACCAGGGTGCGGGGATCGATTATTTCGACGTCGACCCCGTCCTCGGCCAGGCGCTCGGCGGCCTCAACGGCGCGGTGTCGCATCTGTTGTGTTGCCACCACCGTCACATCCGAGCCGGGGCGCACGACCTCGGCCTGTCCGAGCTCGACGATCGTTCCCGGATCCGACAGCTCGCCCTTGACGTTGAACAGGTGCTTGTGCTCGAAGACGAGCACCGGATTGGGATCTCGGATGGCGGCCCGCAGCAGCCCGTAGGCGTCGGCCGGCGTGGCCGGCACAGCGATCTTGAGCCCGGGGATGTTCAGGAACCAGTTCTCAGCCGGCTGGGAGTGTTGCGAGCCGAATCCGGCCCCCGCGCCGTTCCCCATCCGGATAGTGACCGGGAGAGTCACCTGCCCGCCCGTCATGTACCGGTACTTGGCGAGCTCGTTGGCGATCCCGTCGAAACAGACAGCGGCGAAGTCAGCGAACATGATCTCGGCAAGTGGCCGAAGTCCCATCAGGGCAGAGCCGATGGCGGTGCCGATGATCGCCTGCTCAGAGATCGGCGTGTCTCGGACCCGCCGGGGCCCGAAGCGCTCGAACAGACCCTCGGTCAGCTTGAAAGCGCCACCGGCGGCTCCGACATCCTCACCAAGCAGGAAGACGCTCTCGTCCTCCTCCATGGCATCGGACATCCCTCGGATCAGCGCTTCTCTATAGGTAACCGCGGCGCTCATGCGTATACGTGCTCCAGACGAGTTTCAGGACTCGGATCGGGCCAGCTCTTGGCACGGTCCAGGGCTTCGGTGACGGTCTGCTCGGCCTCGGCCCGGATCTGATCGCACCGCGCCTGCTCGACGCCGGATGCGACCAGCGCCTGCTCCAGAAGGAGGATCGGATCGCGCTGGAGCCAGGCGTCGAGCTCTCCCTCGGGCCGGTACTTGGCCGGATCGGACCGCGAGTGCCCCTTCTGGCGATACGTCAGCGCCTCGATCAGCACCGGTCCTTCACCTGCCCGGGCCTTTTCGGCCACCTCCGCGATCGTGGAATAAACCGCGCCGATGTCGTTGCCATCGACCTGGATCCCGGGCATCGAATACGACGCCGCCCGGTCGGCCAGGCGCGTGTTACCGGTCGTCGCGGCGATCGGCGAGTACTCGCCATAGAGGTTGTTCTCGCAAACGAAGATCGCCGGGACTTTCCATACCGCCGCCATGTTCAGCGCCTCGTGGAAGGCGCCGATGTTCGTGGCGCCGTCACCGAAGAAGCACAGGCTCACGTCATCGCTATCTCGATATTGGGAGGCGAAGGCGACGCCAAGGGTGATCGGCAGGTGCGCGCCGATGATCGCGAACGATCCGATCGCACCCACCGTCATATCGGTCAGGTGCATCGACCCGCCCTTGCCGCCACACAGCCCATTGGCCTTGCCGAGGATCTCGGCGAACGACCGGTCCAGCGGCGCACCCTTGGCCAGGACCGCACCGTGGCCACGGTAGGTGCAGGCCATCGTGTCGGTCGGCCGGAGCGCGCGGCAGGCGCCCACGGCGACGGCCTCCTGCCCCTGCGCCAGGTGCGTGGATCCTCGAACGACCCCCTGCGCAAACAGGCGATGGCATTCCTCCTCGAAGAACCGGATCTCCAGCATCGCCCGGAGCCAGTCAAGCTGCTCGTCGATCGGGACGTCGGCGACGCCGCCGGATACTGCGCTTTTGCTGCTCATGGATCTATGCCTCCCATGTCGAAGATGTCGCGGCGGCGGAGGCCACCAGCTCGAGAGCCGCGCCCACGATCGCCTCTGTGTCGATCCCGTAGTGGGCGTAGAGGCTGTGGAGATCGCCGGATTGCCCGAATTCGTCCACTCCCAGGCACGTGATCGGGGCCGGACGGATCGCACTCATGAACGCCAGGGCGTGCGGGTGTCCGTCCAGGACGGTGACGAGCGGGCTGGCGCGCGCGGGCGGGAACAGGTCGTCGATGACCGACGGGTCGTCAGCCCCGAAGCCGGCTCGTGATCGCAGGGCGCGATGGATCAGGTCGGCGCTGGTCAGACACACCACGTCGACCCCGAAACCGGCTTCGCCCACCAGCTCGCCGGCCGCCGCCAGCACCTCGGGCATGACGGCGCCCATGCCGACGAGGGTGACATCACATGGTCGCTCGTCTGTGCGCAGCCGGTAACCGCCGGCGAGCACCGCCTGCCGCCGCTCCTCTCTCTCCGTCGGCGTCTTAGGAACGGTGGCCAGGGCTTGATCGACCGGCCGGGTGGACAGGCGAAAGTACGCGCTGATGCCGTCCGGACGTCCCAACCTCGCGAGCGATTCGAGCAGCGCCCATTCAAAGTCCTGGCCGAAGGCCGGCTCCCAGGCGATCCAGCCAGGCTGAGCGATCCCGATCGATGGCGTGGCGATCGACTGGTGCGCCCCGCCCTCGGGGGCCAGGCTGATCCCCGACGGCGTCCCGACGAGGATGAACTGTCCGCCTGAGTACATGCCAAACGACAACGGCTCCAGCGCGCGCCCGACGAACGGGTCGTACAGCGTGCCGATTGGTAGCAGCGGTTGGCCGTCGCGCGCCCAGGTTGCGCCGAGCTCGCCGAGCAGGCTCACAAGATTGACCTCTGCGATCCCGAGCTCGATGTGCTGGCCGTGCTCTGACTCGCGCCAGCGCACGAGCGTGTCAGTGTCGTCGGCAAACCAGTCGATCCGCTCCCCCAGATGCCAGATCCCAACGTGGTTGATCCAGCCGCCGAGGTTGGTCGACGACGCAACGTCCGGGCTGACCGTCACCACCCGGGCCGCGACCTCAGGCGCCGCGCGCGCCAGATCGACGAACAGCCGCCCGAACGCCTGCTGGGTCGAAACCCGGCCCATGTGCTCGCGGTCCACGGTCACCGGCACCGCCGGCGGCGCCGTCGGGGTGACCGGCTCGCGCGCCAGACGGTCCGCCGCCGCGGCGCACAGCTCGGCCTCCGCCGACCCCGCGGAAAACCGCGCCCACGGATCTGCCGCGTCAGCGCCAAGCTCGTCG
>JBPYFQ010000240.1:0-13426 GCA_051985625.1 Solirubrobacteraceae bacterium
AGCTCGCCGACCTCCACCTGGCCGCCCAGCCTCGTGAAGCCGACGAGGTCGGCGAAGCAGATCGCCATGTCCTGGGCGCCGGCGATGTCCCCGGCCTCGAGCTCGGCCAGGCCCAGCACCCCGCGCGCCACGCTGTCGCGCAAATGGGCCTTGAAGCCCGCGACGAGGATGGGGGCGAAGGCCGGCGTGAGCTGGTCGGCCAGCTCGGCGAAGCGCAACGCGACCTCGGCCTCGCTCTCGCCCGCCGCCAGGAAGGTGTCGACGAACGACGCGACGATCGTCGCCGCCAGTCGGCCCATGCCCTCGCCGAGCACGCGCGTGATCTCGTCAATGCGCTCGCCCGCGAACCCGGCGTCGAGGAACAGTTTCGTGGACGTGGCGGCCTCGACGTCATCGTCGCCGTAGACGCGGTCGTCGGGCCCGGGCTCGGGCAGCCCGAGCTGGCGGCGGATGCGCGACATCGTTCCCCTGGGAAGGCCGGCGCGCTCCTCCAGCTCGGCGGCGGTGTAGCTCCCGCCCAGCACCCGCTCCACGGGCAGCAGCGCGAGCCGGTCCTCCTTGACCGCCCTGGCGAGGTCCTCCTGAGTGAACCCGTCCTCGTGGAGCCGCTCGAGCAGCTTGCGGCGGGCCGCCCGCTCGTCGCCATCGAGCCCCTCCAGGAGGCCCTCGACATCGAAGTCCATCGCCGCATCCTCTCTGATGACACCGACGTTCGCTAGCATCGTCGCTCCTCGCGGGCGTACCGGCCTTGCGGTGCTCCCTTCAGCCGAAACTGAACCGCTACGCAACATGCTGCTGTCAATCCTCATGCCCGTCTACAACGAGCTCGAGCGCGTCGAGCAGGCGATCGCGGAGGTGCTGCGTACCGAGCTCCCGACCCCGTTCGAGCTGATCATCGTGGACGACGGGTCCACCGACGGCACCCGGGAGATCCTGCGCAACGGCCAGTGGGACGAGCGCGTGCGCCTCATCGAGCACGAGCACAATCAGGGCAAGGGCGCGGCCATCCAGACCGCCCTGCGCGAGGCGCGGGGCGACTTCTCATGCATCTTCGACGCCGACCTCGAGTACGACCCCGAGGACCTGGCCCTGCTCATGCCGCCGCTGATGGACGGGCGCTCCAACGCGTGCTTCGGCGTGCGCGCGTTTGACGGCTACACCAGCCACTCGTTCCTGTTCGTGCTCGGCAACAAGGGCGTCACGCTGGCCTGCAACGTGCTGTTCAACGTGTACCTGCACGACATCATGACCTGCCACAAGATGATCCGGACCGACCTGTTCCGCAGCCTGCCGCTGACCGCCGCCGGCTTCTCGATCGAGCCCGAGATCACCGCTCGCCTCGTCCAGCGCGGCGAGCGCATCTACGAGGTCCCGGTCCACTACCGGGCCCGGGCCACCGAGGAGGGCAAGAAGCTGACCGCGGCCGACGGCTTCCGGGTCATCGGCACGTTGGTGCGCTGCCGGCTGTCGCCGGCCGCGGCGCGGCAGCGCTGAGCGCTTCTGCGGGGCGCCGGGGTTGGCCACCGTGCGCCACGCACTGCGCAGGGCGCCGGGGTTGCCGCCGTGCGCCACGCGCTGCGCGAACTTTGCCGTTTGAGCGGCACCCCTCGCCGGTGAATCGCCATTCATCGCACCGCCGGGCCGGCCGCCCCATCATCGCCCGGGTCGTACACGTCTGATCCCGGCGCCTACAGTCCGGACCGAGCGGACCTCCGTCGCGTCCGGCGCTTCTGCGGGTAGAGCCCCGGCGCGATCTGCTGGGTGCCCTTGTAGATCGACTGGATCGTGCCGAACAGCGGCTGGCGCGGCTGGCCGCCCGAGTCGATCTCGCCCTTCTGGACGAACGGGGGGTTGCCCCACGGGTTGCCGCCGGTCCAGCCCGGGTGGGCCGGGAAGTCCTGCAGTGCGAACCACATGGCCGCCGAGACGTAGGGCTTGGTGGCGAACACCCCCAGGTGGAAGGCCGCTGCGGCCGCCTGGTACTGGTAGGTGCCGCGCTCCTCGACAGGCCCGGAGCGATCCCCCTCGAAGCCGAACTCGCTGATCATCAGCGACTTCTTCGGATAACAGCTGTGGAGGGTGTCCAGGTACGGGCTCAGCTCATCCGGATCGTCGGTGGAGCCGCCGCCGGCGTCGAACCAGCCGAAGTACTCGTTGAAGCCGATCACGTCGAGCGGCTTGTACGCCGGCTGGCAGTTCACGCCCGGCCAGGAGGCGATCGCCATCCCCACCGGCCGGGTCGGGTCGAGCCGGTGGGCCAGCGCGGCCGCGCCCCGGATGTAGCTCGCCTCGGCCCCCGGCGGCGGGGTGGACAGCTCGTTGCCGACGCTCCACACCAGCACCGACGGGTGATCCTGGTTGGTGAGGATGTTCGTCTTGAGCTCCTGGTGGGCGAACGTCAGCCACTGGGGCTGGCTCAAGTACTGGGCGTTGACCTGATAGACCGGGATCTCGGACCAGAGCAGGATCCCGTCGCGGTCGGCCGCCTCCTCGATCTGCGGGTCCAGCGGGTAGTGGGCGCGGATGATGCCGCCGCCGAGATCGCGGACCCAGCCGACGAGCGCGTCGAGCTGTCCCGGGCTCAGCGCGTCGCCGGTGTTGACATTCATCTCATGGATGTCGAAGCCGCGCAGGTTGAGCTTGCGGCCGTTGAGCAGCAGCGAGCCGTCCGGGGCCAGCCTGATGCTCCGGATCCCGCTGGCGTCGTCGTAGGTCTCCAGCCGGTGCCCGTTGGCATCGGAGACGGTCAGCGCCGCCTTGTACAGGTACGGGCTTCCGGGCGCCCACAGGCGGGGGTGGGCGATCCGGACCGACGCCGTCGGGGTCCATTTGCCCCCGGGGGCGATCGTTGCACCGTGGAAGTTGAGCTTGAAGCGCCCGTACGTCCCCCGCAGGACGACCGTCTGCGGCGAGTGCGTGGGGTTGTGAACCGTGACCTGCTCATGGACTGTGGCCGCACACGTGGGGCAGGGGAGGATGGGGCGGATGACGACGGGCGTCATGTCGACGCGCTGGACCGCACGCAGGTAGACCTCGCGGTTGATCCCGCCGTAGTTCCACCATCCGCCGGACGGTCCCGGGGGCAGCGAGGTCCCGTTGCGCCGGTCGTCGACCCGCACGATCAGCCGGTTGACCCCGGCTCGGACGCCCTTCAGCGCCACTTCGAACGGCAGATAGGCGCCGGAATGGGTGCCGATCCGCCGTCCGTTCAGCCACACCGTCGCGTAGTAGTTGACCGACTCAAAGCGGACGATCCAGCTGCGAAACCGGGCCGGGACGGAAGCGGAGAACGCCTTGCGGGGAAGCACGAAATCCCTCCGGTACCACTCGACCGAGCCGTTCATGCTCGCCGTCGACAGGTTGCCGGCGTTGAAGGAGTTGGGGACCCTCACCGGCGACCAGCCGGCGGTGCTCGCCACGTTGCGATACCAGCCGGCGCTCATGCCGGAGTTCGACGGATCGGCTCGCTGCAGCCAGGTGCCGCCGAGCAGCCAGCGGTCGGTGGGCCCGTCGTGGTACAGCGCGCCGTACGTCGGCGGCGTCGCCGCCGACGCCGATCCCGTCGCCGCCTGAGCCCGGGATGCCCCCAACGCCACCATCAGCAGGGCGGCGCAGACGGCCGCGATCCAGCGTCGGTTAGGCGTCAGTTGGGCCGCGCGGGCGCGGCTTGAGCGCCCACCCCCGTCGCTACACTCGTCCGCCGATGTCAGTCGTCGATCCGCCGCAGCAGCGGCCAACGACCGGCTCCGCCGGCTCCGGGGAGTCTCGCGGAGCATCACTGGTCGGCTCCCTTCGTCAGGCACCGCGGTCGCCCGCGGTGATTGCGCTGGTCGTCTGCACGGCGCTGGCCGCCCTGTCGGCGGCCATCCTGCCCACCGTGCCGAGCTACGACCCGTGGTCGTGGATCGTGTGGGGACGCGAGGCGACCGACCCGCACCTGAGCTTCATCATCGGCGGCGGCTCGTCGTGGAAGCCGCTGCCGGTCATCTTCACCACCGTCTGGGGCCTGTTCGGCTCCGCGGCGCCCACCCTGTGGGTGATCACCGCGCGCATCGGCGGACTGCTCGGCCTGTGGGGCGCCTGGAAGCTGGCCAGCCGACTCGTCGGCGGCGGCTGGAGCGGCGCCCTGGCCGGCGCGGTCGCGGTGGCCGGCATCGTCCTCACCCAGGACTGGGTCTACTACTTCCTGCGCGGGACCTCCGAGGTCATCCTGATCGCCTGCACGGTGTGGGCGGTCGACCGGGTGCTGGACCGCCGGCACCTCCAGGCGTTCCTGATCGGCGCCGTGGCCGGCCTCATCCGCCCGGAGGCCTGGCCGTTCCTGTTCCTGTACGCCGTGTGGCTGGTCTGGCGCGAGCCGGGCTTCCGCCGGCCGGGCAAGCTGCTGATCCTCGCCGCCGGCCTGGTGGCCCAGCCGTTCTTCTGGTTCGTGCCGCCCTACGTGAGCACCGGCCACGCGTTCAGCGCCGCCACCCAGGCCGCCCAGTACAACGGTCACCTGGGGGCGAACGTGTTGCGCACCGTGGTGGCCCGCGGCGCCAACGACCAGGTGCTCCCGGCCCTCATCCTCGGCATCCTGGCGGTCGTCATCGGCTGGATCCGGGACCGCAACCGGGCGATCCTCGGCATCGGCCTGGGCGTCATCGCCTGGTGGGTGGTCGTCGTCGGCGAGACGCTGGACGGCTACCCGGGGCTGGAGCGCTTCTTCCTCCCGGCCGCGGCGCTGACCTGCGTCCTGGCCGGCGTCGGCGTCGCCCTCCTGGCCCGCCTGGCGGGCGGGGCGGCCGGCCGGATCGGCCGGGGGGCCGGTCTGGCGGCCGGGATCGTGGCCGCCGCCGTGCTGGTCGCGCTGTGGCTCCCGTTCACCACCACGACCACCCGGATCTCCGACGCCCGGGCGTTCTTCCCGGCGGCCTCCACCGCCGTCACCACCTTCAACACCCTGGATCGCGTCATCGCCGCGGCCGGCGGCCGCCACGAGATCCTCCCGTGCCGCTCCAGTTTCGTCGCCATCAACCATTCGGTGCAGAGCGCCATGGCGTGGAAGCTCCACGTCACGTTGGAGCGGGTCGGCACCCGGATGACCGAGCCGGGGCTGGACTTCATCGGGCCCCACAACCCGATCGACGGCGGCCCAGCTCGCGTCGATCCGCGGCTGACCCAGCACCAGACGGTTCTCACCCGCGACGGCTGGCGGGTGGTGCGGCTGACGACGCCCGGGTTGCCCACCGGCTGCGACGGCCGCTGACGCCGCGGTAGTGAGCCCCGCCCGCACGGGCCCGGCGCTAGCGACCTGCCTCGTCATCGGGGCGGCATCGGGGACGGGAAGCGCAGCGCGGCGCCCGGCACGACCTGCCGGCTTACGACCGCGCGCGTCGGCTTCTTCTTCTTGTGCCGCCGCTTGTGCTTGGGCGGCGTGGTTGCGATCACCAGCTTCTTCTTGACCATCATGTGGTTGCCGGCGCGGTCGGTGACCGTCACGGTGACCGTGTAGGTGTGCCTGCGCTTGTAGACGTGGCTGGCCGTCGTGCGCCGGATCCGGGCCTTGGCCGTGCGGTCGCCCCAGTTGACGGACACGGACCTCACACCGGAGGCCGCCGACTTCGGCAGCCCCGGCGGGGGCGGGTCGCTGTAGCGGACCCGCAGGTGGATGGTGTAGCCGATCGCCCGGGTGCCGGACAGCGTCAGCGACACCCTGGGCTTGACCGTGTCGACGAACACGGTGGCGGGGCGGGCGGCAAAGGCCAGGCCGGCCCCGTTGACCGCCGTCACCTGGAAGACGTGGCGCCCGTCGGTCAGCGGGGTGACCGGGACGAACGTCGTGCCGGTCGTCTGGCCCGCGGCCACGCCGTCGATCTTGACCATGTACTGCGGCGGACCCCACAGCTCGTAGGCGGCCGTCCAGCTCAGCGGCGGCTGGGCGATCTTTCTGTAGGCGAAGGAGCGGGTCGGCCGGAACCCGCCCGGGGGCTGGAACAGCTGGGCGGCCACGATTCGGGTGGTGGCGCCGCTCCCCTGAACCCAGGCGGCGGCCGCGTCGCCGGCCACGTCGCCGGCCGCCACGAGCCCCTGGTCGGCGTCGGTGGCGCCGAGGCTCGGCGAGGAGATGACCTGCTCGGGTCCCAGGTCTCCGCCGGTGGGCGCGAAGCGCAGCCGGATCTCGGCCGTCCCGGCCGCACCCGGAGTCTGCTGCCAGATGATGTACGTCGAGGTCAGCCCCGCGTTGGACGAGACGGCGTCCGGCTGGGCGGCGTTGGCCAGGCTGTCGACCCGCAGCGTGCTGCCGAAGCTGTCGTTGGTGTTGAGCGAGGTCGCGTAGAGCTGATGGGAGTGGTCGCGTTCGGAGACGATCCAGCCCCGGCCGTACTCGGTGTCGGAGGTCTGTGGCTGATCGGCCCCCTCCGGGCCGCCGGCCGGGAGGCCGTCGGCCGCCTCGATGCCGTCGTACCGGGACCCGTGCAGGCGGTTAAACAGCACGCGCGACTGCCGGGCGTTCCCGCTGTCCAGGGTCTCTTGGAAGGAGACCGACGCGTACGAGGAGTCGCCGCCCGTGGCGATGGACGGGTTGGCCGACGACACCTCCCCCCAGCCGTCGAGGGCCGGCACGTCGGCCTGCTCGTCGACGACGCTGACGGCGGTCTTGGCCACCCGGCGCGTGAAGATGTGTCCGTTCTCGCCCCAGGCGACGATCCCGACGCCGTCTCCGGCGGTGGCCACCTGCGGCCGGCCGCTTCCGGTGCCGGCGGCGTCGGCGGGTTGGTTGTCGAGAGGCGCGGCGTCGAGCACCCACGCGCCCGCGTAGTAGTAGGCGGCGCGGACGTCGGCGCCCCCGCCCCCGTTGGTGGCTGTGAACGCCAGGTAGGCCTTGCCGAAGTTCGACATCGAGATTGACGGGTTCTCGGCGGCCGTGTAGATCCGCGCGGGCGGGGCGAACGCCCCGCCGTTGAGGCGGTCGGCGACATATAGGGCGCCGTTGTTGATGAACGCGACGAGCACCGTGCCCCGGTCGCCGGCGGCGATGACCGGCTGGGAGGAGCCCGCCGGCAGCCCGGCGTCGACCTGGACGGGCGGGTGGAAGCCGCCGTTCTGAAGGGCCGAGACGAATACGTGAGGGACGCCCGCGACACGCCTGATGTAAACGAGGCCGCCGGTCCCATCCCGGGCGATGGACAACCCGTTGAGCGACATGATGCTCGCCCCCGGGCCGTCGATGACGGCGTCGCTCGGCGCCAGGACAGGCGAGCGGGGCGCGCGCGCCAGGGCGACGCCGCCCAGGCAGGCGAACGCACACAGGACGACGACCGCCCTGAGCCCCATCCGAATGCAGCGAGATAACCGAGCCGAACCGAAGACGTCAGCTACAACAGCAGAGGAGTCAGATGGTTGCGCTCCGGTCGCGCCGTCCCGGCGCCGAAACCTGGTCTTCACACTGACAACGGCCCGCCGTGAAGGCGTCCGCCCGCCCGCGGAGAATGTCTGCTGCATGCTTGTACTGGGCATCGATCCGGGCACCGCCAGCACCGGCTACGGTCTCGTCCGTGGCGCGGGGACGCGGCTGCACGCGGTCGACCACGGCCTCATCCAGACGCGGCCGAGCGTCCCGCTGGAGCGGCGGCTGGCCGACATCCACGACCGGATCGGCGAGCTGCTGGACGAGCACCGGCCGGAGGTGCTGGCCATCGAGGAGCTGTATTTCGGCGCCAATGTGCGGAGCGCGTTCGCCGTCGGCCAGGCCCGCGGCGTGATCCTCCTGGCCGCTGGTCAGCGCGGCGTGCCGGCGCGCTCCTACACCCCTCAGCAGGTCAAGGCGGCGGTGTGCGGCCACGGCCGCGCCGACAAGGAGCAGGTGGCGCGGATGGCCACCCGGCTGCTCGGCCTGGCGTCCGCGCCGATGGCCGACCACACCACCGATGCCCTGGCGGTGGCCATCTGCGATCTGAACCGGGCGCCGCTGGCGAAGGCGGTGGCGGAGGCGTGATCGCCCTCATCTCGGGCAAAGTCGCCGTCCGGCGCGGGGATCACGTCGTCGTCGACTGCGGCGGGGTGGGCTATCGCCTGGCGGTGTCGGCCGAGACGCTCAAGCACGTCCCGGCCGCGGGGCGGGAGGTCATGCTGCACACCCATCTCGTCGTCCGCGACGACGCCCTGGCCCTGTACGGCTTCGCCACCGAGGAGGAGCGGGATCTGTTCCTCATGCTGCTCGGGGTGCAGTCGGTCGGCCCCAAGATGGCGCTGGCCGTGCTCTCCGGCGCGCCCCCGCGCGAGCTGCTGGCGGTCGTGGCCGCCGGCGACGCGCCCCGGCTGCAGGCCGCACCGGGCGTCGGCAAGCGGACGGCCGAGCGGATCATCGTCGAGTTGCGGGAGAAGGTGGGCGCCGCCCTACCGGAGCAGGCGATCACTGTCAGCCGCGGCGACGACCCCCTCGTCCTGGCCCGCGAGGCACTGCTCGGACTCGGCTACAGCGCCGCCGAGATCGATGACCTGCTCGACGGCGCCTCCGGGGACAGCACCGAGGATCTCATCGCCCACGCCCTGAGGAGCGCCCGCCGGTGAGCGAATTGGGCGGCACACGTCTCCACGATCCCGGCGAGCTGCCCGGGGAGGAGCAGGAGGTCGAGCGCTCGCTGCGCCCCCGACGGCTGGAGGACTTCGTCGGGCAGGAGTCGATTCGGGACCAGCTGGCCGTGTCGATCGCCGCCGCCGCCAGCCGCGGCGAGCCGCTGGATCACGTCCTGCTGGCCGGGCCCCCGGGCCTGGGCAAGACGTCGCTGGCTCAGATCGTGGCCGCCGAGCTCGACGTGCCCTTCCACCAGACCGCTGGTCCGGCCATGGAGCGCAAGGGGGACGTGGCCTCCTACCTGTCGGCGCTGGAGCCCCGCTCGGTGTTCTTCGTCGACGAGATTCACCGGCTGCCCCGCGCGCTGGAGGAGACGTTCTACCCGGCGATGGAGGACGGGGTGCTGCCGATCACCCTGGGGCAGGGCGCGGGCGCTCGGATCATGACCCTCCCGCTGCCCCCGTTCACCCTGATCGGCGCCACCACCCGCACCGGACTGCTCACCACCCCGCTGCGAGACCGGTTCGGCATCCAGCACCGCCTTGAGCACTACGGGCCCGGCGACCTGGCGCGCATCGTGACCCGGTCGGCCGGTCTGCTGGGGGTGGCCATCGACGAGTCCGGCGCCGAGGCCATCGCCCGGCGCAGCCGCGGTACCCCCCGGGTGGCCAATCGCCTCCTGCGCCGCGTGCGTGATTACGCAGAGGTCCGCCACCAGGGCGTGATCACTCAGGACGTGGCGGCGGAGGCGCTGGACGAGCTTCAGGTCGACGATCTCGGCCTGGACCGGCTGGATCGGGAGATCCTGCGGTCGATCTGCGAGCTGTTCGGCGGCGGGCCGGTCGGGCTCTCGACGCTGGCCGTCGCCGTCGGCGAGGAGCAGGACACGCTGGAGGACGTCTATGAGCCGTATCTGCTTCAGCGCGGCCTGCTGGAGCGCACCCCGCGCGGCCGGGCCGCGACGCGCCGGGCGTATGCCCACCTCGGACTGGAGCCCCCCGGCCAGGGGAGCCTCCTGTAGATGGCGCCGGCGTGGGGGACGTCTTCACAAACTCCTAGGTTGGGGCCTCTATCCTCAGGCGCCGTGAGTCGCGAGCACTACTTCATCTGCCCGCACTGTGGCAATCGCTCGATGGGCACCGACCGCAACGCCGGGTTCCGCCGCGAGGCCCGAGGCTGCGAGAAGTGCGGGTTCGCCTACCTGTTCGAGCTGCTCGACGACTACTACCCGGCCCCCAACGCCGCCTTCTTCGCCTGTGATTCGGACGGACGGGTCGTCGACTGCGGCCGCGGATCCTTCGAGCTGACCGGGCTGAAGACCGAGCAGGCGATCGGCCGCGAGGTGGCGGATGTCCTCGGGCTGCGCTTCGAGGACGGGGCGGATCACGTCGCCACGGCTCTGGAATGGGAGGTGCGCGTAAAGGGCAAGCCGGTGGAGGTCAACGCCGAGCAGGACCTCCCGGCGCGGGCCGTTGCGGACATTTTCCCTGCATACGACGACGACGAGGGCGGGGTGCTCGTGGTGCTGACGCCCGCCAACAATCATTGAGCCCGCCTCGTCGCGGCTCGTCGCATTGACCACTAGCATCCTGCGGTAGCTGATGACAGATCGCCAGCGTCATGGCTTCATCCTGCTCCTCGTCGGAGCGCTCATCGCCGCATCGGTGCTCGTGATCGCCTCCCAGCGGACGATCCTCGGCCTCGACCTCAAGGGCGGGGTCCAGCTCGTCTACCAGGGGGAGCCCACCGCGCAGAGCAAGGTGACCCCGACCGCGCTCAACCGGGCGGTCGACATCATGCGCTCTCGCGTCGACCAGCTGGGCGTCGCCCAGCCGGAGATCCAGACCGACGGCGGCAACCAGATCTCGGTCGGCCTCCCGGACGTCACCGACATCAACCGCGCCGAGAACGAGGTCGGGCAGACGGCCGAGCTGTTCTTCTATGACTGGGAGGCCAACGCGCTGACGCCCAACGGCAAGACGGTCGCCAGCCAGCTCATCACCCAGGATCCGAACGCGGTGACCCTCAGCCGGGGCTCCGGGGCCGGTCCCGGGGTGCCGGGGGCCGGGAGCATGGGCCTGTACCAGGCGGTCAAGCTGGCGTCCGGCCAGCCGGCGGCGCCGTACTCCAAGTCGCTGTCGCGCCTGGGCGACCAGTACTGGATGTTCGGCGCACCCGGCAGCGCCGCCTGCACCGCGGCGGCCAAGGCCGTCGGCACCACACCTGTGGCCGGGAACCACTGCCTGCTGTCCGGGCCCAACAACGAGCCCCCGGGCACCAGTCGGGCGCAGGCGCTGAAGGACGTGGCGGCGGGGCTGCCCCCCGGGGTGAACGCCTCCGAGGGGCAGGTGCTCGTCGTGCCCCAGGGGACCGTCGTGATCCAGGCGGCGAATCCGACGGCCGGCACCACGATCAAGTTCAACAGCCCCACGGCCCAGTTCTTCGTGCTCAAGGACAACGTGGCGCTGACCGGCAAGGACATCACCAACCCCACCGAGGGCACCGACCAGTCCGGATCCCCGGACGTCCAGTTCGGCTTCACCGGCAACGGCGCCTCCCGCTTCCAGTCGGTCACCCGGCAGATCGCCCATCGCGGCGCCAGCGTCAGCCTCGGGCAGAGGCTCTTCCAGCACTTCGCGGTGGCGCTCGGCGGGATCAACAGCCAGCTGATCACCGTCCCGCAGATCGACTACACCCAGTACCCGGACGGAATCGTCGAGAGCGGGGGGAACGCCGGAGCCGATATCACGGGCGGCTTCACCTCGCAGTCGGCGTCCGACCTGGCCACGAATCTGCGCCTCGGCGCGCTGCCGATCAACCTGAAGCTCATCTCCGAGTCGCGGGTGTCGGCGACGTTGGGCGCGCAGGCGCTGCACCAGGGCCTGATCGCCGGTGCGATCGGCTTGCTGGTGGTGTGCCTGTTCCTCATCGCCTACTACCGCGTGCTGGGGCTGATCGCGGTCGCCGGCCTGGCCGCCTACGCCCTGTACTTCTACGCGCTGATCAAGCTCATCCCGATCACCCTCACGCTCCCCGGCATGGCCGGCCTGATCCTGACGATCGGTGTGGCCGCCGACGCCAACATCGTCATCTTCGAACGGGTCAAGGAGGAGATCCGGGCCGGCAGATCGATCCGGGCCGGGATCGCCACCGGCTACAAGAAGGGCCTCACCGCGATCGTCGACGCCAACGTGGTCACGATCATGACCGCGTTCATCCTGTTCGTGTTGGCCACGGCCGAGGTCCAGGGATTCGCGTTCACGCTCGGCATCGGCGTCATCGTCTCGCTGTTCACAGCGGTCATGGCCACCCAGGCGATCCTCATGACGATGAGCGACACCAAGGTGATCGCCCGCCCATCGGCGCTCGGCGCCGGCGGCAAGAAGCGCGACTGGACCTTCGACTTCATGGGGAAGTCGAAGTACTTCTTCACCCTGTCCGGCGTGATCCTGCTGATCGGCGCGCTGGCCATCGGCGGCCGGGGCCTGAACCTGGGCATCGACTTCACCTCCGGCACGCGCATCACCACGGCCCTGGAGCGACCGGCCACTGCCCCCCAGGTCCAGGCGGCGGCCGCCGGGGCCGGGGCGCTCAACCCGCAGGTCCAGAAGGTGGGCTCGCGGGGCGACCAGTTCCAGATCTCCTCCAAGCTCCTGCAGCCCGCCGGCGTCAGCCGGGTGGAAACGGCCCTGAACAACAAGTTCGGAATCCACAACCACGAGTTCAACGACCAGTCGGTGGGGCCGACCTTCGGTAAGACCGTCGCCAACAGCGCGGTCATCGCCATCATCGCCTCGCTGCTGGTCATCTCGGCCTACGTGGCGTTGCGGTTCGACTGGAAGTTCGCGGTGCCGGTGCTGATCGCGTTGATGCACGACCTGCTCATCACCGCCGGCGTGTACGCGTTGACCGGGAGGGAGGTGACGGTCGACACGGTCGCGGCCCTGCTGACGATTCTGGGCTACTCGCTGTACGACACGATCATCGTGTTCGACCGGGTGCGGGAGAACGTCCCGCGGATGCCGCGGGCGGCGTTCTCGCAGATCGTCAACCGGTCTATGAGTGAGGTTTTGACCCGGTCGATCGCCACGACGTCGTGCACGCTGCTGCCGATCATCGCCCTGCTGTTGTTCGGCGGCTCCACGCTCCAGGACTTCGCGTTCGCGCTGCTGATCGGCGTCGCCTCCGGCGCGTACTCGTCGATCTTCATCGCCTCGCCGGTGCTGACGCACTGGAAGGAGCGCGAGCCCGTCTACCGCCATCGCCGTCACCGGATCGAGACCGAGTACGGCACGGTCGCCGCCTACGCCACCGTCGGGGCCGACGTGGAGCCCGAGCGCAAGCGGGCCCGCCGCCGGGCGCGGCTGACCGAGCCTGAGGGCGACACGGTGTCGGCGGCCGAGTTCGAGCAGATGAAGCGCGACATCGCCGAGGAGGAGGCCGAGCCGAGGCGGCGGACCTCGACGCTGACCCAGCGCCTGGCGCACAGCCAGGACGACGGCGAGGACGGCGCCGAGCGCGCCCCTGAGGGCAAGACCCGGCGCGCCCGGGCACGCCAGGCCAAGCCCGCCGCTCCGTCCCCGCAACAGAAGCCGTCGGCTCCGTCCCCGCAGCCCGCGCCGCCCCCGGCCGCCGAGCCGAAGCAGGCCCCGGAGCCGCAGGACACCGGCGACGGCGCCGACCAGGACGATTTCCAGCACGCGCCGGACGAGGCCGAGAACGAGGCCGTGGCGCAGACCCCGAAGCCGCAGCAGCGTCGGAACAAGTCGCGGTCGCGCAACCGCCGTCACGGGAGGCGCCGCTGATGGGCATGCTCGCCTGGGTCATGATGGGTCTGGCCATCTGGCATTTCACGATCTGGCTGCCGGA
>JBPYFQ010000241.1:0-45195 GCA_051985625.1 Solirubrobacteraceae bacterium
CCGCCGTCCTCAGCCCGCGGGCGCGGCGCACCCTGGCGCCCTTTGCCGGCCACGAGCAGGCCCACATCCGGGCGCTCGAGGCCCAGCTGCGCGCCCACGGCGGCACCCCGCCGGCCGGGCCGTCGAGCGTCAGCGAGGCCAACCGGCACCTCGCGCACCGCAAGATCGGCGGACGGCTCGGCCAGCTGAAGGGCGACCTCGACGCCGTGCGCCTGCTGCTGACGACCGAGCAGGTGACGATCGGGGCCTACTTCGTCGCCCTCAACACGCTGTCCGACACCCACCTGGTCGAGCTCGCGTGCGAGATCATGGCCAACGAGGCCCAGCACGACGCCATGCTGGCGCTGCTCCTGCCGCCGGGCAAGCTCGGCTCCGCCGCCCCCTACGGGCTCGTCCAGGGGCTCCAATGAAAGCGCCCATTTCAGACCCCCCGCGGAGCCTGAGACGGACGCTTGCGCGCTGGTAGCCTCCTCGCCGATGCGGATCCCCCGTGAGCTGTACGACCAGATGGTTGCCCACGCGCAGGCGGAGGCTCCGAACGAGTGCGTGGGCATGGTCGCCTCACGCGAGGGCGAGGCGGTCGAGATCCATCGGGCCGCGAACGCCGCCGCCAGCCCGCTGCGCTACGAGATCGACGGCGCCGAGCAGTACCGGATCCAGATGGCGATCGACGACGCCGGCCTGGACCTGGGCGCTATTTATCACTCGCACACGCGCAGCGCGCCCTATCCGTCACAGACGGACATCAACCTGGCGTTCTATCCCGAGGCCGTATACATCATCGTCGGCCTGGCCGGCGATGAGCCGGAGGTCCGGGCCTACGAGATCCGCGACGGCCAGGTCGCCGACTCCGTGCTCGACGTGGTGTGAACGATGCCCGGGCAGGTGCACGAGCCCACGCTCGTCTGCCCGGGATGCGGGTCGCGATTCGGCGATCAGGTGCGGTTCTGCCCCGACTGCCGTCTGCCCCTCGTGTTGGAGGCGGATCCGGGTGAGCAGGCGGTCACCGAGCGCCACGAGCGGGCGCGCAAGGTCAAGCCCCAACTGAGCGAGGGCGAGCTGGTCAAGGTCGCCTGGGCGCGCAACCAGGCCGAGGCGGAGTTCATCCAGGGGCTCCTGCTGGAGGAGGGGGTGCCGAGCCTGCTGCGGCGCAGTCGCGGCTTCGACGTCCCGGACTTCCTGGCCGCCGGCCCGCGCGACGTCATGGTGCCCATCTCCGGTGCCGACGCGGCCCGCGAGATCCTGCTCCAAACCGAGCTGGTCGACGCGGAGAGCGACGGCGGGTCGGTGGCGCCCCGGCGCCTGCTGGCCGGGCTGCTGGTGGCGCTGGCGCTGGGGGCACTGCTGATCTGGCTGATCTCCCTGGCGGTTCGCTAGTCGGAGCTAGTAGGCGCCGGACAGCCGGGTCAGGTGCGAGCGCCAGGCGTCCTCGGTCTGCTTGAGCGAACGCCCGCCAAAGGCGTCGGCCAGGGCGGCACGCGGGCCGGCCGCCGGAAACCGGCAGGCCAACTGGGCCGCCGCCGGCGCGCCCTGCTCACGGACCAGGAGATCGATGACCGTCCCGCCCAACAGCGGCGCGTCGCGGGGGCTGGGCGGGAAGCCAGGACGCCCGCCCTCGCGCAGGCGGCGGGCGATCGCCGCCCGGGCGTAGAAGGTCTGTCCGCCAAACCAGCGGGCCGCGCCCTCCAGCAGCCAGGCCCAGCGCAGCTGGCGGCGCATGCGGAGCACCGGCACGACCCGGGCCAGGTCGCGGTTGGAGGTGATGATCGCCCGCCGGGCGTACAGGCATGACGCGCCGGCCTCGAGCATCTCGCGTGAGCCGGGCACGTTGGACGCCCGCGCCTGCAGCAGTCGCGGAGCGAGCATGTGGATCTCCCGGCGCCCATCCCAGCCGATCACGTAGCGGCGGGCGGCGGGCGCCGTGCCCAGCCAGGCCAGCGGCAACAGCGGGTTGGTGAAGGCCAGCCCGGCGGCTCCCTCGTGCAGGACGACCGTGACCTCGTCGGGGAGGCGGGGAAACAGCCGGATGAGCCGAGCCCGGGTCTCCTCCAACGAGGCCAGGACGCGCTCGGCGTCCTCGGCCGCCGCCGCGTCATGGCGCGCCCGGAAGGACGCCGACGACGACTCCACCCAGGTCATGGCGCCACGTTAAACGCGAAGCGCCGGGCCCGTGGGGACGGACCCGGCGCCGCGCGCACGGTTGTTGGCTAGACGAGGACCGGCTGGCGATCCGAGGCGATCGAGGCGATCTCCTCGGAGGCACGCTCGAACTCGTCGTCGGACAGGACCGGGGTGCCCTCGAACGGGAGATCCCGGGTCAGCTCCAGCCAGGACCGGCACCCACCGTACTCCTCGCGCACCTTGACGGTGACGGGACGGGGGATCCGGTAGGTCCGCAGCAGGATCACGTGCAGCGGGTGACGCCGCTTCCAGGCCAGCCGCTTCTCGGCGTAGTCCGTCGTCCAGACGTAGAACGGCGAGAGGGCATCGATGGCACGGCGGTCGGTGATGGTGAAATGGCCAGCGACCTCCGCCCACGCCCGGATCCGCACGCGGTCGGGCTGGTTGAGGGGCTCGCCGCGGTGCAGCGCCTGCGGGTGGGGATCACCGTCTGACCACACGCCCTCCTCGAGGGCGCGGGACAGCTCGGGCCGGTGCGATTCACGCACCAGATCCGAACGCTGGTGATCAAACGTCGGGTAGAGGAAGAAGCGCTCGTAGTCGAGCTTGAAGTGCTTCTCCGGCTCACGGATGCCGCCCTTGCGGAGGGTAAGGAGTTGCTCGCCTTCGGCGAGCGCCCGCACGGTCACGGCCCATTCTTTGAAAGCAATCGGCATGAAATAAAAATGGGGGGGAACGGAGTTTTGTTGTCAGTCCCGCGCGAGCAGCGTCTCCTCCGCGCCGCGGCAGCGACAGGACGCAGCGGATTGTATGCCAGAGACCCGCATTTTCAAAATTCCCTGCAATTGCACGCGCTTTTCCGGGGCCGGGCGGGCCTGAAGCTACGCTGCTGTAAACATCGACGGTGGCGGCCGGGCGGCCGTGGTGGCTACAGCTTGGTCCCGGCGGCGTTCTCCAGCGGCTCGATCATCGCCGCAAAATCGTCATCGGCGTGCCCCAGTCCCATCGCCGCCGTCAGCACCTCGCGGGTGTAGGCGGCACTCGGGAACGGCACGCCCAGCGCCTGGCCCTCCTCCAGGCACAGTCTCACGTCCTTCAACATGTGCTCGGTCTTGAACAGGGTCGAGAAATCGTGCGTCCGCATCGGCCCCGCCTTGAGGTTGAGCATCGCGGAACCGCCGGCGCCGGCGCCCATCACCTCGACCAGCGCGTCGAGGTCGACGCCGGCCCGGGCCCCGACCACGAGCGCCTGGCCGAGCACCGCCGCGTTGCTGGCGGCAACGGCGTTGTTGAGCAGCTTGACCATCTGGCCGTGCCCCAGCGGGCCGGCATGAACGATCAGCTCGCCCATGGCGTCGAACAGCGGCCGGGCCCGGGAGAAGTCCTCGGCCTCGCCGCCGACCATGATGGTGAGCGTCCCGTCTTCGGCCTTGGGCGAGGATCCGGTCACCGGGGCGTCGAGCATCTTGTACCCGCGCTCGGCCAGCCGGGCGCCGATCTCCAGCGTCGCCGCCGGGCCGATGGTGGAGCAGTCGATGAACAGCGTCCCCGCCGCCGCGGTGGTCGCGGCCCCGTCCTCGCCGAGGAGCACCTCGGCGACCTGGGGGCCGTCGACGACCATCGTGATCACGAACTCGGCGTTCTCGGCCGCCTCGGCGGGCGTCCGGGCCAGCGCTGCCCGGTGGTCGCGGCAGAACGCCTCCGCGGTCGCCGTCGTCCGGTTCCAGACGGTGAGGTCAAACCCAGCGCGCACGAGGTTGGCGGCCTGCCGGGAGCCCATGATGCCCAAGCCGAGGAATGCGACCCGACCGCTCATGGGGCAGATGATGTCAAGGGCGACCGGCGGGCGCGGCGTGGTCGACCAAGGAAAGAAACGGGACTGGTGGTCCCGTGTGCCGCCGAGCTCACCGGGGCCGGCCGTAGCCGCCGCCGCCCGGGGTCTCGATCCGCAGCCGCTGCCCGGGCGTGAGCTCGCCGATCGCCTTCGCCGGCAGCTCCTCGCCGTCGAGCAGGTTGCGGCCGGGGGCGCCCGGCTCGCCGCCGTCGGCCCCCCGGGGGGCGTGGCGGCGGCGCTCGGTGATCAGCGAGTAGTGCAGCGGGGCCAGCGCCTCGAGCTCCCGGATCACTCCGTCGCCGCCGCGGAAGGCGCCGTCCCCGCCGGAGCCGCGGCGCAGCGCGTACTCCACCATCCGCACCGGGAACTCCAGCTCGAGCGCCTCGATCGGCGTGTTCAGGGTGTTGCTCATCGCCACATGCACGCCGCTGGGGCCGTCGGCGTCCGGGCAGGCGCCCTGGCCGCCCCCGATCGTCTCGTAATAGGTGACGGTGTCGTCGCCGAGGGTGAGGTTGTTCATCGTCCCCTGGCCGAGAGCGCGGCCGAACGCGGCCAGGACCACGTCGGCGACGCGTGACGAGGTCTCGACGTTGCCGCCGACGACCGCCGCCGGCGACTGGGCGTTGAGCAGGCTGCCCTCCGGCGCCACGACGTCGATGGGCCGGTAGGCGCCGGCGTTGGCGGGGATGTCCGGGTCGGTGAGCACCCGGACCGCGAAGTAACAGGCCGACCGGGTGACGGCCAGCGGGCAGTTGAGGTTGCCCTCGTGCTGGTCGGCGGTGCCCGTGAAGTCCAGCGTGAGCCGGTCCCCGTCCACCGTTGCGCGGACCGCGATCCGCAGGTCGCCCTCGCGCGCCTCCAGCACGTCCTCGGCCGCCTGCTCGCCGTCCTGAAGCGCGTCCAGGCAGGCTCGGGTGCGGCGCTCGGCGTAGTTGAGCACCTCGTCGTAGGCGTCCCGCAAGGCGTCGATCCCCACTCGCTCGGCCAGCTGGCCGAGCCGCCGGGCGCCCACCCGGCCGGCGGCCAGCTGGGCGCGCAGGTCGGCGCGACGCTGGTCGGGCCGGCGCATCTGCTCGCTGATCTCGGCCAGCGCGGCCTCGTCGAGCACGCGCGGGGAGATGACCACGCCCTCGTCGGCCAGCGTCCGGCTGTCGGCCGGCATCGACCCCGGCACCGGACCGCCGACATCGGCGTGATGGGCCCGGCTGGCGGCGAACGCGATCAGCTCATCCCCCGCAAACACGGGCGTGATCACCGTGATGTCGGGCAGATGGGTGCCGCCGCGGTACGGGTCGTTGAGGATCCAGGATCGGCCCGGGGCGTGCTCGGAGTCCAGCACCGAGGCGACGGCGGCCGGCATCGCCCCCAGGTGGACGGGGATGTGCTCGGCCTGCATCACCATCTCACCCCGGGCGTCGAACAGCGCGGTCGAGGCGTCGCGGCGCTCCTTGATGTTGGCCGAGTGCGCCGAGCGGATGAGGACCGCGCCCATCTCCTCGCAGATGGAGTGCAGCGCCCCGGTCAGGACCTGAAGCTCGACCGGATCCATCAGGAGCCCCTCCGAACGTGGATCGTCCCGGTCCCATCCACACTGCCCGCCCACCCCGGCGGCACCAGGAGCGTCGACTCGGGCAGCTCCACCACGGCCGGCCCGCTGATCTCGGTCCCGGGCCCGGGCGTCCCGCGCAGGACCTCCAGCCCAAGCTCCTCGCCGTCGACGACGGCGGTGCGGCGGCCGCGTTCAAGCTCACCTGCGGCCTCCTCCAGCGAGACGTCGGCCCCCGGGACGGTGGCCGAGACGCGCAGCGTCACCAGCTCCAGCTCCTGGTCGGCGTCGCGGTAGCCATAGCGCTCCTCGTGCAAGGCCTCGAACGCCTCGCGCAGCGCGGCCGGCTCGGGCGTCAGCGACTCGGCCACGGCCAGCTCGAACGCTTGCCCGCGGTAGCGCAGCTCGTAGACGGCGCGCAGCTCGGCTTCGGGCTCGCCCAGCTCCTCGCGGGCCTGCTCGCCCAGTTCGGCGACCAGCGAGGCGACCGCGTGGGCGGTGAGCTCGTCGCGGCTCAGGAACACGCTGCGCTGCACGTCGCGCCGGCGGGGGGACACGACGAGGCCCAGCGCGGCCAGCACCCCTGAGGCGCGCGGGCACACGATCTCCTCGATCCCCAGCTCGTCGGCGATCGCCGCCGCGTGGAGCGGTCCGGCGCCGCCGAACGCCAGCAGCGCGTACCGGCGGGGGTCGATCCCGCGCTGGACGGTCACCACCCGCAGCGCCCGGACCATCTCGGAGTTGGCCACCCGGATGATCCCGGCCGCGCATTCCAGGGGGTCCAGGCCGAGCGCGTCGGCCAGCGGCTGCACCGCGCGCTGCGACGCCTCCCGGTCGAGCGCCACCCCGCCGGCCAGCGGCGCGTCGGTCGACAGGTAGCCGAGCAGCAGGTTGGCGTCGGTCACCGTCGGCTCGGTCCCGCCGCGGCCGTAGCAGGCCGGCCCCGGGTCGGCCCCGGCCGACTGGGGCCCGACGCGCAGCGCCCCGCCGGGGTCGCGCCAGGCGATCGAGCCACCGCCGGCGCCGACGGTGTGCACCGCGACCATCGGCAGCGCCAGCGGCCGCTGGGCGATGGAGCCGGCGCTCTGCTCCTGGACCGCGCCGTCGTCGACGACGCAGACGTCGCACGAGGTCCCGCCCATGTCGAAGCACAGCGCGTCCCGGGCGCCGGCGGCGCGGGCGATGTAGGCCGCCCCGGCCGCCCCGCCGGCCGGCCCGGACAGCACGGTCCAGGCCGCGTGCCCGGCCGCGGCGGGCAGATCGATCAATCCCCCGCTGGACTGCATGATCGCCGGCTCCGGGAGCCCGGCCTCGTCACAGCGCTCGATGAGCCGGCGCAGATAGCCGCCCAGCAGCGGCGAGAGCGCGGCGTCGACCTCGGTCGTGCTGGCCCGCTCGAACTCACGGAAGGTGCCGACCACCTGGTGCGACAGCGAGATGTGGACGTCCGGCAGAGCCCCGGCCAGCGCCTCGCCGAGCGCCCGCTCGTGCTCGGGGTGCCGGTAGGAGTGCAGCAGGGTCACCGCTACGGCCTCGGGGGCGGCGTTCTGCACCCGTCGGATGAGATCGCCGAGGTCGAGCTCGTGCAACGTTCCGTCCGGGGTCATGCGCTCAGCGGCGCCGAAGCGGCGCTCGGGCGGGGTCAGCGGCGCCGGGCGCGCGGCGCACAGCCGGTAGAGCGCAGGACGGTCCTGGCGGCCCAGCGCGATCAGATCGGTGAAGCCCTCGGTGGCGACGAACGCCGTCCGCGCGCCGCGGCCCTCCAGCAGCGCGTTCGTGGCCACGGTCATCCCGTGCGAGAACTCAGCGACCGACTCCGGCCCCGCGCCGGCCTTTTCCAGGGCGGCGGTGACGGCGGCGAGGACGCCCTCGGACTGGTCGTCCGGCGTCGTCGGCGCCTTGGCGGTGACCAGCCGCCCGTCGATGGCCAGAACCGCATCGGTGAACGTCCCGCCGACATCGACGCCGAGCAGCATCCGCGCACCGTATCTGGCTGAGGCCCAGAAAAAGGGCCCGCGTGAGCGGGCCCCACAAAAAAGCTAGGCGGCCAGCGCCGCGGGCTCCATCTCCTCGGTCTCGGCGAGGTGCTGGTGCGACGGGCAGTAGCCGTTGTGCGGCAGCGGCATCCGCTGGCACGGCGTGCCCTTGCGCGTGCTGGCGCGGCACTGCAGCGGATTGCCGTACAGGTCGAACCCGTTCTGCGGCTGGCTACGCAGGAACTCGTCCGCGCAGTCGAGGTACCGCTCGATGACCTTCAGCACCCGGAGTTGGGCGCTCATGGGGAAATACACGCGAATGTCTGCAAACAGCGTGCGCGCGGGCCGCGCAAAGTAATGACGGTCGGTGGCCATCCGCTCCACAGTGGCCTCGCACGCGCGCAGAACGCGCTCGTGGTTGGCGTGCGGGCAGACGCCATGCGGATCCTCAGTGATCTCGCTGGCGATCTCGCGGTAGATCGCTCGACTGAACCGATACATGGGAAATCTCTCCACTCCTTTCGGCTCCCGTGTCGGGCGCCCAGGCTTAGCTACTCGCGAGTAGTACCCGGACCGTGTGAAGCTGATCGCACCGGATTTATTAACTCGATGTTAAGCGGACTCCGGAATTCGGTGGAGAAGGCGAAACGCTAGTCCCAGCGGGTCACGGCCGCGCCGGTTCCCTGCGCCAGCGTCACGTGCCGGCCGTCGAACGCCGGGTCGAGCGCGGGGAAATCGACGCGCTGGTGGGCGCCGCGGCTCTCCTCGCGCCGCAACGCGGCCGTGGCGATCAGCCGCACCAGCGGGTGCTCGTCGTCGAGCAGCCGGCGCAGGCCCGAGCCGTCGCGCTCCAGCCCGGCGTAGCGCCACAGGTCCCCGCGCGCCGCGGCGCTGATCGAGGGACGCGGCGGCCGGTCGCCCGCCGGCGGCCTCGGACCCGCGGACGTCGGCTCGGCGGCGGCGGCTCGGGCCGCCCGGGCGCCGAACACGAAGCACTCGCTCAGCGAGTTGGAGGCCAGGCGGTTGGCGCCGTGTAGACCGGTGCACGAGCACTCGCCGACCGCGTACAGGCCGGCGACCGAGGCGCGGCCGTCCAGATCGGTGGCGATCCCGCCCATCATGTAGTGGGCGGCCGGGGCCACCGGTACCAACTCGTGCTCCGGGTCGATGCCGGCGTGGCGCAGCGCGGTCACGACGTTGGGGAACAGGGCCGGGTCGACGTGGCGCATATCGAGGCCGACCGAGGTCCCGTGCGCGGCGTCGATCTGGCGCTGGACCGCCCGGGCGACCTCGTCCCGGGGGGCGAGCTCGTCGACGAACCGCTGGCCGTGGGCGTCGAGCAGCCGGGCGCCCTCGCCACGGACGGCCTCGGTGACCAGGAACCCGTCCGCTCCGTTGTTGCCGACCACGGCGGTGGGATGGAACTGCATGAGCTCGAGGTCGGCCAGCTGCGCGCCCGCGGCGTGGGCCAGCAGGAGTCCTCCGCCGATAGCGCCGGGCGGGTTCGTCGTGCGGGCCCACAGGGCGGCGGCGCCGCCGGTGGCGAGCACGATCGCGTTGGCCCGGATCACACTCCCGTCGTCGAGCTGCACGGCGGTGGCCCGGCCGTCGGTGGTGAGGATGCGCACGGTGCTACGCCCCTCGAGCACCGCGATCCGATCGTTCTCGGCCGCCAGCGCCGAGAGCTCGCGGATGATGCGCCGGCCGGTGGCGGCGCCGCCGGCATGGACGATCCGCCGGCGGCTGTGGCCCCCCTCCAGGCCGAGGGCCAGGTGGCCGGTCCGGTCGGCGTCGAAGGTCACGCCGAGCCGGGCCAGGTCCTCGACCGCGGCGGGAGCCTCGTCGCACAGGACGCGGGCGGCCGACTCCCGCACGGCGCCGCGGCCGGCGGTCAGGGTGTCGGCGAGGTGGCGGGCCGGGCTGTCGTCGGCGGCCAGCGCGGCCGCCAGCCCGCCCTGGGCCCAGTAGCTGGAGGCGCCCGCCAGCGGCGTGGCCGACACGAGCGTGACCTGAGAGCCCAGCCGCGCCGCGCTCAACGCGGTGTAGAGCCCGGCGGCGCCGGCGCCGACGACGGCCAGCTCGGTCTGCATCGTGGTCACGTGCGGGTACGGTACTCGGCGATGACTGACGCTCCCGTACTGCTCTCCCATCCATCCTCCCTGCGTCATGAGACCGGACCGCACCCCGAGCAGCCCGCGCGCATGGTGGCGATCGAGCGCGAGCTGTCCGAGCGGGGCTGGCTCGGGTACGAGCGGGTCGCCTCGCCGCCGGTGGACCGGGCCGCGCTGCTGGCCGTGCACCCGGAACGCCACGTGGAGATGGTGGAGCGCGCGGCCGCGCTGGGCGGCGCTCAGATCGACCCGGACACGGTGGTCTCAGAAGGGTCCTTCGAGGCCGCGGTGCACGCCGCCGGGGGCGCGGTGGCGCTCGTCGACCGGCTGCTTGACGGCTCGGCGCCGACCGGCTTCAGCGTCCACCGGCCGCCCGGCCACCACGCCGAGCGGGCGCGGGCGATGGGCTTCTGCCTGTTCAACAGCATCGCCGTCGCGGCTCGCCACGCGATCGACGCCCGCGGCCTGGAACGGGTGATGATCGTCGACTGGGACGTCCACCACGGCAACGGCACCAACGACATCTTTCACGAGGACCCGCAGGTCCTGTTCTGCTCCGTCCACCAGTCGCCGCTGTATCCGGGTACCGGCGCGGCGCGCGATGCCGGCTCCGGCCCCGGGCGTGGGTACACCGTCAACGTGCCGGTGGCGCCCGGCTCCGGCGACGCCGAGTTCTGCTCGGTGGTGGAGCACGTGGCGGTGCCGCTGGCCCGGGCGTGGGAGCCGCAGCTGGTGCTGGTGTCGGCCGGCTATGACGCGCACCGCGAGGACCCGCTGGCCGACTGCCTGGTGACCGACGGCGGGTTTGGCGCGATGGCCCGCGCGGTGCGGGAGGTGGGCCGGGAGCTCGGCGCGCCGGTGGGGGCGGTGCTGGAGGGCGGCTACGGGCTGGACGCGCTGGCCCGCGGGGTGGCGGTCACGATGGAGGAGCTGGCCGGCGCCGGGAGGGACGCGGCCGAGCCGGTGCCGATGTCCGACGTGGCGGCGGGGGCGCGGGAGCGGCTGGCCGAGTTCTGGCCGGCGCTCAGTCGCTGAGGCTGAGCAGCTCCCGCCAGGTGCTCAGGACGCGCCGGGCCATCTCGTCTGAGGAGTACTCCTGGGCCCGGGCGCGGCCGTGGATTCGTGGGTCGGCGGTGCTCATGTGGGGCGCGAGCGCGGCGCTCCAGGCGGCCAGGTCGAACGGGGCGCACAGGGTTCCGGCGATGCCGCGCAGCGCCTCGGGGTGGATACCGACCGGGGTGGCCAGCACGGGGACGTCGCAGGCCAGCGCCTCCAGCGCGGACAGGCCGAAGCCCTCGCGCTCGGACGGGACGAGCACGGCGTTGGCGGCGTTGACGTAGAGCGGAACACGGTTCGGGTCGACGTCGCCGAGGGTCAGCAGCGGCACGTCGCCGGCGACGGCCAGAGCGCGGTCGTGGCGCTTCTCGGCGCGAGCCGGGTCGGCGGGGAAGAGGAGGTACGGCCCGTGGGGGTCGAGGCCGAGCGTTTGGCGGGCCTCGGCGCGGTCGATGGGATGGAAGCGGCGCGTGTCGACCCCGCAGGGCAGGACGGCCGGGTCGCGGCCTTTGGTGGCCCAGCGGGGGATGGCGGCGGCGAGCGGCTCGGAGACGACGGCGACACGGTCGTTGAGCCGCAGCCCGGCCAGCGTGACCGGGCGGGCGCGCGGGTGGGCGAGGTCGGTGCCGTGGAGGGTGACGAGGCGCGCGCGGGCGGGGGCGGCTAGCGCCGGCCAGAGGGTCAGGCCGTAATGCGCGTGGACGATGTCGAAGCGCTCGCCTCGATACCGGGCGCGGAGGGCGCGTGCCGCGTGGGCATAGGCGCGGTAGCCGCCGGGGTCGAAGGGGAACACCTCGACGTCGGCCTCGTTGCCGAGGCGCTGAAGCGCGGCCACCTGGTCGGCGACGAACCGGCCGAGCGCCGGGCGCCGGGGCGAGGGGTACATGTTGGTGACGATCAGGGCGCGCATTGGTGGGCGACTGTATCCCTAGGACGCGCGGGCGCCGGGTGCTTTGGCACCATGAGGGCATGGCGCACCGCGCGCAGCTGCCCGTCGGCGTGTTCGATTCCGGCGTCGGCGGCCTCACTGTCCTGCACGAACTCCTCGTGTCGCTGCCCAACGAGGACTACGTCTACCTGGGCGACACCGCCCGGTTCCCGTACGGCGAGCGCTCGCTGGAGGAGCTGAGGGGCTTCGCGGTGGAGATCGCCGAGCACCTGCTGGCGCTCGGTGCCAAGGCGCTGGTGGTGGCCTGCAACGCGGCCAGCTCGGCAGCGCTCGAGACGCTGGAGCGTCATCTGGAGGAGACCGGCCGCGATATCGACGTCATCGGCGTCGTCGCCTCGGCCACGCAGCTGGCGGTGGCCGGCAGCCGCAACGGGCGGATCGGGTTGCTGGCCACGCCGGCGACGGTGGCCAGCGGCTCGTACGAGCGTGCCGTGTTCGCCGCCGACCGGCACGTGGTGCTGAATTCGGTCGCCTGTCCGGACCTGGCGCCGATCATCCAGGGCGGGTTCCCGTTCGACGAGGCCGTCGTGGAGACCGTGCGTGGCTATTGCGCGCCGCTGCGCGACGCCGGCGTCGACACGGTGATCCTCGGCTGCACCCACTACCCGCTGGTGGCGCCGATGCTGCAGCGGATCCTGGGGCGCGACGTGAAGCTCGTGACCTCCGGGGTGGGCGTGGTGCGCGGCGTGGAGCGGGCGCTGGCCGCGCGCGGGCTGGTGAACCCGCGTCCCGACGAGGGCAGCTACCGCTTCCAGTGCACGGGGGACGCCGCCGCGTTCGCGCAGCTGGGGACGCGCTTTCTGCAGATGCCGCTCGGCGAGGTCGTGCGGGTGAACGTCGACATGGAGCTGGCCGCGTGAGCGTCACATCACAGAGAAGCTACGGACGGACGGCGGGACAGCTGCGCCCGGCGACGATCGAGCCCGGGTTCGTCCGGACGGCGACGGGCTCCGCGCTGATCTCGATGGGGGAGACGCGCGTCATCTGCACCGCGTCGGCCCAGGACGGCGTCCCCCGCTGGCTGACCGGCTCCGGCCGCGGCTGGGTCACCGCCGAGTACGGGATGCTGCCCGCCTCCACGGGCGATCGCAAGCAGCGCGACGTGACCAAGGGCCGCCTGGACGGGCGGTCGGTCGAGATCCAGCGGCTGATCGGTCGGTCGCTGCGCGGGGTCGTCGACTTCGATGCGCTGGGCGAGCGGACGATCTACATCGACTGCGACGTCCTGCAGGCCGACGGCGGGACGCGGTGCGCGTCGATCACCGGTGGCATGGTGGCGCTGCGGCTGGCCTGCGAGGCGCTCGTCTCGGCGGGATCGCTGGAGCGCGTGCCGCTGACCGGCTCGGTGGCGGCGGTGTCGTGCGGGATGGTGGGCGGGTCGGCGCTGCTCGACCTCGACTACTCGGAGGATTCGACCGCCGAGGTCGACGCCAACGTCGTGATGACCGGCGACGGCGGGCTGGTGGAGGTCCAGGCCACGGCCGAGCGGACGCCGCTGTCCCGGGCGCATCTGGACGACCTGCTGGTGCTCGCCGCGGCCGGCATCGACGAGCTGCGCGGCCTGCAGGAGCAGGCGGCGGCCTCCGCGGCCGCCGCGTCTGTCGCGTCCGCCGGGCGCTGACGGCGCGGTGGCGTCGGTCGACGGGATGGAACTGGTGCTGGCGACCCGCAATCCGGGGAAGGTGCGGGAGTTCAACCGCCTGCTGGCCCCGGCCGGGGTGACCGTCGTTCCGCTGCCCGACGCGGTGGAACTGCCGCCGGAGGACGGCGCCACGTTCGCCGAGAACGCGGTGCCCAAAGCCGTGACGGCGGCGGCGGCCACGGGCCGGGTGGCGATCGCCGACGACTCGGGGATCGAGGCGGCTGCGCTGAACGGCCGGCCCGGAGTGCGCTCGGCCCGGTACGCGGGCGACGGGGCATCGGACCAGGAGAACCTGGACAAGCTGTTGCGCGAGGCGCCCGTCGGGAGTGAACTTCGGTACGTGTGCGCCCTGGCGTACGTGGATCCGGTCGACGGTGTGGAGGAGCTGTTCTTCGGCTTCTGTTCCGGGCGGCTGGCCGAGCGGCCCCGGGGGACGCGCGGGTTCGGCTATGACCCGGCGTTCCTGCCCGACGGCGAGTACGGCGGGCGGACGATGGCCGAGCTGTCGGATGTCGAGAAGGACGCGATCAGCCACCGGGCGGTGGCGGTCTCGGAGTTGCTGCGGTGGCTGCGCAACCGGCCCATGTGAGCTCGGAGGCCTCCGGGGGCTCGGAGGCCTCCGGGGTTTCGCCGGCGTCTCCGGCGTCTGCGGCGTCTGGGGCGCCCGGGGCGACCGGGGCGACCGGCGGGAGCGGGGTCGGGGGCGGGGGGTCCGCCCCGGACGGGATGAAGGCGCGGACCGCGATCCTGTCGGTTCTCTCCAACTCGATCCTGATCCTGCTCAAGGTCATCGCCGGCACGATCACGGGGTCGGTGGCGATCCTGACCGAGGCCGTCCACTCCAGCATCGACCTGGTCGCCTCGATCGTGGCCTTCTTCTCGGTGCGCAAGGCCGACGAGCCGGCCGACGAGAGCCACCGCTACGGGCACGAGAAGATCGAGAATCTGGCGGCGGCGATCGAGGGGATCCTCATCCTGGTGGGCTCGGCGGCGATCGCCTTCGAGGCCATCCGCCATCTCGTCAACCACGGGCGGATCCAGACCGTGGGCCTGGGCATTGTGGTCATCGCCGTCTCCATGGCGGTCAACCTCGGCGTCGCGCTGCGGCTGCGCCGGACGGCTCGGCGCACCGACTCCCCGGCGCTGGCCGGCGATGCCGCCCACCTGGGGACCGACGCCCTGACCTCGGCCGCGGTGCTGGTGGGGCTGATTCTGGTGGCGATCACCGGGGCCCAGTGGATCGACCCGGTGGTGGCGCTGGCCGTCGCCGCCGTGGTCGTGACCACCGGCGTGCGGCTGCTGGCCCAGGCCTCGCGCGTCCTGGTCGACGAATCGCTGCCCGGCCGCGAGGTGGAGGTCATCCGGGACGCGATCCAGGGGATGTCCTCCCACGGCGTCGTCGGCTACCACGAGTTGCGCACCCGCCGGGCGGGCTCCCGCCGCTACGTCGACCTCCACGTCCAGTTCCGGGAGGGCACGTCGCTGGAGGAGGCCCACCGCACCGCCCACGAGCTCCAGGACCACATCAGCGCCCGGCTGGGCGGGGCCGATGTCCTCATCCACCTGGAGCCGGAGGATCGCGTGCGGCCGGGGGAGACGCTGGCGGCCGAGCCCGCCGCGCGGGAGGGGTCCGAGGGCTGAGCCGGGGCGCCGGTGCGCGGGTGGGCCGTGGGCTGAGCCTGGTCGCCGGGCGGGCTGCTGCCGAAGCGACGGTCCCCGCGTTGCACGTCCCTCGCGGCGGGTGGCTGGCGGGTGGGGGTTTGCCGTGGGCCGAGAAACGGCGGGCCATGAACAGGCGGGTGGGGGTTTGCCGTGCCGCGAAGAGCGGCGGGCAATGAACCGGGAGAGCGGGGCACTGTCGTTTATCAAATTGTGATAACCAGCGGGCGGATTTGGACCCGGTTTGACGTCGATCAGCGCCATTTCGCCGGCCGGGGCGGCGGCCGCGAGCGACGAGCGAAGGGGCCTTGGGCCCGAAGTGCCCCTATACGTCAGAAACTCCCCAAGCCTCCTTGGATTGCGGACGCCGGCCGTTATCACATCGTGACAACGCGGACCATCGGCGGGGTGCAGCGCGGCGAACCGACCCGCCGGGCGGCACCGTGGTTTAGCCTGCCCCCCTTCATCGCTGAAGTTGTTCGTCTGGTCGGTCCCGTCCCGGGATCCACGGCGGCCGGCCGCGGCCCAGGGCCGCGGTCAGAGCAGGTTGACCGCTGCCGACACCGCGACGGCAAACGTCACCCCGGCGTAGCCGTAGTAGCCGTCCAGAAGGAGGATGAGGACGGCCACCAGGCAGGCCAGAACGGTCAGCAACCACGCGATTCGGCCGAGGTTCACGGCGCGTATTCTCGCCGTCGCGGTGGATGAATGCGCCGCGGGGGCGCCCCGGACCGTCCCGACGTTTGGGTGGGCCTCAGGCTCTGGATTGTCGCAAATTGCGGAAAAATGGCCATGTTATGTCTTCTTCATCGCGGATCTATGTCGCCTAGACCGCGTTTCGGGGCAAGAATGGCCCTGTCACGCAGGGGCGAGCGCAGCGGGCCGTGTCCGCGGGCCGTGTTAGCTTCGAGCCCTTCCACCCAACTTCGAAGGAGGAGCAAGTGACTAAATCTGAATTCGTAGACCAGGTTGCCGATCGGTCCGGACTGAGCAAGAAGGACGCCGGCGACGCCGTCGATGCGATGCTGGACACGATCGAGAGCGCGCTGAAGCGTGGCAGTGACGTTGTCTTCTCCGGATTCGGGAAGTTCAGCGTCTCCAGCCGGAGTGCGCGTGAGGGCCGGAACCCGGCCACCGGCGAGAAGATCCAGATCGCCGCGTCCCGCGTGCCGAAGTTCACCGCGGGCGCCGCGCTGAAGAAGGCCGTCAACTAGGACGGGTCGGACACAAGGGTCGCCGACCAGGGGTGCAACCAGCCGGCATGGCTCGGGTGCCGCGCGGGTTCCGGCCGGCGACCATCATCGATGAACGTGGCTGAACCGGCACAGTCGATCGCCGCCCAGGAACGGCGACAGGGGAATGAGGCCCTGCCCACCCCGACGGGACCACCGGAGCGGGGGAGCTTCGGCGATCGACTGGCGCGCCGGGTGGCCGAGCGGCGATCGCAGATCGTCCTGGGGCTCGATCCGGATCCAGCCCGACTGTGGCCGCGGGCGCTGGAGATGGTTGAAGCCGCCCCCGCCGAGCCCGCCGCCGGAGCCGCCGAGCCCGCCGCGCGTGCCGCGCGCGCGGTGGCCGCCCACTGCCGGCTCGTCCTGGAGGCGGCCGGCGACCAGTGCGTGGCGGTCAAGCCGCAGGTGGCCTGCTTCGAGCGGCTCGGCTCATACGGCTGGGCCGCCCTTGCCGAGGTGGTGCGCGCGGCCGCGGACGCCGGCCTGATCGTGATCGCCGACGCCAAGCGCGGCGACATCGACATCTCGGCCCGGGCCTATGCCCAGGCGTTCTTCGGCCACACGCCGACCCCGTTCGGCGACGTGCCCGGACTCGGCGCCGACGCGCTCACCGTCAACCCGCTGCTGGGACGCGACTCGCTGGCGCCGTTCATCGAGGCGGCCCGGAGCGTCGGCGCCGGGCTGTTCGCGCTGGTACGGACCTCCAACCCGGGCGCGGCCGATCTGCAGGACCGCGCGCTGGCCGACGGAGCCACCGTCAGCGAGGCGCTGGCCCGGCTGGTCGATGAGCTGGGACGCCCCGGGGTGGGACAGGCCGGCCTGGCCGACGTCGGCGCCGTTACCGGCGCCACGGCCCCGGAACGGCTCCAGACCCTGCGGGAGGCGATGCCCCACGCTGTGCTGCTGCTGCCCGGGATCGGTCCCCAGGGAGGGAGCGGCCGGGACCTGGCGCCCGCATTCGCTCCCGGCCCGGCCGGCGGGCTGGTGTCGGCCTCCCGGGCGATCGTCTACGCCCACGAGCGCGCCTTGGAAGGCGTTTCGGGCTCCGGTCCGGACCCGGCCGAGGCGGCCCGGGACGAGGCGGCGCGCCTGCGGGAGCTCATCTGGGGGCTGTACGCCTGAGCCGCGGCCGGCACCCGGTCGCCCCGGAACGCTGAAAAGCGGGCCGACGGGTCAGAGGCCCGGGCACCGGATCAGACAGCAGCGGTGCGTGACCTGCGGGATCCCGTTCGATCCACCAGTATGATCGGCCTGGGATGGTGGGAAAAAGCGCGCGTTTCCTCGCGCCGGCAGCGCTCGCAGCGGTGACCCTGGGGGTGTATCTGATCGTGCACTCCACGCTGAATCCGCACACCCACGTCGGTCATCCGAACGCGGTGATCGTCAACGGCCGGCGCCAGACCGTCCACCACGCCCGGCGCGGACCGAAGTTCTACGTCGTCAAGCCCGGCGACACGCTGAGCGCCATCGCGGCCAAGACCGGCGTCAGCATGACCAGCCTGTCGAATCTCAACCGATCCCTCGCGACCTCCCCCAACAGCCTGCAGACCGGGCAGCGGCTGAGGCTCCGTCGTTGAGCCGCCGGTCCGCTGCGCGACTCATCGCGACGGCAGCCTGCTGGGCGGGGCTGCTCGGCGCGGCCGTGCCCGTGGCCATGGCCGGCTCGCGGCCGTCGGCGACCCCGCCCCACGCCTCGCCAGCGTCGGCCCGCGCGGCGCGGCCGACTGGGCTCCCGGTCAGCGCCGCCGCGCTGTATGCGCCGCAAACCGGCCAGTTCCTGGACTCGGTCAACCTCGACCAGCGGTTGGCGATCGCCAGCACGACCAAGCTGATGACCGCGCTCATCACCCTCCAGCACGTTCACCGGCTGGGCACCATGTTCGCCCAGAACGACTGGTACCCGGCGGCGGCCGACTCCCAGCTGGGGCTGGTCCCCGGGGAGCGGATGAGCGTCCACGACCTGCTGCTGGCGACGATGCTGCCCAGCGACGACGACGCCGCCGAGGACCTCGCCTACAACGTGGGTCACGGGTCGGTCGCCCGGTTCGTGGCGATGATGAACGCGGAGGCGCGCCACCTGGGACTGCGCGACACTCACTACACCACGCCGATCGGGCTCGACACGCCGGGGAACTACTCGACCGCCCGCGACCTGGCTCACCTGGCCCAGTACGACCTGACCCACTCCAAGTTCTTCGCTCGCATGGTGTCGCTCAAGTCCGCGGTCGTGATGGCCGGCGGGCGGCCGGTGACGGTCGCCAACCGCAACGACCTGGTGGCCCGGTTCCCGTGGATCGACGGCGTCAAGACCGGACACACGCTGCAGGCCGGTTACGTGCTCGTCGCGTCGGGGCACAGAGACGGCATGTCGCTGATCAGCGTCGCCCTCGGCACTCCCAGCGAGCAGGAGCGCGATGCCGCCAGCCTGGCCCTGCTCGACTACGGCTTCGGCGGGTTTGCCCTGCGGAGGCCGGTCCGCGCCGGCGAGGTGCTGGCCCGCCCGGCGGTGCAGGATCAACCGGGAACCCGGGTTCCGGTGGTGACCGGGGCCGGGTTTGACCGGATCGTGCCCCGCGGGGACCGGCTGGCGCTGCGGATCCGGGTACCGCGCCAGTTGCGCGCGCCGCTGCCCGCGCAGGCTGTGGTAGGGACGGCCGAGGTCGTCGACTCCGGGCGCGTGATCGGCCGGATCCCGCTGGTGGTGACGCGGCGGCTGACCCCGGTCAGCGGCCTGGCCAGCGCGGCCCGGTTCGTCACCCAGCCGCTCACTTTGCTCGTCATCGCCGCCGTGGCCGGCGGACTGTTCTGGAGGGGGGCGCGCCGGCGCCGGCGAGTGGATCATCAGGGAGGGGAAGTGGAAGCAGCATGATCATCACCATCACGCTCAACGCGGCGATGGACAAGACCCTGGAGGTGCCGAGCTTCACCCCGGGGCGCCGGCATCGGACGGTCGATCAGACCACCATGCCGGGAGGCAAGGGCGTCAACATCGCCCGGGCCATCAAGCGCCTCGGGCAGCCGGTCATCGCCACCGGCCTGGCCGGCGGGCCGACCGGGAGCCGGATCATCGAGGCGCTCACGGACGAGGGGATCCTCAACGACTTCGTGCGGATCGCCGACGAGTCGCGGACGAACACCGCGGTGCTCGATCCCACCACCGGGATGCAGACCGAGATCAACGAACGCGGTCCGGCGGTGTCGGCCAAGGAGATGAATCTGTTCCGCGAGAAGCTGCTCTACCTGGCTCAGGGAGCGAGCATGTGCGTGTTCGCCGGCAGCCTTCCCCGCGGCGTGGAGCCCGACATCTACTACACGCTGATCAGGGAGGTCCGCCGGGTCGGGCCGCTGACGATCATCGACTCCGACGGCGAGCCACTGCGTCAGTCGATGCGAGCCGAGCCGGATCTGGTCTCTCCCAACGAGCTGGAGGCCGAGGAGCTCGTCGGCCACGAGTTCAACGACGGGCACGACCGCGCCGGCGCGGTGGTGGAGATGACCCGCCAGGGCGCGCACGAGGCGATCATGACCGTCTCGAACGGCTGCTATGCCCGCATCTACGAGGGTGGCTCGCCGGTCCTGTACCGGGTGCGGGTGCAGGAGCAGGAAGCTCGCTCGGCGGTCGGCTCCGGCGACGCGTTCCTGGCCGGTTACGTCGCCGCCCGCTACGGCGAGCGCGACCCGGCCGACTGCCTGGCCTTCGGCGTCGCCTGCGGGGCCGAGTCCACGCAGCATTTCGGCGCCGGGATCCTGGATCCGGCGCGAGTGGAGCGGCTGCTCGGCGAGGTCGAGTCCGAACGCGTCCAGGTCGGCGCCGAGATCGGCTGAGCGGGCCTGGCCGGGCCCCGTCGCGACCCCGCACCCTGCGGGGAAATGGGCGGGTCGGCGGACAGGCCCGCTGCTAGCATCGAGAGCCCCCGTTGGTTGCCGCCATCGGCGTTTTCAATCGTCCGCCGCGACTTTTAGGATGCGTGAATGGAAGTAGAGATCGGACGCGGGAAGAAGGCTCGCCGCGCCTATGGATTTGACGACATCGCGATCGTTCCGTCACGCCGCACGAGAGACCCTGATGACGTCGACATCTCGTGGACGCTGGGGCCCTATCGGTTTGAGCTGCCGATGCTCGCGGCCGCGCTCGACGGGGTCGTCTCCCCGGAGACCGCGGGCCTGATCGGGAAGCTCGGCGGCCTCGCCGTCCTCAACCTGGAGGGCATCTTCTGTCGCTACGAGGACGCCGACGCCCAGTTGGAGCGGATCGCCACTTTCTCGCCGGACATCGCGACGCGGGAGATGCAGGACATCTACCGCGAGCCGGTGAAGCCCGAGCTGATCGCCAAGCGGATCCAGGAGATCAAGTCCCACGGGGTGGTCGCGGCGGCCTCGCTCACGCCGCAGAAGGTGCGCACGCACTACGAGACCGCGCTGGAGGCCGGGCTGGACATCCTCGTCATCCAGGGCACGGTCGTCTCGGCCGAGCATGTCTCGCGCGATGAGTCCCGGCCCCCGCTCAACCTCAAGGAGTTCATCCGGGAGCTGGCGCCGACCCCTGTGGTCGTCGGCGGCTGCGCCTCCTATCACACCGGGCTGCACCTGATGCGCACCGGTGCCGCCGGCGTGCTTGTCGGCGTCGGCCCGGGCGCCATCTGCACCACCCGCGGCGTGCTGGGCATCGGCGTTCCGCAGGCCACGGCGATCGCCGACGTTGCCGCCGCCCGTTCGCAGCACATGCTCGAGACCGGCGACTACGTCAAGGTCATCGCTGACGGCGGGATGCGCAACGGCGGCGACATCGCCAAGGCGATCGCCTGCGGCGCGGACGCGGTCATGCTCGGCTCGGCGCTCGCCCGCGCCTATGAGGCGCCAGGCCGCGGCTACAACTGGGGGATGGCGACCTTCCATCCCACGCTGCCCCGCGGCACGCGCGTCGTGACCAAGCAGAACGGCACGATCGAGGAGATCATCAAGGGCCCGGCCCGGGAGAACGATGGAACGTTCAACCTGATGGGCGGCCTGAGCACCTCGATGGCGACGTGCGGCTACCGGGACATCGCGGAGTTCAATCGCGCCGAGCTGATGGTGGCTCCGGCCCTGCAGACCGAAGGCAAACAGCTGCAGCGTGAGCAGGGCGTCGGGATGGGCGCCGGCAGCCGCGGCGCGGCCGTGGGAGTAGCCGATTAGCCCTCAGCCGGCGCCCGCGGCCACGCTCCGGGCTCGGGAGGAGCCGAGCGAGATCCAGGGTGCGCCGATCGAGGATGGCCTGGAGGAGGTCCGGGCCTCGACCGACGAGGTCGTTGTCCTCGACTACGGCGGCCAGTACTCCCAGCTGATCGCCCGGCGCGTCCGCGAGTGCGGCGTGTTCTCCGAGCTGCTGCCCTACCACGTCGGCGCCGCCGAGGTGGCCCGGCGCCGGCCGAAGGGGATCATCCTGTCCGGCGGGCCGGCGTCGGTCTACGCCGAGGGCGCGCCGCCACTCGAGCGCGAGTTGCTGGAGCTCGGCATCCCCGTGCTCGGCATCTGCTACGGCATGCAACTGATCGCGCTGGGTCTCGGCGGCCGCGTGGAGGGGGCCGAGGTGGGGGAGTTCGGACGCTCGCAGCTGACGGTCTCCGAGCCCGGTCGCCTGCTGGCCGGCACCCCGGCCGAGCAGACCTGCTGGATGTCGCACCGCGACACCGTGTTCGCGCCGCCGCCCGGGTTCACCGCGCTCGCCTCGTCGACCGCCTCGCCGGTGGCGGCGTTCGAGTCGCTGGAGCGCGGCATCTACGGGATCCAGTTCCACCCCGAGGTCGTCCACACGCCGTACGGCCAACAGGTCCTGACCACGTTCCTGGAGGATGTGTGCGGCTGTGACCGCACCTGGAGCCCGGCCTCGGTCATCGAGGACCAGATCGAGCGGATCCAGGCCCAGGTGGGCGACGGCCGCGCCATCTGCGGCCTGTCCGGCGGGGTCGACTCGAGCGTGGCCGCGCTGCTCGTGCACCGGGCGATCGGCGATCGCCTGACGTGCGTGTTCGTCGACCACGGGCTGATGCGCAAGAACGAGGGCGAGCAGGTCGTCGCCGCGTTCCGCGACCACTTCAAGGTGCCGCTGGTGGCTGTTGACGCGTCCGACCGCTTCCTGGAGCGGCTGAAGGGGGTCAGCGACCCCGAGCGTAAGCGCAAGATCATCGGCACCGAGTTCATCCGGGTGTTCGAGGAGGAGGCGGCCAACCTCGACGACGTCTCGTTCCTCGTCCAGGGCACGCTCTACTCCGACGTGATCGAGTCCGGTGGCGGCACCGGAGCCGCCACCATCAAGTCGCACCACAACGTGGGCGGGCTGCCCGAGGACCTGGAGTTCGCGCTCGTCGAGCCGCTGCGGGCGCTGTTCAAGGACGAGGTGCGCGCGGTGGGCGCCGAGCTGGGCCTGCCCGAGCGGCTCGTGTGGCGCCAGCCGTTCCCCGGCCCGGGCCTGGCCATCCGCGTCGTCGGCGGCGAGGCCACGCGGGAGCGGCTCGACATCCTCCGCGAAGCCGACGCGATTCTTCAGGACGAGATCCGCCGCGCCGGCCTGTACCGGGACCTGTGGCAGTCCTTCTGCGTGCTGCCCGACATCCGCACCGTCGGCGTCCAGGGCGACGAGCGCACGTATGGGAACGTGATCGCCATCCGCGCGGTCACCAGCGACGACGCCATGACCGCCGACTGGGCACGGCTGCCCTATGACCTGCTGGAGCAGATCGCCAGCCGGATGATCAACGAGATCCGCCAGGTCGGCCGGGTCGTGCTGGACATCACGTCCAAGCCGCCCGGCACGATCGAGTGGGAGTAGCCGTCAGCCGGCGGCCGCGGGGGCGGACGCGACGATCTGGCTGACGTAGGGCGCGAGATCGTCGGGCAGATCGGCCCGGGGAAACCACCGCGCGGTCTCCAGCTCGGCGCGGTCCAGCGTGATCCGCGGCGCCGCCAGCTCGGCGCGGAAGCAGTGGATGATGTCCCGCCGGTAGTCGAGGCGCCCGCGCAGCTGGCCGATCTCCGACCAGGCAGCGCCATCGAGGCCGAGCTCCTCGTTCATCTCGCGGCGGGCCGCCGACAGCGGCGACTCCCGCCGCTTGATCGACCCGCCCGGAACGTCCCAGGACCGGCGGCCGTACGTGTGGCGGACGAGCAGCACCCGGTCGCGGTCGGTGACCAGGCACTTCACGCCCTCCTTGCGCGGCCGGGCCACGAACCAGAAGACCTGCAGGCCGCGGAAAGCCAGCCGGTAACCGAGCCGGCGAATCGTCAGTGTCATGGACACAGCCATAGGGTAGGTCGTGACCACGGTGCATCAGCCCCGGCGGGCGCGGCCGGTCGAGGGCGGCTATCATCGACGCGAAGTCGCGCGTGACCGACCCGCGCGGCTTTATGCGTGCAATGAAGACCTACGTAGCCAAACCCACCGATCGCGAGCGAAACTGGCTCGTCGTCGACGCCAGCGGCCAGACGCTGGGCCGCCTCGCCACCCAGATTGCTGACGCGCTGCGGGGCAAGCGCAAGCCGACCTACACGCCGCACATCGACACCGGTGACTTCGTGATCGTGGTCAACGCCGAGAAGATCAGGGTGACCGGCAACAAGCTGGCCGACAAGCGCTACTACCGCCATTCCGGCTATCCCGGCGGCCTGAAGTCGCGCTCGCTCAACGACATGCTGGAACGCCGTCCGGAGGAGGTGATCCGGCTGGCGGTCAAGGGGATGCTGCCTCGCAACCGCCTGGCGCGTAAGCAGCTGACCAAGCTGAAGGTCTACGCCGGTCCGGAGCATCCGCACGCCGCCCAGCAGCCGCAACCGATGGAGATCGCGCAGTGAGCGAATCAGAGAATCCGCAGGACGAGCCCCGGGACGAGGAGCGCCCGGACGCCGCCGACGCGCCCGCCGAGAGCACTCCGGAGCCTGCCGCCGAGCAGCCGAGCGCTGAGCAGCCACCCGCCGAGCAACCCGCGCCCGCTGAGCAGCCGCCCGCCGAGCAGCCCGCGCCCGCGCAGCCGGCTCAGCCCGCGGCCGAGCAGCCCGCGCACCCGGCCCAGCCCGCCGCCGACGCCGCCGCCGAGGGCGACGACGACGAAGAGGTGGAGCTCGCGCCCCGCCAGCGCCCGGAGATCCCCGGCGCCGATCTGATCCCCGACCTCATCTCCGACACCGACGAGTTTCTCGACGCCGAGGCCCGCGCCGCCGCCGAAGCCGAGGCCGAGGCCGCCGCGGCCCGCGCCCAGCAGGAGGAGGGCGACGAGGAGGAGTCCCGGCCCATCGCCGATGCCGCCATCGACCTGGCCGCCGGAGCCCGCTACACGGCGACCGGCAAGCGCAAGACCTCGGTCGCCCGCGTCATCCTCAAGCCCGGGACGGGCACCTACGTCATCAACGGCAAGCCGATCGAGATGTTCTTCCCGCGGGAGACCCTTCAGCGCATCATCCGCCAGCCGCTTGAGACGGTCGGCTACGAGTCCCGGATGGACGTCGTGGCCCGCATGCACGGCGGCGGCGTCGCCGCTCAGGCCGGCGCCCTGCGGCACGGCATCTCACGCGCATTGCTCGAGGCCGACCCCAACCTGCGAGGCGAGCTCAAGCGCCGCGGCTTTCTCACCCGTGACCCGCGGGTCAAGGAGCGCAAGAAGGCCGGACTGAAGAAGGCGCGCAAGCGCCCGCAGTTCTCCAAGCGGTAGCTCCCCGATGGGGCGTCAGCTTTTCGGCACCGACGGCGTCCGGGGCCGCGCCGGGGAGTTTCTCACCGCCGAACTGGCGCTGGCCATCGGCCGCGCGGCGGTGGTGCGCGCCGACCTGGCGCCGCGCCCCGACGGCGGGCGCGGCGGGCGGGCACAGGTCCTGATCGTCCGCGACACCCGCGAGTCCGGCGAGATGCTCGAATCCGCGCTGGCCGCCGGGGTCACCGAGGCCGGCGGCGATGCGCTGGTCGCCGGGGTCCTGCCGACGCCGGCGGCGCCGCTGCTGGTGCGCCGGCACGGGCTGCAGATGGCCGCGGTCATCTCGGCCTCCCACAATCCCTACGAGGACAACGGGATCAAGCTGTTCGGCGCCGACGGCTTCAAGCTCGACGACGAGACCGAGCACGAAATCGAGGCCTCGCTGGGCCGGCCCCTGCCGCTGCCCGCCCACATCGGCCGGGTCCGTACCCTGGACGACGCCCGGGAGGACTACCTGCGGGCGCTCCAGGCCCGCTTCGGGAGCCTCGACCTGTCCGGCCGCCGGATCCTGCTCGATTGCGCCCACGGCGCCACCTACCGGGCGGCGCCGGAGATCTTCCGCCGCCTGGGCGCGGACGTCGAGGTGATGGCCGACCAGCCCAACGGCTGCAACATCAACGACGGGTGCGGGTCGACCCACCTGGACGCGGTTACTGGCGCCGCGGCGGCCGATGGGTTCGAGCTCGCCTTCGCCTTCGACGGCGACGGTGACCGCGTCCTGGCGGTCGACGGCGACGGTGCGGTCGTCGACGGCGACGAGCTCGTCGCCCTGGCCGCGCTGCACCTGCACGGCCGCAACCGCCTGCCCGGGGCCGGCGTGGCCGTCACCGTGATGACCAACTACGGCTTCCACACCGCCATGGAGAGCGCCGGCGTGAAGGTGGCGACGACCGCGGTCGGCGACCGCTACGTGCTCGACGAACTGCGCCGGCGGGGATGGGCCCTGGGCGGCGAGCAGTCCGGGCACATCATCGAGCTCGGCTTCGGACCCTCCGGGGACGGCATCGCCAGCGCGCTGCTGACGCTGGAGGCGCTCGGCGGGCGCGACCTCCGCGCGCGGGCAGCGATGCAGAAGCTGCCCCAGCGGCTGGTCAACATCCGGGCGTCGGATCGCCAGGCGCTGACCACCGCGATGGCCGCCGACGACCTGACCGCGGCGATCGCGGCCGAGCAGGCGGCGCTGGAGGGCCGGGGCCGCGTCCTCGTCCGCCCGTCCGGCACCGAGCCGCTCATCCGGGTTATGGTGGAGGCGCCCAGCGCGCAGGAAACGGACGACGTCTGTGGAAGGCTCAGCGACGTCGTGAGTGCCATCCTCGATCGCTAGTCCTGCCCGCCGGCGAACGTTAAACTTGGGTCTACGAAGACCCGGCGGGGCGGGAGCGCGTCCAGGACCGGTACGTTGAACGGCCTTACTCCCGGAGGGAATTGCGTATGTGCGGCATCGTCGGCTATGTCGGGCCTCGGAAGTCCCGGCCCCTGCTCCTGGCGGGGCTGGAGAAGCTCGAGTACCGGGGATATGACAGCGCCGGCATCTCCGTCCTGGCCGGAGACCGCGTGGATGCCGTCCGCGCCGTCGGCAACCTGACCCAGCTGCGCGGCGCCATCGCCCGGCGCGAGGAGGCGGTCGGCGCCCAGGAGGACGGCCTGGCCGTGGCCGTCGCCGAGCGGCCGGGGGCCGAAACCGGGATCGGCCACACCCGGTGGGCCACCCACGGCCGGGTGACCGAGGAGAACGCCCATCCGCACTACGACACCACCGACAGCGTCCACATTGTCGTCAACGGCATCGTGGAGAACTACATCGCGCTCAAGGCGCGCCTGATGGAGGACGGCGCGGTCTTCACGTCGGAGACCGACGCGGAGGTCATCGCCCACCTGGTGGCCCACCACTACGAGGGCGACCTGTTGGAGGCGGTTCGGGCCGCGTACGGCGAGTTGCGCGGACACTACGCGTTCGTGGCGATGACCGCCCACGATCCGGGGGTGCTCGTCGGCGCCCGCAAGGAGTGCCCGCTGATCGTGGGGCGCGGAGAGGGGGAGACGTTCATCGGCTCGGCCATCCCGGCATTCCTGCGCGAGACCCGCCGGGTCCAGTACATGGAGGACGACGAGCTCGTCGTTCTGCGCCCGGACGGCGCCGAGTTCTTCACCCCGGCGGGCGCACCGGTGGAGCGGGAGATCGTTGAGATCGACTGGGACGCCGACACCGCCGAGAAGCAGGGCTTCGAGACGTTCATGCTCAAGGAGATCAACGAGCAGCCGTCGGCCGTGGCCGAGACGATCGGCGAGCGGGCGGCCCGGGGCTGGGGCATCGATCTCGGAATCGTCCCCGCCCACCCCATCGACGACGATCTGCTGCGCCGGATCCGCCGGGTCGTCGTCGTCGGTTGTGGCACCGCCTACCACGCCGGCCTGGTCGGCCGCTACGCGATCGAGCACTGGGCCCGCGTCCCGGTCGAGGTGGAGATCGCCTCCGAATACCGCTACCGCGAGCCGGTCGTCGGCCCGGAGGACCTGGTCATCGGCATCTCCCAGTCCGGGGAGACCGCCGACACGCTGGCCGCGATGCGCACCGCCCGGTCGAACGGCGCGGCGGTGCTGGCGGTCACCAACGTGATGGGGGCGCAGGCCACCCGCGAGGCCGACGGCGTCGTGTACACCCGCGCCGGGCTGGAGATCGGCGTCGCCGCCACCAAGACGTTCGTCAGCCAGATCACCGTCATGTACCTGATCGCGCTCCGCCTGGCCGAGGTCCGGGGCACGATGGACCGCGCCCAGCTCAAGCCGCCGATCTCCGAGCTCAAGCGGCTGCCCCACCGGATTGCCGAGCTGCTCGAGCGTGACGTGGCCGGGATCGAGGACATCGCCCGCGCCCACCACCAGGCCGAGTTCTTCCTGTACCTCGGCCGGCATGTCGGGCTGCCGATCGCGCTCGAGGGCGCGCTCAAGCTCAAGGAGATCTCCTACATCGCCACCGACGCGTACGCGGCCGGGGAGATGAAGCACGGGCCGATCGCGCTGCTTGACGAGAACACGCCCGTGGTCGTCGTCGCCACCGACTCGCCGGTGCTGGAGAAGGTCGTCTCCAACATCCAGGAGGTGCGGGCGCGGGGAGCGCGAGTGATCGCCGTGGCCACCGAGGGCGACGAGCGGATCGGTGAGCACGCCGACGAGGTCATCCGCATCCCGCGGACCGACTGGATGCTGGCGCCGCTGCTGGCGGTCATTCCGCTCCAGCTGCTCGCCTACAACATCGCGCGCCTGCGCGGGCTCAACGTCGATCAGCCGCGCAACCTGGCCAAGACCGTCACCGTCGAGTGACGGGCGGGCTGGGCATCGGCATCGACCTGCTGGAGATCGCCCGGCTGGAGCGGGCCCTGGAGCGCCGCCCGCGGCTGGCCGAGCGGCTGTTCACCGACGGCGAGCGGGACTACGCCGCCGCCCACGCCCGCCCCGGCCAGCACCTCGCGGCCCGCTTCTGCGCCAAGGAGGCGGTGGCCAAGGCGCTTGGACTGGAGGCGTGGAGCTGGCGTGACATCGAGGTGGTCGCCACCGACGCCGCGCCGCTCGTCGCCCTCCATGGGGCGGTGGCGGCCCGCGCGGCCGAACTGGGGGTGGAGGTGCGGATCTCGCTCACCCACACCGGCAGCGAGGCGGCGGCAGTCGCGATAATCGCTCCGGTATGACCGAGACGGCCCTGCGGCTGCCCGACTGGCTGACCCCGTTGCCCGATGCCGACCAGCAGCGGGCCACCGATGCCTGGGCGATCGAGCAGCGGGGGATCCCGTCGCTCGACCTGATGGAGCGGGCCGGCGCCGGCCTGGCCGACCTCGTGCAGCGCTGGGCCCCGGGGGGGCAGGTGGCCGTCGTGGTCGGCAAGGGCAACAACGGCGGCGACGGGCTGGTCGTGGCCCGGCTGCTGCGCGAGGCGGGCCGCGACGTGGAGGTGCTGATCCTCAGCGCTCCGGACGACCTGCGCGGCGACGCCCGGGTCAACCTGGATCGCCTGCCGGGGCCGGCGCCCAGGCCGTTTGCGGCCGACCGTTTGGCCGCGGCCGCGGTCATCGTGGACGCCATCCTCGGCACCGGCTTCTCCGGCGAGCCCCGCGACCCGGCCCGGAGTGCGATCGAGGCGATCAACGGCCAGGACGCCGTCGTCATCGCCTGCGATGTCCCCAGCGGCGTCGACGCCTCCACTGGGGAGGTGATCGGCGCCGCCGTGTCCGCACAGGCCACCGGGACGTTCCACGCCGCCAAGCCGGGCCTGTGGATCGCCCCGGGCAAGACGCACGCCGGCGAGGTGGTCGTGATCGACATCGGCATCCCCGCCGGGGCGCCGATTGACGCGTCAATCGGCCTGATCGAGCCGGCCGTTCAGCGCGGGATTCCGCGGCGCGGCGCCGACGCCACGAAGTTCGCCGCCGGGGCCGTCGTGGTCTGCGGCGGCTCGACTGGGCTGACCGGCGCGCCGAGCATGGCCTGCGAGTCGGCCATGCGCGCCGGCGCCGGATACGTCACCGCCCTGATCCCCGCCTCGCTGAACCTGGTGTTCGAGGTGCGGCTGCTGGAGGCGATGTCGGTGCCACTCCCAGACGCGTCAGGGGCGCTGACGCCGGAGGCGCTCGACACCGTGCTGGAACGGGCGGCGCGGGCGGATGCGCTCGTTCTCGGCCCCGGCCTCGGCCGCGAGGACGGGACATTCGAGCTGGCGCGGGCGGTGGCGCAGCGGGCCGAGGTGCCGCTGCTGCTCGACGCCGACGGGCTCAATGCCCACGCCGGGCGCCTGAGGTCGCTGGCCGGCCGCTCGGCGGCCACGGTGCTCACCCCGCACGCCGGCGAACTGGCCCGGCTGCTGGACTGCGACAGTGCCGAGGTGGCCGCGCACCGGCTGGCCTGTGCGCGCCGGGCGGCCGCCGCTGCCGGGGCGATCGTCGTGCTCAAAGGGGACGACACGATCGTCGCCGCGCCGGACGGTCGCGCCGGGGTCAACCGCGGGGGAGCGCCGGCGCTGGCCACGGCCGGCACCGGCGACGTCCTGTCCGGGGTGATCGGGGCGTTCTTATCAAAGCGGGTGGACCCGTTCACGGCGGCGTGCGCCGGCGTGTTCGTGCACGCCCGGGCCGGACAGCTCGCCGCGCGGGCCGTCGCCGCCGAGGGCGTGATCGCCGGCGACGTGATCGGACAGCTGCCGCGCGCCCGCGCCGAGGTCTGACCATGCCGCTGCGCGCGCTCGCCCGGGTCAATGTGGCCGCCATCGAACGCAACGTCGAGCTCCTCCGCTCGCGCCTGGCGCCGGGGACCGAGCTGTGGGCGGTCGTCAAGGCCGACGCCTCCGGGCACGGGGCGGTGCCGGTGGCCCGCGCCGCGCTGGCCGGCGGCGCCGCCGGCCTGGCCGTCGCCACCGTCGGCGAGGCGGCCGAGCTGAGAGCGGCCGGGCTCACCGCCCCCATCCTGATCCTCGGCGCCATCTCGAACGACGAGCTGCCAGTCGCCCTGGCCGCCGATGCGGAGGTCGTGGCCTGGAGCGAGCGGTTCGTCGCCGACCTCGCCCGCCTGGCCGACGGCGGGGGTTCGGTGGGCGTGCACGTCAAGCTGGACAGCGGTATGGGGCGGCTGGGAACCCGCGAGGCCGCCGAGGCGATCGCGGTCGCCGAGCAGGTGCAGGCCCGCGGCCCGCAGCTGTCACTGGTGGGGGCCATGACCCACCTGGCCACCGCCGACGACGATCCGGACTTCGTGGCCGAGCAGCTGGCCGTGTTCGGCCCGTTCGCCGCCCGGCTGCGCGAACGGGCCAGCGGCCTGCGTGTGCATGCCGCCAACAGCGCGGCGACGCTGCGCGAGCCCGCCAGCCACTTCGACTTCGTCCGCTGCGGGATCGCCCTGTACGGGTGCGATCCGATGAACTCCGATCCCGCCCCGTACGGGCTGGAGCCGGCGCTCGAGCTGACCTCGTACGTCGCCGCCCTCAAGCCGATCCAGCCCGGGCAGAGCGCGGGCTACGGGCGCCGGTTCATCGCCGACCGCCCCACCTGGCTGGCCACGCTGCCGATCGGCTACGCCGACGGCGTGCGCCGGGCGCTGACCAACAACTGCGATGCGCTCATCGCGGGCCGCCGGTATCCGTTCGTCGGCACGGTCAGCATGGACAACGTGACCGTCGACGTCGGCCCGGACCCGGCCGTGCGAGTGGGTGACCGCGCGGTCCTGATCGGCCGCTCCGGCGACGAGCGCCAGACCGTGGAGGACATCGCCAACCGGGTCGGCACGATCAACCACGAGATCCTGTGCGGGATCTCGGCCCGCGTGCCGCGCCACTACCACCGGGACGGGGCCGCGCTTCCGTGAGCGACCCGCTGGGCACCCTGGCGGGCATCGCCGGCGAGGCATGGCTGGTGGGCGGGGCGGTGCGCGACCGCGCCCTCGGCCGGGACACGTCCGATTTCGACGTGGCGACGACCGGGCCGGTGGGGGAGATGGCGCGGGCGCTGGGGAGGGCGGCCGGGGGCCACGCGTTCGAGCTCTCCGAGGCCTTCGGCGCCTGGCGCGTCGTCGCCCACGACCACGCCTGGCAGCTCGACCTGCTCCCGCTCGACGGGCCCACGATCGAGGAGGACCTGGCCCGCCGCGACCTGACCGTCAACGCCATCGCGGCCCCACTGGGCGGCGAGGGATACATCGACCCGTTCGGCGGCCTGGAGGATCTGCGTCGACGCCGGCTGCGCCGCGTGTCGGACGAGGCGTTTGCCCGCGATCCGCTGCGGACGATGCGGCTGGCGCGTCTGGCCTGCGAGCTGGGTTTCGAGGTGGAGGACGGCACCCTGGCCCTGGCCCGGGCGAGCGCCCCGGGGCTGGCCGAGGTGGCGCCTGAGCGCGTGTTCTCCGAGCTGCGGCGGGTGATCGCTGCCGACCGGGTGCTGGCCGGCCTGGCGCTGATGGACGCGATCGGCGCGATCGACGCCGTCCTGCCGGAACTGGCGGCGCTGCGCGGGGTGGAGCAGAGCCGCTATCACCACCTGGACGTGTTCGAGCACACGTTGGCGGTCCTGGCCGAGACCGTGGGGCTGGAGCGCCGACCCGAGCGCCTGGCCGGGGGGCACGCCGAGGCGCTCGCCCGTCGGCTTGCCGAGCCGCTGGCCAACGAGCTGACCCGCGGCGAGGCGCTCCGCTTCGGCGCGCTGCTGCACGACATCGCCAAGCCCCAGACCCGGGAGGTGACCCCGCAGGGGCGGGTGACGTTCATGGGGCATGACGCGGGGGGAGCCACGCTGTCGGCCTCCATCCTGGGCCGCCTGCGGGCCAGCGAGCGGCTGCGCGAGTATGTCGCCGCGCTCGCCCGCCACCACCTCCGGCTGGGCTTCCTCGTCCACGACATGCCGCTCAGCCGCCGGGCGGTGTACGACTACCTGCACGCCACGTCGCCCGTCTCCGTCGACGTGACCGTGCTCAGCGTGGCCGATCGGCTGGCCACCCGCGGCGACAACTCCGAGCCCGCGATCGCCCGGCACCTGGAGCTGGCGCGGGAGATGCTGGCCGAGGCGCTGGACTGGGAGGCCCACCCGCCGCGCCCGCCGGTCCGGGGAGATGAGCTGGCCCGCGCCCTGGGGATCCGGCCCGGCCCGCTCGTCGGAGGGCTGCTGGCCGAGCTGGAGGCGGCCAGCTTCAGCGGCGAGCTGGCCACGCCCGAGGAGGCCATCGAGCGGGCCCGGCAGCTCATCGAGCAGGGCGGCGGATAAGCTCTGCCCGCATGGCCAGCGATCCCGACTGCCTGTTCTGCAAGATCGTCGCCGGGGAGATCCCGTCCCAGCGCGTCGACGAGGACGACCGGACGGTCGCGTTCATGGACATCAACCCGGCGACGCGCGGCCATGCTCTGGTGGTGCCCCGCCGCCACGCCGTCAACCTGCTGGAGATCGAGCAGGACGACCTGGCGGCGACGATCGCGGCGGCCCAGCGCTTGGCGGGCCGGGCCAGCGAGCGCTTCGACGCCGACGGCATCACGCTGCTCAACAGCTGCGGCGCGGCCGCCTGGCAGACCGTGTTCCACTTCCACATCCATGTGATCCCGCGGTACAACGACGACCCGCTGCGGCTGCCGTGGACCCCGGCTCCCGGGGACCCGGACGAGATCGCCGCCGCCGCGGACGCCCTGCGATGAGCGCCGACGGAGCGCCGGTCTCGGTCGTCCGCGAGGACGGCCTGGCGGTCGTCACCTTCGACTCGCCGCCGCTGAACCTGTTCGATGCGGCCATGTCCGAGGGGCTGGCGCGCGCGATCGCCGACCTGGAGGCCGACCGGCCGCGGGCCGTCCTGTTCCGGGCCGAGGGGCGGGTCGTGAGCGGCGGCGTCGACGTCTCCCTGTTCGCCGCGCTGTCCGGGCCGGAGGACGCCGCGGCCACGTTTGAGGAGCTGGTGGACCTGGCCCGGCGCGTCGACCGGCTCCCGTGCCCGACCGTGTTCGCCGCCCACGCGCTGTGCCTGACGTGGGCGTTCGAGCTCGCCCTCGCCTGCGACCTGATCGTGGCGGCGGACTCGGCCAGCTTCGGCCTGGTGGAGAAGGTGATCGGGCTGACCCCGGCGATGGGGGGCACCCAGCGGCTGGCCGAGCGAGCCGGCAGCGGGCGGGCCAAGGAGTTCGTCATGGCCGGGCGGCCGTTTGCCGCCGAGGCGCTGGAGCGCTGGAACGTGGTCAACCGCGTGCTGCCCGACGAGGGCTTCGATGCGGCGGCCCGGACCCTGGCCCGGGAGCTGGCCGACGGACCGACTCTGGCCCACGCGGCGACCAAGCAGGTCGTCCGCGACTACCTGGAGGGCGGAGTGGAGCTGGCCAACGAGCGGGTCGGCGAGGTGGCCGGCCGGCTGTTTGCCAGCCAGGATCTGCAGGCGGCGGTGCGCTCGTTCCTGGAAGAGGGCCCGGGCAAAGCCACCTTTCTGGGGCGATGAACGGGAAATTACCTACCGCTGGCTTGCTCTCCCTGGTACGTTTCCCGCGTCCAGTCGGGGCATAGGGCCCCGGCGCGGTCTAGGAAAGCTGCACCGAAGGGATTGACATGGCATCAGGTACGGTCAAATGGTTCAGCGACGACAAGGGATTCGGCTTCATCACGCCGGACGACGGCGGTCGCGACCTGTTCGTACATTTCACAGGCATCACCGGCGACGGCTATCGGTCGCTGGCTGAGGGTTCGAAGGTCTCCTACGAGGAGGAGGCCGGCCCCAAGGGGCCCAAGGCCGTCAACGTCAGCAAGATCTGAGCGCGCGCACAACGGCCGCTCGCGGCCCGCCAGAACGGGCCGGACGGCCGGACATACGGCGTTTGCGGTATGCCCGCGGGGTACTGTGGTGCGCAACTGCCATCCCTGGGGAGTGTTCAGTAGACGATGACCAAACGCATTCCAATCGCAATCGCTGCCCTGACGACCGCGCTGGCGGTGCTGATCCCGGCGACCGCCTCGGCCCAGATCGTCGAGCTGGGTAGGACCAGCTCGCCGATCGCCGCGCCCGCCTGCCCGCCCGGCGTCTCGCCCGGGCACTGCTACATCATCCTCACGCGCACCACGGCCATGCAGACGGTCGCCGACGGTGTCCTCAACCCCACGCGGGTCAAGAAGCCCGGCTGGATCGTCGCCTTCAGCGTGGGGCTCTCCAGGCTCTCGACCAACGCCAAGACCGAGACCAGCTACCTGCACACGCTGAACAAGGCCTACGGCGGTCCGCCGCAGCTGGCCCTGACGGTGCTCAAGCCCGGTCCGAAGAACCGCTACACGGTGGCCGCCTCCAGCGGCGTGTACCACGTCACGCCGTTCCTTGGCCAGGTGCTCCAGGAGCCGATGTCGCTGCCGCCGACGTTCTCCGCGCTCACCGCGCTGCCCGTCAAGCCTGGCGAGGTCGTCGCCCTGACCGTGCCGACCTGGGCCCCGGTGCTCTCCTACAACCTCACGCCCAACAGGTTCGCCTATCGCCAGAGCCGGATGGCCAACTGTAAGAACGCGGCCGGCTCCGAGACCGCGCAGTCGACCACCGGATCCAGCACCCGGTACCTGTGCAACTACACCGGCACCCGGGTGCAGTACACGGCCACGGAGATCACCAACGTGCCGTATCCCAAGAAGTACGTGCACAGCAGGCGGCGCCCCCGCTAGCTGTAGCGACCACTGGACGCGCCCGGGCGGGACTGCCGCCCGGCGCGCTGGCGGCGTGGGATGCATCGCCTCCGGGGCCGGCGGCGCGTGGTGGAGATTGTTCCCCTTATCGGTGGTTGATCGCCCGGCCCGCGCCGCGGGTTCAACACGGTGAGCCGCCCGCCCGCAGCTGCGAATCAGCAGGCGCCGGGGTTCTGCTGGCAGAAGGACGAGCCGAGGCCCGCGCCGCCGTTCCCCGAGGTGCCGGTCCCGGCGCCCGCTCCGCCGCCGGCGCCGGCGCCGCCGCCCGCGCCGGTACCGCCCGACGGGGTCGTGCCCGCGCCGCCGGACGGGGTGGTGCCGGCGCCGGCCGCGGGGGTGGTGCCCTGGCTGGGCGCCGGGGTCGTCCCGGTGCTGGGCGCCGGCGCGGCCGCCGTGCCGGCGCTCGTCCCCGTGCCCGCGTTCGTCGTGGTCGTGGTGTCGGAGGTCTGCGAGGTGGTGGCGGTGTTGGCGGCCGCCGAGGCGCCGGATGACGGCACGGTGAAGGCCGGGGCGCCGGAGGTGTCGTTGGTGCTGGAGCCGCCCCCGCCGCAGGCGCTCAGGCCGAGGGCGAGTACCGCCGACACCGCAAGGGCGGCGATGGTCCTGGCTCTGCCGGCGGCGGGCGTGCTCATGCCCAGCAGGGTCTCAGGAGCCGAGCGGCTCCATGCGCCTGCCACACACCGGGCAGTCGTTGAGATCCTTCTGCGTGAGCTGGTCGCACCAGTTGCAGAACCGCAGGTTGTCGATCATCCAGGGCAGCTCGGAGGCGGTGGGGGCGAGCGGAAGCAGCTCCGCCACGACCTCCAGCGGCTCGCCGGTCTCACGGTCCAGATAGATCTCGTCCGGCTCGGCCTGGATGATGACCTCACGCCCCGTGGAGGGCGTCCGCATCCGATACCTCTGGTGCAACCTCATGGCGGGCCATGCTACCAGCGGGCCCCCGGTCGGCGGCGTACGGTCGGGGCGCTGCGGGGCTCCGAGACGCGGCGCCATATCGACGCACGGTCGGGGCGCTCCGGGGCCCTCGGACACGGCCCCACCTCGGCGCACTCTCGCCGCCTCCTGGGTTAGAGTGCCGGGGTGGAGAGAATGCTGCAAGGCTCAGCTCGTGTACGCCGCCTGGTCACCATCTTCGCCGCAGGCATTGCCCTGCTCGCGGCGCTGAGCGGCTGCGCGGTCAAGCACCCGGTCGCCAACGTGGTGAACGGCAAGGTGATGTTCCAGAAGTCGTGCGGCTCGTGCCACACGCTCGGCCACGCCAACACGACCGGCACGACCGGGCCGAACCTGGACGATGCGTTCCGCCAAGACCGCGTCGACGGGATGAAGAGCACGTCGATCGAGGGCCTCGTCGACTACTGGATCAAGTACCCCAACAGCGAAGGCGTGATGCCGGCCATGCTGCTCAAGGGCCAGGACGCGCAGGACGTCGCCGCGTACGTGGCGACGGTCGCCGCGCGGCCCGGCAAGGACACCGGCGCCCTCGCCCAGGCCGGCGGCGTGCAGGGCACGTCGGCGGCCGCCGGCAAGCAGGTGTTCACCGGGATCGGCGGCTGCGGCGGCTGTCACACGCTGGCGGCGGCCGGCACCACCGGGACGGCCGGGCCGAATCTCGACAAGGACCTGCGCACCAACTGCGCCTCGGCCCAGTCCAAGAAGGTTCGCGGAGCGACGCTGCAGAAGTGCATCGAAACGGCCATCACCGATCCGTACGCGTATCTCCCCGCCGGCTACCAGTCGGGCGTGATGCCGTCGAACTTCAAGCAGTCGCTGAAACCCAACGAGATACAGGCGCTGGTCAACTTCATCTCGTCGGCGGCGAAGTAGCCCCTGCGCCGGCGCTCGCCCCTGCGCCGGCGTTGGTCCCTGCGCCGGCGTTGGTCCCTGCGCCGGCGTTGGCCCCTGCCGCCGCGCGCTCGCGGAGCCGCTCCAGCAACTCGTCGCCGCGTCCCGCCGCCACGGCCCGGCCGGCCCGCTGTTCGTCGAGCTCGAGGCCGTGCTGGCCCGCGTAGTCGAGCAGCGCCTGGCGCTGCTCGTTCTCGTTGGCGACGCGGAGGAACAGCCAGCAGAACAGGCCGATCGTCAGCAGGCTCTCCTCTACCATCATGAGCCCGCCGGCCGCGACCTGGTCGGCGATGGAGCTGATGTGCCAGAGCGCGTCGCCGGGCCGGTAGTACGGGTAGAACACGGTTCCGCCGAAGATGAGGATGTTGGCCAGCACGGTGCCGACGAGCCGGACCGCGATGATGAATGCCAGCCGCGCCCAGTTGCCAAACCAGGCCGGCTTGGGCAACGGTCCCAGCAGCGCCATCCACACCGCCATTCCGAACACCAGAAAGGTGGCGTGCTCCAGCGCGTGGAGGGCGTCGTGGCGCAGCGCGGCCTGATAGAGGAACGGCGAGTGCCAGGCGTAGAAGTTGACCGCCCACACCACGAGCGCCACCGCCGGGTGGGTCAGCACGCGCAGGCGGGCCACCACCGGGTTGCGCAGCAGCGGCGCGATCAACGGCCCGGTCAGCCCCAGGACGAGCAGCAGCGCGGCGAGGTCGCCGATCAGCAGATGCTCGGCCATGTGCGCCACCAGCAGTTGATCCGACAGCGTGTCGACGGGCGGACTGACCGCTATCACCAGCACGAGCAGTCCGCCGATGTAGCACGCCCACCGCCAGCCCGGGACCGGGCGGTGCTCGGCGGCCAGCGTGCGCGCGCGGAGGTGGTACGGCACGTAGGCCAGCACGATCAGGACCGGAAAACCGATCGCCTGGAACACGGCTAGAACCTCTGAGCGAACACGACTACACCGCCTGGATGATCAGCACCACCACGACGATCAGGGCCACCAGCGCCACGAACCAGACCAGGAACCCGAACGCGGCCGCCTCGGAGCGGATCGGGTTGGGCGGAGTCAGGGGGACCTTCACCGGGCGCCTCACAGCGACCGGACACGCCGGCACCGCACCAGGAGGGTGGTGCGGGCGCGCCGGGTCACAGCACGTACACCGTGGTGTAGACGATGACCCACATGATGTCGACGAAGTGCCAGTAGATCCCCGGCACCTCCATGCCCTCGTGCGCCTCAGGCGAGTAGTGACCGCGGAACGCGCGGATGGTCACGATCAACAGCAGACACAGGCCGATGAACACGTGCGCGCCGTGGAGGCCGGTCAGGGCATAGAAGACCGACGACTGAGCCGAGTAGCGCGGCGGGAAGCCGATGTGGATGTACTCGTTGACCTGGATGGTCAGGAACGTCAGGCCGAGCAGGAACGTCGCCACCATGCCCGCCTTCAGCCCGAACCGGTTGCCCCGCTTGATGGAGGTCAGCGCCCAGTGGATGGTCAGCGAGGACGAGAGCAGGATCGCCGTGTTGACCCCGGCGACCGCCTCCGGCAGCTTCGTGCCCGGGGCCGGCCACGGGTTGTGGCTGACGATCCGGATGAAGAAGTACGCGGTGAAGAACGCGCCGAAGATCATCACCTCGGACATGATGAAAAGCAGCATCCCCAGCGTCGGCGCATGCACGCGGGAGGAGCGGTGCGCGGGGGGCGGTCCGTGATGCTCGGCGTGAGCGAGAGAGGCGGCTTCCATGGTCTCTTTCAGTCCTCCTCAGGCCCGGCGCCTACGCGCTGGCTCGCACCGGGTCGCGGTGGACGACGTGTTGGACATCCTTGCCGCTGGCGCTCTTGATCCGCTCAATCAGGTCGGCGCGCAGCCAGCCGGACTTCGTCTCGGCGAAGGTCGAGATGATGATGTCGTCGACCCGGAAGTACTGCAGGGCGTTCATGACCGCGGTATACGGGTCGGGATCGCCGATCATCCCGGCGGCGGTCAGCCCGGCGTCGCGCAGGCGACGGAGAACCAGCGCCAGCCGGGTGCGGGCCCGGCGCGCGGCGCCGCCGTCGCCGCCCTCCTGGGGCACGACGACGATGAACAGCCGCTCACGCGAGTCCGCCTCGGCCTGCGCCTTGGCCTTCAGCGCCTCCAGCAACTCGTCCCCGCTGGCGGTGCGGTTGGCCACGGCGAGCGTGATGTGGAAGGAGAGGCCCTCGCTGTCGATGTCGGCCACCACGTGGTCCACCGGGAGCCCGGACGCGTCGCGCACGCGGTCGATCAGGTCGCGGCGCAGCCAGCCGGACCGGGACGCGGGGTACGTGGAGATGATGATCGCCTCCGGGTCGTACTCGCGGACGGCGTCCATGGTCGCCGCGTACGGGTCCGGATCGCCGACCTCGCCGACCGCGTCCATCCCCTCCGAGCGCACGAACCCGACCGCCAGATCGACGCGGATCTGCGCGGCGTCGAACACGGCGTCGTCGTAGATGACGTAGCCAGCCCGCGGCCGGGTCTGCGGGACGCACAGCACGAACCGCGTCTCCTCCTCGGCGGCATGCCGGCGGACGGCGTCGATCAGCGGCCGGCCGCCGATCGTCTCGTTGGCGACGACAAGGACCGTTCTCATGGATGGTGCTCCTGGCTGGGCGGTGTGCTGAACGTGGTGGCCCCGGCGGCGACCTTCTCGGCTTCGACGGGCGGCTTGAAGATCCCGTGCACGGCGCCCGGCACGCCGTACTCGTAGGGACCGCCGACCACGGTGGGCACGGCGTCGAAGTTGAAGATCGGCGGTGGCGAGGAGACCTGCCACTCCAGTGTCATCGCCCGCCACGGGTTGGCCGCCGCGCGCGGGCCGCCGCGCCAGCTGGCGACGATGTTGTACAGAAAGATGAGTGTGCTCGCTCCCAGGAAGAACGAGTTGATGGAGATGAACAGGTTCCATCCGGCGAACTGCTGCGCGTACTCGGCCACGCGCCGCGGCATGCCCTCCATCCCGATGATGTGCATCGGCCCGAACGTCAGGTTGGCGAAGATGAACGTGCACCAGAAGTGCCACTTACCCAGGCGGTCGTCGAACATGCGCCCGGTCATCTTGGGGAACCAGTAGTACACGCCGGCGAAGATCGTCATCAGTGATCCGCCGAACAGCACGTAGTGGATGTGAGCCACGATGAAGTAGGTCTGGCTGACGTGGATGTCAAACGGGATCATGGCCAGCATCACGCCACTGATCCCGCCGCACGTGAACATGGTGATAAAGCCGAGCGCGAACAGCATCGGCGTGTCCAAGTGCAGTACCCCGCGCCACAGCGTGGCCACCCAGGAGAAGACCTTGATGCCGGTGGGGATGGCGATGATGGCGGTGGTGATCATCATCGGGATCCGGATCCACGGCGCCATGCCGGACACGAACATGTGGTGGGCCCACACGGTGAAGCCCAGCACGACGATCGCCAGCAGCGAGAAGGCCATCATCCGGTAGCCGAAGATCGGCTTGCGGGCCTTGACGGCGAGGATCTCGGAGATGATCCCGAAGCCCGGCAGCATCATGATGTAGACGGCCGGGTGTGAGTAGAACCAGAAGACGTGCTGGTACATGATCACGTTGCCGTTCCGCCCCGGCCCCACGAACGCGTCGAAGAAGTGGAAGTGCAGCGCGCTGTCGAGCAGGATGAAGAACTGCGAAGCGGCGATGAACGGCGTGGCGATCACGACCAGCAGCGAGGTGGAGAAGTTCGCCCACACCAGCAGCGGCATCCGGAAGAAGCTCATTCCGGGAGCGCGCATCGTGATGATCGTCACGAGGAAGTTGAGCGCCGTCGCGATCGACGAGGCCCCGGCGAACTGGACCGCGATGGTGAAGAACAACTGGCCGACCGGCATCGTCGTCGACAGCGGGGCGTACGCGGTCCAGCCGGCGGCGAATGATCCGCCCGGCGCCAGGAAGCTCATCAGCATGAGTACGCCGGCGAGCGGCAGCATCCAGTAGGAGAGCGCGTTCAGGCGCGGGAACGCCATGTCCGGCGCGCCGATCATCAGCGGGAGGACGAAGTTGGCCAGCCCGGCGAACACCGGGATGACGAACAGGAAGATGAGCACCGTGGCGTGGACGGAGAAGACGCCGTTGTACTGCTCCGGGGTGAGGAACAGCATGCCCGGCTTGGCCAACTGGGCCCGGATCAGCATGGCCAGCAGACCGCCGACGAACAGGAAGAAGAACGAGGTGACCGTGTACTGGACGCCGATCACCTTGTGGTCGGTGTTGACGCGGAAGTAGTCCCGCCACGTGTGGGCCCCGTGTCCGGAGTGATCCTCGGGGCGGGTCGGACGCCCGATGGCCCAGTAAAACCAGTAGTCGAAGGCGCCCAAGCCGACCATGAAGAAGAGCGGCACGGCGATCATGGCGACGATCGTGATGGCCTTGCCGTCGACGACCGGGTGCTGATGCATCAGCCATCTGATCAGCACGACCAACCCGAACGCGAACGCGAACCCGAGGACGTCATACAGGGCCGCCCGGTACCACCCGGGGGCGCGGAGCTTCGCCGAAAGGGCCATCAGCACTCCTCCCTACAAAACATGTCGACTGCGAAAAACGTGGGTTACTCCTTGGGGGGCGCGGGATTCTTCGCCGGGGTCGTGGAACCCGGGACGCCGGGCTGTGCGGCGTTCTTCGGCGGGACGCCGATCGGTGGCGCCTCGTTGGGCTTCTGCGCCGCCAGCCAGGACCTGAAAGCGGTCTGGCTGACGACGTAGGCCCCGGCACGCATGAGGCCGTGGCCGGCACCGCACAACTCCGTGCACTCCACCGGGTAGTGGCCGATCCGGGTGGGGGTGACCCGCAGCGTGGTCACGATCCCCGGCACCGCGTCGAGCTTCTCGGAGAACTGCGGCACGAAGAAGCTGTGGACGACGTCGAGTGAGCGCAGATGGAACACCACCGGCCGGTTGACCGGGACGTAGAGCTCGGGGGAGACGACCTCCTTGCCCGATGCGTTGCGATAAGAGAACTCAAACGCGAACTGGCGCGCGGTGACGTTGACGACCATCGCGCCGGGATGGGTCTGCTCGTTGGACCGCAGCACCGAGTAGGAGTAAGCGCACAATCCCACAATCAAAATGGCCGGCAGCGCCGTCCACACGACTTCGAGGCGCGTGTTGCCGTGGATCGGCGGGCCGTCCTTCTCCTCGTCGCCCGGCTTCATCCGGAAGCGCCAGACCGAGTAGCCGACGACGGTGGCCACAAGCGCGAAGATCGGCACCGAGGCGATCAGCAGGACGTCGTACAGCGTCCGGATGTTCGACGCCTGGGTGGAGGCATCGGTCGGGAACCAGTGGATCGACAGCCCGATGGCAATGCCGATCGCGCTGGCCACCACGCCGATGACCGCCATCTGAATCAGGGGGCGCTTACGCACGAGTACCTCTCATCGCTCCACCCGGCATCCTATGACTTCTCGGCGACGAACACGAACTCGTGTGTGCGTTCCCGCAGCCCCGCTCTATGATTGAGGCAATCGTTGCAAACTAAGGCTGGGAGGACCCCATGCTCGTCTCACAGGGAATGACCGACACGGTGCTGACCATCGGGCCCGGCCACACCCTGCGGGAGGCCGCCGCAGCCATGTGGGACAAGCGTGTCGGCGCCGCGGTCGTTCACGATCCGGACGCTCCCGGTCCCGGTGTACTGACCGAACGCGACATCCTCCGAGCCGTGGCCCACGGGCGCAACCCGGACGAGGAGCTCGTCGGTGATCACCTGACGGCCAACCTCACGTTCGCCCGCCCGGATTGGTCGCTGGAGCAGGCCGCCCAGGCGATGGTCCGCGGCGGCTTCCGCCACCTGGTCGTCGTCGACGGCTCCGATCTGGTCGGCATCCTGTCGATGCGAGACATCGTCCGTGTGTGGTCCGGCGAGGGGGCGGCCTGCGACGTGCCCGACGTCGCGCGCACCGGCTAGTGCTGGGCGTGGTCCTCGGGGAGCTCGGAGATGTCGCGCCGCGTATCCCCGATCCACTTCACGACCGTGACGAGGAAGATGACGAGGCCGACGATCGAGACGATGAAGTCGGGGCCGATCGTGGTGCCGATCACCATCATCGTCAGCCCGATGGCGCAGACGAAGGGGAGGGCGGTCGGCCCGGGGAGGTGAATCTCCTCGCCGACCGGCGGCGTTTCGGGCTCAGGCGCGCTCACGCGTGCACGTAGATGGCGGCAGCCACGAACGAGATGCCGAACATGAAGAGGCAGGCGATGCCGGCAAAGAGGCCGGAGCGGAGGTTCTTCCGGGCGAGCTTTCTATCCATGGCTGAAGCGTACCGGTTGCGGGCCGATCAGGCGGACCCGCACGGCCTCTCCGGTCCCGCCCTCCACGAATTTCCGCCTCAGGCCACTACAGCCTGACGTCGGCCACCATCGCGGCGAACAGCAGCGCCAGGTAGAGCATCGAGAACAGGTACAACCGGAGCGCGGTTCGCCGGTCGGCGCGGCGGTAGAGCAGCGCCGCGCCCGCGATGAAGCTCAGCCCCAGCACGATCGAGGCGGCCAGGTAGATGCCGCCGAACACGCCCACGCAGAACGGCAGCTGGCTCACCGCGTACAGGAGCGCCGTGTACAGGAGGATCTGGGTGCGGGTCGAGGCCTCGCCGCGGACGACGGGCATCATCGGCACGCCGACCTCCTCGTACTCCTTCTTCATCAGCAGGCTGAGCGCCCAGAAGTGGGGGGGAGTCCAGTAGAAGACGATCGCGAACAGGTAGACGGCGGTCCAGGACAACGACCCGTGAACCGCGGCCCAGGCCACGAGCGGCGGCATCGCGCCGGCGGCGCCGCCGATCACGATGTTCTGCGGCGTGCGCCGCTTGAGTCCCATCGTGTAGACGCCGACGTAGCCGACGAAACCGGCCAGGGCCAGCGAGGCGGCCAGCACGTTGATGGTCAGCGACATGAGGACGAACGACGCGGCGGCCAGCGTCAGCCCGAAGCGGACGGCCGCCGCCGGGCTGACCCGCCCGGAGGGGACCGGCCGGTTGGCCGTGCGGTGCATCTTGGCGTCGATGTCGCGGTCCCAGTAGTGGTTGATCGCGCCCGCGCCGCCGGCCGACAGGTAGCCGCCCAGGCAGGTGAGCGCGATCAGGCCCACCGACGGCCGGCCCGCGATCTCCATCGTGGCCACGGTGGTCAGCAGCAGCAGCGACTGGACCTTCGGCTTGGTCAGGTCCAGGTAATCGCTGAGCACCTGGCGACGGCGAACCGACGCCGAGAGGCCGACGGTCGACGCGTTCACAGCTGTGATCCCCTCGCCCCGCCGGCTGGTCCCGCGGCGGGGGGCTCGACGCTCATCCGGACGAACGCGCGAACTTCTCGCTGCCGCCGGTCTTCTGGATCACGCCGGTCTGGCGCTCCACCTGCCGCCGGATGTCGCGCATCGGCTCGACCGAACGGATCCGTGGGATCTCGTCGAAGTTGTTGACGGGGGGAGGCGATGTGGTGAACCACTCCAGCGTGTTGCCCTTCCATGGGTCGGGTCCGGCGATCTTGCCGGTCTTCAGGCTGCGCGCGACGTTGATGATCGTGAGCAGCACTCCGATTCCGAGAATGAACGATCCGATGGTGGAGATCAAGTTGTACGTCGACCAGCCGAGCCCCGGACCGTACGTGTAGATACGGCGGGGCATGCCGGACAGACCAAGAGCGTGCTGGACGAAGAACGTGGCGTTGAAGCCGATGAACATCCACCAGAACGAGACCTTGCCCAGGCGCTCGTCGAGCATCCGTCCGGTCATCTTGGGGAACCAGTAGTAGATCCCGGCGAACACCGTGAACACGGAGCCGCCCATCAGCACGTAGTGGAAGTGGGCGACGACGAAGTAGGTGTCGTTCAGCTGCCAGTCGACCGGGAAGACGGCCAGGAAGATGCCGGTGATGCCACCGATGGTGAACTGGGCCAGGAAGCCCACCGCGAAGATCAGCGGCGTCTTGAACTCGATGGTGCCGCGCCAGAGCGTGGCGATCCAGTTGAAGATCTTCACGCCCGTCGGGACCGCGATGAGGAACGAGCTCATCATGAAGAACACGAGCACGACCGTCGGCGTCGGCGTGGCGAACATGTGGTGCGCCCAGACCAGCAGGCCCAGGAACGCGATGACCACGGTGGCTGCGGCGACGGCCTTGTAGCCGAAGATCGGCTTGCGGGCGAACACGGGAATGACCTCGGAGATCATCCCGAAACCGGGCAGGATCATGATGTAGACCTCGGGGTGCCCAAAGAACCAGAACAGGTTCTGCCAGAGCACTGGCGATCCGTGGAAGGTCGGGTCGAACCAGTGCGTCCCGAAGTGGCGATCGGTCAGCAGCA
>JBPYFQ010000242.1:0-16701 GCA_051985625.1 Solirubrobacteraceae bacterium
GACGCCTGGCTTTCAGACTGAGCGCCGCGTTAGCGTGCAATCGCATCCGGGTTCTCCTTGGGACTGGGGCTTCGAGAACCACCAGCCTCCAAGGAGGCCCGGATGAACAACGTGCTCAGGAACTACACCTAGCTGGCTTCTGGATCGGGCTACAACCATCGACGCTGACGCAAGACTGACGCCGCTGCATCCGCCCGGCAAATCAGCAGTCCGGAACCCGATAGGGCCTTACCGCGGCCCGGCGGCGGGCCGCGGCACGATCGCATTCCCCAAGAGCGATCGCCCCGTCGAGCCCACGGCGGACGAGCGCCATGGCGACATCTGGATCACGCCGCTCGCTGGCGTCCCGCGAGTGCTTGGCCACGGAGGGGTCGTGAGCTCGTCCAGGCCGCGGGCCGGCGCCGGACCGATCATCCTGGTTGCCACCGCCGGGCAATGCTGTACGACGAAAGTATCGGGAGCGCGGGCGGTGATCGCACTGGACGCAAGGCTTCGACCCGGGCCGAGCGGTTCGGCCCCAGGCCCCTACGTGCCGTGGTGTACCGCTTCGATGTTGTGTCCATCGGGGTCGAGCACGAAGGCTCCGTAGTAGCCGTCCGAATACTCCGGCCGCGGGCCCGGAGGCCCGTTATCGCGACCGCCGGCCTCCAGCGCCGCGGCATAGAAGGCGTCGACCTGCTCGCGTCGGTCTGCTGCGAAGGCGACGTGAACTGGCGCTCCGGTCCCGTAGGCGGTGGAGATGGCAAAGTCGTCTGCCTCCTCGAGACCGAACGCGACCTCTTTCGCGTCCTCGCGCCACGGCCCCAACTCGGCAAATCCCAGCGGCGTGAGGGCGTGGCGATAGAAGTCACGGCTTCGAGCCAGGTCGCTGACCCCGACGCTGACATGATCGATGACGACACGCCGTCTCGGCACGATCAAAACTGTACGCCTGGTCGCGCCGGGCCGATCGGTCAGGCACGCGTTCGGAGTTTGAGTCTCCGGTCGCCTGGGAACGCGATTTGCTCTGGATGGCCGCCTGGCGTGACGAGTGCTCGCTGGGCGATCCCGCGCTCGTTGGCGGGACCGCTCGTGCGAGCGAGCGCATTTCGCGCGTTGCGATCACGCCGTCCGCCGGCAGCGCGGAGGCGCTTACGCAGCTTCTGCATATGCGGCTATCTGACAACCGAACCGGAGAGGCCGCGCTGGTTCTGGCGAGGAGGAGGAGGCTGAGCAGCAGGCGCGGGGAGCCCCGCTCATTCGTCAGCTCGAGCAGAGCGGGTGTCGCGTTGTCTCCTGCCATAGTGGCCCCGTGGCCATCTCTGGAGCGCATGTCATCGTCTACAGCCGCGACCCTGAAGCCGACCGTGCATTCTTCCGCGATGTACTGGATTACCCGCACGTCGACGCGGGCGGCGGCTGGCTGATCTTCAAGCTTCCACCCGCCGAAGTTGCCGTCCATCCGGGCGACGACCCCTCGTCGCATGAGCTCTACCTCATGTGCGATGACCTGGACGCAACAATCACCGAGCTGTCGGCCCACGGAGTGCGCTGCGCCCCCATCACCGAAGCCCGATGGGGACGACTGAGCAGGTTCCGGCTACCCGGTGGCGGCGACGTCGGCATCTATGCACCGCAACACCCACGCGCCACCGACCTGTGATCGTTTTGTCGAATCGCTGCCGTCCAATGCCGGTCGCTTGCCGCACGCCCCAACCGGCTTTCCGAGTTTCGTCGCGCATCTAGTCGACAACCTGCCGACACCTGCTCCGCGCGCGGACAGCAAAGGCCAGTGTCGCGGGACACGTATCGACGCTCACATAGGCATCACCCAAGCACGCGACAGCCGGTCTGTTCTAACCCCGCGCGAGCGCAACCGCGTGAATGCGCTCGTTGCTCATCCGGGTCATGCATCGACGGCGTGGGGCTGGACCGCGCGATTGCTTCCATCGAAGTCGAGTTCGGGCTGCGGCCAGTCCGTCCGACAGAGAGCGATCGCGCGACCGCGAACGGCCTGACGATCGAGTTGCCACACGGATTCAGTGGCCGGTACTTGCTCGGGTCGAGCTAAAGGTCGACGAGAAGGAGCCGGCGTACGCCCCGGCTCCCGTAGCGCTGCTTCCATGCGTAGCGGTACTGCCCAGAGGGCGCTCCGGAGCTCGCGAGCTTGCTGTTCCGAGGCCGGGGCTGGAGGCATGTGGCGTCCAACGGAACGGGTCTCGCCGGGTTCATCGGGCGGGTCATGGTGGGTTTGCGGGGATCTGCGATGGCACGGGCGGGCTTGTGACTTCGCGCTCGGGGGAATGACGTGCCGAGGTCCATGGCTTGCGTTGGCCCGGGTTGACCCATGTTGCGCGACCACACCGGTTTGCCCAGGCCCCACAGGGACTCCGTGCCGGCGTCGGTGCGAACCAGGCCTGGGGGAATGTCCGGGGGAAAGAGCCGGCGGATCAGCCCGGTCCTGCAATGGCCCGCGTTGACCCACAACGCGCGGCAACCCAGCCCCCAAGCCGACGGGCCGACCGCCGGCCGGAAACGGAGAGGGGGGATTCGAACCCCCGATGGACTGATAGCCCATACCGGTCTTTGAGACCGGGGCGAGCGAGCCAAATCGCCCATGAAATAAGGGTGTGGCGTGCCGAGGGAACGGCAGAGGGAACGAAAAGTCATCGAGCTGCACGGGTCCTGCTGGTTGGCGGTCAGATAGGCCGCGAGCGTTGCGACTGCCCGGACGATGTCCTCGGGCAGCGCGCGTGTGTAGCGCGCGAGCGTGATGTGCGCCGCGCCGGCCGGTCGTTCGGAAGCCGCGTGATCCATCAGAACAGTCACGATCTGAGGCGGGGCAGGCCTAGCTGCCACGGCACGAGGCTGGGCTTGGCGTGTCGCGGGTGGCAGGCTTGGCCCAGCGCCAGACCCGCCAGAGGTTGGAGAGATTGAGCGTCATCGGGTAGTTTGGGGCTGGGGATGAGCAGCGAAGTCTCGTCGGGTTGGCGGCAACGTGAGGTCTCAGCCGCTGAGGCCGTATCCCTGGTGCGGCCCGGAGACTCCGTGTTTATCGGTACCGGGTGTGCTGCTCCGCGGACGCTGGTTCAGGCGCTTGAGCAGTTGGGTAGGCCCGGGGTCACACTGGTCCACTTCGTCGTCGCTGGCCTGGACGCGGCCGACCCGTCGTGGAGCAATTATCGGCACCGGGTGTTCTATGTGGGCAGCACCGAGCGCGCGCTGCGGAAATCTGGTCGGCTGGAGTACATCCCGGTCTCGTTGGCCGACGTTCCTCGGCTCTTTGACACTGGCCAGCTCCCGATCGATGTGGCGATGCTGCAGGTCGCCCCTCCGGACGCTGAGGGCACGTGCAGCCTGGGGATCTCCGTGGATGTGAGCAAGCAGGCGGCTTTGAGCGCTCGTACGGTCATTGCAGAGGTCAATCCGGCCATGCCGCGCACAGCTGGCGACAGCCAGCTCCCAGCGGCGCGGATCGCCCGGTTTGTGTCGGTAGATACTCCCGTGGCTGAGTACCTGCACGAACCGACCGGACCTGTGGCCGAGCAGATTGCTCGTTATGCCGCCCGGCTGATCGAGGACCGCTCTACGCTTCAGGTCGGGCTTGGTCGAGTCCCGAACGAGATGCTGTCGTACCTCACCAACCGGCGCGATCTTGCCGTCCACTCGGATGTGATCACAGAGCAGATCGTCGACCTTGTAACCACCGGGGTTGTCACAGGTCACGTGGCGACCAGCTGGGCGATGGGCACCCGGCGACTCTACGACCTCGTCGATCGCGACCCGCGGTTCACTTTCCATCCACTGACCTACATCTGTGCCCCGGCGGTTATCGCTGCTCGCCAACGGATGGTGTCGGTGACCCAGGCGTTCACCGTCGACCTCACCGGACAGGTCTCCACTGAGACTTTGGATGGAGAACTCTACGGCGGTGTGTCCACGGGGCCGGAGTTTCACCGGGGGGCACTGACCTCTCCGGGCGGGATTGCCATCGTGTGCCTGGCGTCGAAGACTCCAGCAGGGCGATCGGCCATCACCGCCGCGCTCGCGCCGGACGAGGCGGTGGCGATCCCACGGGCTGAAGTCCACTGGGTCATTACCGAATACGGCACCGCATACCTGTTCGGCCGCTCGCTCGCCGAGCGGGCAGTGGCGCTGATTGACATCGCCCACCCCGACTTTCGGCGCGAGCTGCTCGCCGTCGCGATCGGCCGCGGTTTGGTCAGCCGTAAGCAGCAGCTACGCAGCCGAAGCGCTTATCCGGAATCTGAAGTGCGCACCGCTCAGCTGCGCGATGGGCGCCAGGTTCTGGTGCGGCCCACTCGGACCAGTGATACGAGCGCGATGCAGGAGCTGTTCTACCGCCTCAGCGAGGAGGATGTTCGCACGCGGTTCTTTCAAAAGCTGACCTCGCTCACCGATACTACGGCTCAGCATCTCTGCAGCGTCGACTATGACGAGGAGATGGCTTTTGCTGCGGTGATTGGTCCGCTTGAACACGAGCGGATCGTCGGCGCCTGCACCTACTACCTGAGCCCGGCCACCGGCCTTGCCGAGGTTGCCTACATGGTGGATCCGGAGTGGCAGGGCGCTGGCCTCGGCAGCAGGCTTCACTCCGTCCTGGTTGATTACGCCCAGCGGCACGGAGCACGCGGGCTGCGAGCCGACGTTCTTGCCTCGAACTGGCGGATGATCCGTGTCTTCGAACGCGGTGACTACACCATCACAGTGGAGTCAGATGCCGGTACACAGGACATTAAGATGATCTTCTAAGCTCTCGCAACCGCCGCCACGTGCTGCCGGCTCCGGCTGACTCAAAAGTGCCAGACGCCAACGCGGAAGCTTCGGACGGGTGACGTGACGGGACGAGCAACGCGTTCTGGCCTCGCGCCGCATTCCCGCCGGCAACGAAGTGCAACGGCGCGGCCTTCCAGCCCAGATGCTCGGTAAGGGCGTTGCCCTTCAAACCGGCTCAACGGACCGGCCATGTTTGCCGGCGGCAACAGCGGCGTGGGCGATTTGTCGTCGAGGTGGACTCCAACGCGCGCCACGCCGTGGCGAGAGTGCTCGGCGTGCGATCCGGGGTGGCCGGTTGTTGATGGCCGGCGGTGGTTCGCGGCGCCTGCGGATGACAGGGACGTGAAAATCTAGTGACATGGCTTTGCCATGCGGTAGGCTCTGCGCTCAAGGCGCGCTGTGGGGTGGCGCGGGGAGGCGGGGGGTGCGACGCAATGGAGGGCATCATGCATGGCTTTGCTAAACGCGGGACGTGGATCGGCGTTTTGGTGGTTCTCGTTTCGGCGGTATCGGTCAACTCGGCTGACGCCGCGACCAAACCGTATTTGGTGATTATGTCGGGGGCTGCGGGGACGAACGGCCTGGCGGCGAGCGCAACGATCACCAATGAGACCAAGACCCAGCAGCTGGGGTCCGCCAACCTGACGGCACCCTCCGGCTACGTCGTTAGCAGTGCGTCCACTACGCAGGGCACGGCCACCCCGGTGTTCGACTCGACACGGCAGCGCTGGGTGATCGAGCTTCGCAGTGTTTCCCTCGCACCGGGTGCGAAGCTGACGATCATGATCGGACTGTCGTCGGTGCCGTGCACGTCCAGCACTTGGAGCATCGAGGCCAAGCAGGCGAATGACTTCAGCGGACCTCCGGGAAACGATCTGAATCTCGACCCGCAGAGCGTCCTCACGACGACGCTCTGCGCAGCGAACTTCACGAACGGCACTGCAACCACCCAAGCCCTCCTAGCGGGCGGAAAGGCCCAGGTCGCGGCGACCGCTACGGGCGCCGGAGGGCAGTTGCTCGAGTCGGGCGATCTCGCGACCGTCTCGCCGCTGGACTGCAGCGGGTACACCACGGCGGATCCGAACACCTATGGGGTCATCACGGCGGGTGTGGATGCCAGCAAGGTCGTCACGCTCACGATTTCCAGCCCCACGATTCCGCTCGTGGGTAACGCCAGCCAGATCCTGAAGAGCCAGCAGATCTGCTTCGAGGCTCCGTACGAGTTCACCACCTCCGCCGGCACCCCGGCCGTCAACGAAAACCCGGGACCGCCACCCAACATCAATGGGCCGTTCATCGGTCTCCTGCAGACCTGCACCGGGAGCACGGTCGGCCCCTGCCACAACCGGCAAGCGGATTCGGTGATCACCGACCCGGTGACCCGCAAGGTGACCGGCGTCGTGCTCGTCGCCGATATCCCGAGCGGGCTCCCAGGCGATCCGCGTATGGGATAGACCCCCGCCTGCTTTCAGCTTACGGCGACCGTCTCGGTGGTGGCCTGCTGCTCCGGGGCGCCGCGTGAAGGGCTCGTAATAACCGGTAGACGAACGACTCCAAGCCGTCGTCGGATCGTCTGTCGCTCGCTCAGCCGCTGACTCTCAAGCGCGCCGAAAGCGGCCAGCGCATCGAGCGCAAGAAGGACCTCGAAATCTTCGCCGCGCGCCCGCGCCGCACCGACGGCGACCTCCAACTCGTGCGTCGCGAGCTCACGCTCCCCGAGCCGCCCCAGCGCGATCCCACGTACACGCCGAAGAAGGGCGACTTGGGTTTGGCCAGATTCCAGAAGCTGGTCTGCGATCTCCACCGCCCGCTCCGGGGAGCCTCCGAGTGCCTCGGCCTCGGCTAACAGCGCCTTCGCAACCACCGCGTAGTAGTCGATACGAAACTGCCGCATCTCGGCGGCGGCCGTTTCAAGCAGCTCAACCCCCTCTGTCGGACGATCGTCTCGGACGGCGAGACGGCCCAGCAGCATCTTGGCAAATGCCATCCCTTCGCAGTCGCCGGTCGAGCTCGAAATTCGATGTGCACGACGCAATCGCCTGTCTGCCTCTTCCAGGCGACCCTGGTCCGAGAGGATCTCGCCCACGTTGACATCGGTGAACGCTACGTCCGCCGCGTTGCCTGCGCGCGTACTGCACGCTCCCGCACGTTCGTATAGGTCGACTGCCTCCTGCCAGCGGCCGTCCCAGTAGGCGAAGCCGCCAAGGCTGGTGAGCACCATTGCCTCGTGTTCGGGGTCATGCAGCTCTCGATAGATCTCCAGAGCTCGCGCGGAATATCGTGCCTCCTCCGATCGGCCCAACTCCACGAGCGCCCAGTCCAGCGTGTAGGAAGCACGGGCTTGGGCACGAAGCTCCCCGATTGCCTCGCCCCTCCTCAGCGCTTCGCGACATAGGCGTTCTGCTTCGTTATGACGCCGTTGACGCTGTCGAATCCATCCCAGTTCGGCAACCAATCGCGCCCGCCAGGCGTCCGCTTCCCGGCCGCTCACATCCTCGAGGCTGCGAAGGCCCCTACGCATCCACCGTACGGCGGTGGACATCTCACCCCGCTCGCTGATCTTGCCATGGCGGAAGCAGAGGCGAGCCTGCGCGACTGGATCGTTCGTCACCAGCCGACGCGATGAAGCCAACGCACGCGCGGCTGCCGAGAGCTCGCCGACCTGAACCATCGCTTCACCCAAGGCCTCCCAGGCCGCGGCGAGTTCTGATCGGTCGACGCCGTCGGCTCTTCCCGCCTGGATCGCCCGCTGGTAGAGCCGAGCAGCGTCGGCATGCGCGAACCGGGCACCGGCGCGCTTGGCCCCGATCAGGGCGTACTTCCACGTCCGCGTGTTCTCGCCAGCGAGGCTGAAATGCAGCGAGAGCACAGCGGGATCGGCGTCGGCGTCACGCCCCAGATCAGGCTCCAGCGCCTCACCTACGGCCGCGTGGAGCTGGCGACGCAACCGAAACGGCAATCCCTCGTAGGCGACCTCGCACATCGCCGGCCGTTTGAAGCGCATATAGCCATCGCCATCGTCCCCGAACACGCTGGACATCCGACTCCAGGTCTCCTCGTTCGGCTCGGGCACCCCCGCGTCGAGCACGTGCCGGAGGAGGCGCCGGTGGAAACAGAGCCCGAGCACCGACGCGCGGCGCACGAGGACACGGTCGCGCGGCTCGAGTTCGTCGATCCTCGCCGAGGTGGCAGCTTCCACGCTGTCCGGCAGCTCGCCCGAACCTTCGGCCGCCGCGGCCAGCAGGTCGAGCAGAAACTCAGGACTTCCGCCGGCCCGCTCGACGGCTAGCTCGATCACATGCGGTGGGACGCTACTCGCCTCGGGCGTGCTTTCGGCGAGCACATGCATCGCCTGAGCCGGAAGGGGCCCGAGCACGAGCTCAGTTGAGGATTCCTGCCTCCCGACGAACCCGCCGGCGACATCGCGCCGCGTCACCGTGATCACCCACGCGGACGATTCGATCTGCCTGGCGATCGAGTGCAGAAGCGCCGCCGAAGCTTCGTCCATGAAATGTCCGTGCTCGATCTGGACGAGCGTCGGGACGGCCAGCAAAGGCTCGAGGAACTCGAGCACGACCTCGTGCAGCTTCGTCGTACGGTGGTCCGGGGCCAGTTCGCTGACCTCTCGCGTCATCGGCGTGCTGACGTCGAACGGGATCGTGAGCAGTGGAAGCCAGGGCAGAAGCTTGCGGTCAGACATTCGGACGTGCTCGCGGATCGCCCCGAGCACGACCTCGTCCGGATCGTCCCAGTGCAGCCCGATCAGCTGTCGCAGGATGTCCCGCCAGACGACGTACGGGACGCTCCGCCGGTAGTTCTCGCAGACCGTGTGCGCGGAGCAGAACCCGGTGGCGAGGTCGCGCGCCTCGGCGAGCAGGCGGGACTTGCCGCTTCCCGTCTCTCCGATCATCTCGATCACCGAGCCCTCGCCCCGCTCGGCTTGCCCCAGTGCATTGCGCAGCGTTGCGTACTCTGAATCGCGGCCGACGAGCGGTAGCCGTTTGCCGGCCTGGGCGGCGTTCGGGCGGGCGAGCGGCCCCACGTTCCAGGCCCCGATCGGCTGCTTCTTGCCCTTCACCATGAAGGGCTCCAATCGCCTCAACTCGAACTTGGTCTGAGACCGAGTGAGTACCCCCTCCGTCGCGTACACCGATTCCCACGGAGCCGTTGCCATCAACCGGGCCGCAAGGTTGACGGTGTCCCCCATTACCGAATAGGTCCTTCGGTAATGCGGACCGATCTCACCTGCGAACACCCGACCCCGGTTGACCCCGATTCGGATCGGAAGGTCACGCGGCTGCTCGACGATGTGGCGAAGCGTGAGCAGCATCCGCTCCTCGTCATCCCCGACGGCGCGTGGAGCGCCCGCTGTCAGAATCAGCTTGCCGCCGCCCGCCGCAACATCGGAGCCGAGAAAGCAAACCTGAAACAGATCGGCGCCGGCTTGTACCACCTCCACCAACGCGCCGATCGCTCGCGCAGCCGCCGCGGGCCCGCGTGTCTTGATCAACTCGTCCAGCTCACCGAACTGCACAAACGCGACGACGGCCGTCCGGTGCTCGGCCGCGGCCGGTGCCGCCAGCACATGGCCGCGCACCTCCGTCGAGAGACAGCGGATGATCGCATCGTCGTCCGGAAGGTCAATCTTCTTGTCTGGCGCGAACCGGCGCGTAGAGGGAGAGCGCGCGAGCAGGACCCCGGGACCGGCAATGGGGCCCAGCGCGCGGCGGGGCAGCATCGCCGCCGTCTCCCGACTGACTATGACCCGGCCGGCCGAGGCCGCCGCCTCCATCTCGACGACTCTGCTGCTGTCCGCCCCTGCGATGAGGTATTCCCGGTGCGACTTGCCGACCAGGAACATCTGGAAGCTGCCGCTGTGCACGCCTGCCGACATCCGCAGGTTGATCCGGGTGCCCGCGGCGCTGATGCGGCCCACCCGGCGAATCGTGTTGCGCATCGCCCCCGACGATGCACACGCCCTGAGCGGATGGTCGTCGCCGTCGAACCACAGCAGCAGCGCATCGCCCCCGAACTTCAGGAGGGAACCGCCGTTGGCATACGCGTCGGCGAGAAGCGCCGAGAAGCACGCGTTGATGGCGTCGGTGAGGTGCTCGGCGCCCTCCCTACCTCTCCGAGCCAGACGCTCGGACAGCCGGGTAAATCCCGACACGTCGACGAACACCACGGTGCCCTCGAGCGTCTGTACGAGGTCCTCAGGTGCGGCGACAAGCCATTTGAGCAGCAGACGAGGGACATAACACTCGAAATTCGGCGTGTTTGGAGCGCCCGGCACCCAGAACCCCTAGGACGCAGGCCGCCGACCGGCCCGCACGTCTGGGATTCTAATCAGATCGAGCGCGGCCACCGGAGCCGGGAATTCGGTCTCATATCACGGTCTGATCCGTACGCCGTCACAGGTTTTTCCCGGCCAGGGCTACAGGGCGTAGGATGCGCAGGTCAAGAAGAGCGCTGCGCGCACGCGCAACGGTGCGTTCTGGCTTCGGGCGCTCAAGTAGCCGGGGGTGAGCGAAGATGTCAAATGGTCCGATTGTGGCCGGCACTGATGGTTCGGCAACCGCCCAAGTCGCCGTCGATACGGCTGCGGATCTGGCGCGAGCGCTCGGAGCTCAGGTTCATGTCGTCAGCGCGTACTCTTCGGGCTCGTTAGGGGTGTCGATGGCTGCGGCCTCGGGGATGCCATTGCCCCCCCAAGACGACGACCATGCGCGGCAGCTTGCGCAGGAGATCGTCGACCGAGCGAGTTCGCGCCTGAAGCGCCAAGGTGTCCAGGTGGCTACCCACGTGTGCCCTGGCGAGCCGGCGGAGGTGCTGATGACCATCGCCGGGGCGGAAAATGCGCAGATGATCGTGGTCGGCAACCGTGGGATGGTCGGCTCGCGGCGCGTCCTAGGATCTGTTCCCAATCGCGTCTCGCACCGCGCCCCTTGCGGCGTGTTCATCGTACGCACCTCCTGACCGTCCTGGTCGTACAGGTCGAAGGGTGGCGAATGGAATCTCGCAGGGCCGGAGATCGGTCGCGCAAGCCAACATCGCCCGCCGCCTCGCGGAGGCGATGACCCCGGGGGACGCAAAGGGAACGAAGCTTCGTCGCACCCCGTCGCCCTGTGGTCCCGCGCTGGCCCGCGTTGACCCGCCCAACGACGATCCAAACCCGACCGAACCCCCGAAGAAAGTCCTGCTCCCTCGGAGAACAGGCAAAAAGTCTACGGAGAGGGGGGGATTCGAACCCCCGATGGACTGATAGCCCATACCGGTTTTCGAGACCGGCGCATTCAACCGCTCTGCCACCTCTCCGGTGAAGCGGCCCCACACGTTAGTCGACTAGTTGGGACGGCCGTATCCTGAGGCATGGCCCGCGTGGCCCGTGTCGGCTCGTCGATCGCCCTGGCGGCAGCGCTCATCTCGCTGGGGACGGTCGGCTGCGGGCGGTCCGCTCGCCCGGCGCCCGGACCCATCGCCGTCCAGGCTCGCACCAGCGTCCCCGCCCCGGCCACGACGCAGATCTGGACTGGTCGCGTCCACGTGCGGGGCGTGGTGGACCTGACGGCGCCCGCCACGGACGGCTCGCTGATCGTGGCCGCCCGGGGCCGCCTGCTCCGGCTCTCGCCCAGCGGGGCGCTTCGCCGGTTTGGCGCCGCGTACTCGGCTCCGCCTGGGCTCGAGCCCTACCTGGTGCGCTCGCCCGGGCTGCGGCTCCCCGGCGCCCGGTGCATGTTCCCCGCCGGCGACATGTACGCCCTGCGCCTGGCGCACGGGAACGGCGTCACGCAGATCACGCCCGCGGGGGTTGTCCGCCGGTTCGCCCGGCTGCCCCGCCGCGGGCTGGAGAACGGGATCGCGTTCGACCTGACCGGGCGGTTCGGCCACCGGCTGCTCGTCACCACCGCCGTCGCCGGCCGCGCCGTCCTGGATGCCATCGACTGCCGCGGGCGCGTGCGGGCCCTGGCCCGCGGCGCTCCCCGGGTGGAGGGCGGCATCGCCGTGGCCCCGGCCACGTTCGGACGGTTCGGCGGCGACCTCATCGCCCCGGACGAGCTGTCCGGCAACATCTACGCGCTCACCCCGGGCGGCCGGGTGGCCGGCGTCATCGCCTCCGGGCTGGCCCACGGCCAGGACGTCGGCGTCGAGAGCGAGGGCTTCGTCCCGGCGTCGTTCCGCGATGCGCTGGTCGCCGACCGCCACACCTCTCGGAACCGGCATCCCGGCGACGATCTTGTGCTCGGCGCCTCACGCTCGGCCCTGGCTGCCGCCGGCGTCCGGGCCGGCGACCTGCTCGTCGTCAGCGAGGGCGGGGCGGCCACCGTTGACGTGCGCTGTGGAGCCTCCTGCCGGGTCCGCCCGGTCGGTCACGGCCCGGCGATTGCGCACATCGAGGGACACGTGGTGTTCAGCCGGGCCCACTGACGGCTCACCGCCGAGCGCGCGCCGCTAGCGCCCGCCGCCGGCGCGATCCCCGAGACGACTCACCGCCGGCGTGACTGAAAGAACGCGCGGAGCAGATCCCCGCATTCCTCGGCCAGCAGGCCGGACTGGACCTGAGGCCGATGGTTGAGGCGCGGCTCGGCCATCACGTCAAGCACGCTTCCGCCCGCGCCGGCCTTGGGATCGGTGGTGCCGAACACCACCCGGGGAACCCGCGCCAGGACGATCGCCCCGGCGCACATGGCGCACGGCTCCAGGGTCACGTAGAGCACCGAGTCGAGCACCCGCCAGCTGCCGAGGGTCCGGGCCGCCTCCCGTAGCGCGATCATCTCCGCGTGGGCCGTGGGGTCGGCGCGAAGCTCGCGCTCGTTGTGGCCGATGCCGACCACTTCGCCGTCGCGGACCACGACTGCCCCGACCGGGATGTCGTCATGCTCGAGCGCGCGCGAGGCCTCTCGGATGGCGAGACGCATGAAGTACTCGTCACGGGGAAAGAAATGGGGGGGTGGGGGTGGTTTTTCCAACGTGATGTCGCTACCTTGTCGCTGGGGCACGACGTGCCCCACTTTCTCTGAGGGGTACTGCCGGATGTCCGCTTTGGCGACGGGCGGTCGCCGCATATGCCGTACGTACGCTGGTCGTTATCCGCGTCACGCGGTCACAGTTTGCCTCGCCCTGGTGGCGGTCTGGATGCTGGCCGGCACCGCCGGTGCGCGCGCCGCGACCTACGTCCCCCACGAGGTCATCGTCGGGTACCGGGTCGGGGCGACGATGTCGACCGACGAGCTGCGGATGGTGGCGCGCCGTTCGGTCGCCGCCCCCGCGCCGCGCAGCCGGCTGCTCACGCTTCCGCGCGGCGAGAGCGTGACCGCCGCCATCGCCCGGCTGCGTCGCCAACCCGGGGTCGCGTACGCGCAGCCGGACTACATCGCCCACACGGCGGGAGCCTTCTATCCCAACGACCCAGGGCGCTCGCATCAGCCCCAGGGGTGGGAGAGGCTGCAGTGGAACTTCATGCCCACCACCGGCGTCAACGCGCCGGAGGCCTGGGCCAACCTGCTGGCCGACCACCGCGCCGGAGGCAAGGGCGTTGTCGTGGCGGTGCTCGACACCGGCGTCGCCTACCGGCGGTGGAAGCAGTTCTACCCGTCGCCGGACTTCGGGCGCACCCGGTTCGTCGCCCCGTACGACTTCGTGGCCCACAACCGCTATCCGCTGGACCGCAACGGGCACGGGACCTTCGTGGCCGGGCTCATCGCCGAGTCGACGAACAACGGGATCGGTCTGACCGGCCTGGCCTACGGCGCGTCGATCATGCCCGTCCGCATCCTCGACGCCAACGGCGAGGGAGATGAGGCGACGATCGCCCGGGGCATCCGCTACGCCGTCAACCACGGCGCGCAGATCATCAACCTCAGCCTCGAGTTCCTGCCCAGCCAGGTCAACAACGGCTCGGAGATCCCGCAGATCGTCAACGCCATCGACTACGCGCACCGGCGCGGGGTGACCGTCGTCGGCGCCGCCGGCAACGACGAGACCAACCAGATCGCCTATCCGGCCCGGGCGGGCGGCGTGATCTCGGTGGGGGCGAGCACCAAGGATCGCTGCACGGCCTCCTACTCCAACGGCGGGACCGGCCTTGACCTGGTGGCGCCGGGCGGCGGGGACGACTCCATCATCAACGCCGACCCGGACTGCCATCCCGAGCTCAACCTGCCCTCGATCTACCAGATGACGCTGACCCATCCGCCCCACTGGGACCGGTTCGGGTTCCCGGGCGAGTACATGGGAACGTCGATGTCGGCCCCGGAGGTGGCGGCGACCGCGGCGCTCGTGATCGCCAGCGGCGTGATCGGCCGCCACCCCAGCCCGAACCAGATCCTCGCCCGCCTGGAGGAGACGGCGACGCCGCTGGGGGGCGGCAAGCCCAACTCCACGTTCGGCTACGGGCTGCTCAACGCCGGCGCGGCCACCGCGCCCGGCCCGCCGGTGGCCGCTCCTCCGGCCTGACGCGCGGTCAGCTCGTCCAGCCCGACGCGCCGTCAGCTTCTCCGGCCGGGAGGGCGCGGTCAGCTCGTCCGGACGATCAGCACCGAGCAGGGCGCGTGGTGCGAGACCTTGTTGGGCACCGACCCCAGGAGGAATCGGGTCGCGCCGGTCATGCCCTTGTGGCCGATGACGATCAGGTCGGTCCCCTGTTCCTCGGCCACGTCGAGGATGGCGTCGGCGGCGTCGCCCACCCGGGGGAACGTCTCGACCTCGGCGACTCCGGCGGCGCGGGCGTCCTGGCCGGCGGCGTCGAGCAGCGTCAGCACCTCCTCGCGCGGGTTGAGCGCCCACTGGACGTCGGCGGGCGCGGCCAGGCTCTCGCTGGCCAGACGGCCGCTCACCGGCTCATACGCGCTGACGACCTGGAGCCGGGCCCCGAGCGCCCGTGCCATCTCGATCGCCTGGGCGACGGCGATCGCCGCGGTGGCGGACCCATCCGTCCCGACGAGGATCGACCGCACAATCCCCGGGTGCCCCACCTCAGGCCAGCTTCGTGATCGCGATCACCATTCCGGCGAGCACGAAAACGACGACAAGAACCTGAGTCCAGAACAAGAAGCGTGGCATCTTCATGGCGGTGTGGACAACGCTAGCGAGTCATGGCTGCTTGCCGGGTCCGCCGGACGGGTAGCGACGCGATCGTGCCCGGACCCAAGTCAGCCACGAGCCCGGCGCTCGGCGCTCATCCCCACGACGATGGCACGACGACGTTCCGCGTCTGGGCGCCCGCCACTGGCGCGGTGGCCGTTCGCACACCCGCCGGGGACCACCCGCTCCACCGCAACGACGATGCGGTGTACGAGGCCCGCGTTCCGGCCACCCCGGGCACCGACTACGAGTTCGTCCTCGACGGCGGCCAGGCGTTGCCAGACCCCTGCGCGCGAGCGCAGCCCAAGGGCCTGACCGGCCCATCCCGGATCGTCGATCCGGCGGCCCTGGCGATCTCCAGCGACCACACAGGCCTGGCCCTCCGCGACCTCGTCATCTATGAGCTCCACATCGGCACCTTCACCCCCGGGGGCACGTTCGAGGCCGCGGTCCCGCGGTTGGCCGAGCTGCGGGAGCTGGGGGTGACCGCGATCGAGGTCATGCCGATCGCCACGTTCGCCGGCAACCGCGGCTGGGGCTACGACGGCGTGTATACGTCCGCGCCGCACCCCGCCTATGGCGGCCCGGAGGGGTTCGCCCGGCTCGTCGAGGCCGCCCACGCCGCCGGGCTGACGGTCATCCTCGACGTGGTCTACAACCACCTGGGCGCCGGCGCGGATGCCGTGGAGGCGTTCGGCCCCTACACCACCGATGCCAACGCCACGATCTGGGGCGGCGCCATCGACTACGCCCAGCCCGCCGTGCGCGAGTGGGCGATCCAGAACGCCGAGATGTGGATCCGCGACTACCGCGTCGACGGCCTGCGGCTCGACGCCGTCCACGCCATCGTCGACGAGTCGCAGCCGCACGTCATGGCCGAGCTGGCCCAGCGGGTCAGAGCCATCCACCCGGGCGCGCTCATCATCTCCGAGATGGAGATCGGCGATCTGCGTCCGATCGACGAGTGGGGCCACGACGCCCAGTGGGGCGACGCCCTCCACCATGCCGTCCACGTGCTGCTGACCGGCGAGCACGAGGGCTACTACGCGGAGTACGGGCGCGTCGCCGACGTGGCCCGCGAGCTGCAGCGCCCCGAGCGCGAGCGGTTCGTCGTCTGCGCCCAGAACCATGACCAGGTCGGCAACCGGGCGCTGGGCGACCGTCTGCGCGGCGCCGACCTGCGCCTGGCCGCGTTCTGCTCCATCCTCTCGCCCGGGACGCCGCTCCTATTCGAGGGCGAGGAGTACGACGAGCCGCATCCCTTCCAGTACTTCACCGACCACATCGACCCGGAGATCGCCGCGATGACCCGCGACGGCCGGCGCCGGGAGTTCTCCGAGTTCTCGGACTTCCAGGCCGAGGAGATCCCGGATCCCCAGGATCCGGCGACGTTCGCCCGCTCCAAGCTCGATCCGGCCAACGGCGACCCGGCTCACCTGCAGTACTACCGGGATCTGCTCGCCCTCCGGCGAGAGCTCGGTGAAACGCCGATCCGCATCGACGAGGTCGACGAGACCCGTCGGCTCCTGGGCTTCCGCCGCGGCGATGTCGCGCTGGTGGCCAACTTCTCGGACTCCGAGCAGGACGGGGTGCCGCCGCGGAGCGGCGCGATCCGGCGATGAGCACGCTCCAGCTCACCGGCCTGCGCCCCGGCCGACCGTTCCCCCAGGGCACCACCTGGGACGGCCGGGGGACGAACTTCTCCCTGTTCTCCGAGAACGCCGACCGGGTTGAGCTATGCCTGTTCGATGACGACGGCGCCGAGCACCGGATCAACATCTACGACCGGACCAACCATCAGTGGCACGTCTACGTCCCGGGCGTCGGCCCCGGCCAGCGGTACGG